>CAZQWS010000001.1:0-3640 GCA_964597355.1 uncultured Bdellovibrionales bacterium
GCCGAGAGTTTCGCTTATGAATGGAAATACATCTACAAGGAAAATGATTACGAAAAAAATAACTTCTTTCATTTTCTTTCCCCTTTTCTCGGAGAGCAGGATTTAAAGGGAAAAACTACCTTGGACATCGGATGTGGTTCAGGACGCTTTACCAAATGGGCAGCTCTTTCGGGAACCGAAGTTTCTTTTGGGACCGATCTCGGAGAAACGGTTGAGGTTGCCTATGGCCTGACCAAAGATTTGCCCAATGTCTGCATTGTCCAGGCTGATATTTACGCCATGCCCTTCCACCGGGTATTCGATATTGCCTACTCTATCGGGGTACTCCACCACCTCCCTGAACCTCAGGTGGGCTTTAGTAAGCTTCCAAGCGTACTGAAACCCTCAGGAAAAATGCTTATTTGGGTCTATAATCGCCGTAACAACGCGCGGGCCCTCTACTTCTATGAACCACTCCGCTCCCTCCTTAAAAAGCTCCCGAAGCCCCTCCTTTACAAGCTTTGCTATATCCCTGGAGGAGCAGTCCACGGCATCAATCTCTTTGGGAACTGGCTTGGCGAGATTGGTTTCCCAAAACTTGAAGCTAAGCTTCCCTTTGCCTACTATCGTCATTTCCCCTTTAACATGAAATTGAACGATGCTTTTGACGTTCTCGCTACCCCCAAGAGTAATTATTACTACGTAGAAGAAATCAAAAAGTGGTTTACAGATGCCCACCTCCAATCTATCGATGCGTACGAACATAAAGAAGCCGGGATTACCTGCATTGGCACAAAAATATGATTCCAGGGAAAAAGAGGGTTTTCCATATTATCCAGTCGCTTAATAACGGCGGCTGTGAAAACATGCTCCTTCGCACCCTCCCTCTTGTTGATGACTTTGAGCATACTATTATCACCCTCAAGGAACTCGGTGAACTTACTCCCCGTTTTGTCGAAGCTAATATTCGGGTTGTGAACGTCCATTGTAAGAACCTGTTCGATATTCCTGGCCTTCTCCGTCTTCGTACCTTGGTCAAAGAAGAAAATCCTGACCTGGTCTTGAGCTACCTTTTCCACGCTGATATGGCCACTCGCTTTATCCTTCCTCTTTCGCCCATCCCCTTTCTCCGCACCACCTACAACCATCCCCGATACTTCATCGCCCGATTTCTTTCAAGACTTACTCGCCCCTTCGTGAGACGCTACATCGCAAATTCGGAAGCTGTGAAACGTTTCTATACCGAACACTTGGGCATATCAAAAGACACCATAGACGTATTGCCTAATGGCATCGATGTAAAGGCTTTTATTCCCTCCTCTGAAAATTCCTTACTCAAAACATCCCTTGGTATTGCTCCTAACGAGGTTGTTCTTATTAGCGTCGCTAATTTACATTCCAATAAAGGCCATCGTTACCTCCTCGAGGCTTTTGAGAAAGTCTATCAAAAGCATACACACTTAAAGCTTCTCATCGTCGGCGATGGGGAAGAACGATCGCGTTTAGAAGAACAAGTAAGCCCTTACGCTTCCCGAGCCAATATCCTTTTTCTCGGGAAAAGACAGGATGTATCCGAACTCCTCAAGCTTTCCCACATCTTCATTCTTCCCACCCTCTTTGAAGGCATGAGCAATGCCCTGATGGAAGCTATGGCTGCTCATCTCCCAGTTATTACTACTGATATTGAAGAAAATCGCGAGCTCGTGAAGCATAATGAAACTGGACTCCTCGTCCCTATCCAAGATAGCCATACACTCGCACTCGCCATTGAAAGACTGGTCCAAGACCCTTCTCTCCAGAGAGAACTCGCCCAATCTGGCCAGGCATTCATCCAAGAAAACTTTTCTCTTGAAAAAATCTCCCATGACTGGAATACTCTCCTCAAACGATACATTCAATCATGATTTCCCCAAAAATTACCATCCTCATTTCAATTTACAATGGCGCCGAGACTCTCGACCGCTGTTTTGAGAGCATTCAAAAGCAGACATTCCAGGACTTTGAAATCGTCTGTATTAACGATGGTTCGACTGATACCACCAAAAATCTCTTGGGAAAATGGCAGACTACCTTCGGCGAAAGATTCAAACTCATAGAAAATACTCCCGGCCTAGGACTAACCAAATCCCTCAACAAGGGCCTAGAACTCGCTCAAGGGAGCTATACTGCCCGTATCGATGCTGATGACTGGTGGCACAGAGAAAAACTTGAAAAACAAAATGCTTTTCTCACGACACATCCAGAGTATGGCTTGATAGGCTGTAACTACATCAATATCACCCAAGGCAAGAAGCTCCCTGTCACTCTCAAAATGACTGATACCGAAATAAGAAAAAGTATCATCCAAAGAAACCCTTTCGCCCACAGCTGTGTCATTTTTGATACTGCCCTTGTTAAATCCGTAGGCAAATACAATGAAAACGTACGGTATGGCCAAGATTACGATCTATGGCTACGTGTCTTGCCCGAGAGCAAACTCTACAATCTTCCTGAATTCTTGTGCTACCGATCCATCGACCAAGGTATTTCCCTTGAGAAGCAACAGGCACAAATGTGGCAATGCATGAAAACTCAAGTAAAGTACATCAAGAAATACAACTTCTCTGTGAGCAATTACCTTTACCTTATTGAACCACTTATTGTTATTCTTTCTCCAAATTGGGTCAAAAACCTCAAGAGAAAGTTTCTTCATTAGCGACGGTTCTTGGTAATTTGTCGCATGATGAGTTCTGTTTCCTTTTGACGCCTGGCCACTGCGCTCAAGATAAGCCCGGAGACGATTGCATTTACTCCGACAATCACCAGGGCAATGGAAAGGATAGCCATAGGCACCCGAGTGATGAATCCCGTCTGATAAAACTCTACAACTACTACTCCGCCAAAAATAAGTCCAAACGTAATAAAAGCACCACCTAAATAGGAAAAGAAAATCATCGGGCGATAATCCCGCAAGAGAGAGATGATCGTGAGGATAATCCGAGAACCATCTTTAAACTCATTGATTTTTGAATGACTCCCTACAGGACGATCCGTGTATTTGATAGGCACTTCTTTTAGGAAATATCCTCGGTCTAATGACTGCAAAGTAAGCTCTGTTTCCACTTCAAACCCTCCCGCAAGCAAGGGCACTCCTTGATAAAATTCTTTTTTCATAGCCCGATAGCCCGAAAGGATGTCTTGGTACCGGGTATTAAAGAGGTAGTTAAGAAACATTTTAAAAAGAGCGTTACCGAATCGATGAGCAAAAGAGAACCCTTTATCATTTTGATGAAGTCTATTGCCCACCACCATATCAGCATTATCTTCAACAATGGGAGCAATAAGCTTGTGAACATCTTCAGCAAAGTACGTCGCATCACCATCTACCATAACAAGGATATCTGCTTGCATCGTGGTAAACATGCGCTGCATAGCATAGCCCTTCCCTTGCTTCTTTTCAAAGATAACCTGAGCCCCATTTTCCCGCGCTATCTTCACTGTCTGATCAGATGAATTATTGTCAAAAACAAAAATATCTGCCCTTGGCAGTTCTTTACGGAAATCCTGGATAACCTTTCCTATCGTCAATTCTTCATTGTAACAAGGTATAGCCACTGCTATGCTCAGCTGTTCATTCATTTCCTTTTCCATAATTTCGAAGGAAAAATCAAACTTTTCTTAG
>CAZQWS010000001.1:3740-101193 GCA_964597355.1 uncultured Bdellovibrionales bacterium
CTGTTCATTCATTTCCTTTTCCATAATTTCGAAGGAAAAATCAAACTTTTCTTAGGTAGACACAAAATCATTACCCTTGTCAATAACTAAAAAGCACTCCTTGATTGAAGTCATTTATAGTATACTTCTATAGTATACCTGATCCAGAAAAAGCTCAATTTAGTCATGATCCATCTTTTTTCCAGTAATTACCTCGCCCGCATTCCGGTCGAAAAAGCAGTCCAAAGTTTCGCCAAGCGCTTTACTCAGGAAATGAAAGTGCTTGATATTGGCTGTGGTAATAAGCCCTACGCCCACTTCTTTACCTGCGAATACATTGGCCTTGACCCCTATCCTGATACCAAGGCTGATATCGTACGGGACGCTTGGGACTCTGGGCTTCCAGATAATTCTCTCGATGGTGTTATTCTCAACCAGTCTCTCGAGCATATTTCTAATACGATTGGCACTATCCAAGAAATTGAACGAGTACTGAAGCCTGGGGGATTAGTTCTCGTGACTGTTCCGCAAACGATGCGTAATCACGGCATTCCCCTCTCACTCCAAGAAGCTAAAATTGAAAATGTTGATCCAGCCACACTTTCTTTTTGGAATGTTGACTATTGGCGCTTCACCAAATTTGGACTCGTACACCTCTTCAAAAACTTTCATGTTGAAAAACTTGAGGAGTCTAATACTTACCTCACCACTCTCCTACAACTCAAAAACTATTTCCTCGCCTCTTTTGGGCTTGGTATCTTGCTAAGTCCTATCTATTTTATCAATAATCTCTTAGGACTCTTTCTTGATTGGTTGTTCTTCTCTCTGGGCAAACTTCCTTTTCCGCTCGTAAAGAGATTTGACCAACTCATCATGCGAGGCCTCACCCTCAACATTATCCTCATTGCCAGAAAGCCCTAACTCTATGCGTTACTACGACCAAGAACACCGCCGTTTGGTATATATCAAGGAAAATGCGACTCCAGAATTTTGGGATCGTCAGTGGGAAGATGAAAAACTCAAAAAAAGTATCATTGCTGGGGCTAAAGAACGTTTTGTCTACCCAATTACTAAAAAGTTTCTAAGCCCGGGCAGCAAGGTTCTTGAAGGAGGATGTGGTAAAGGTCAATTTGTTTATTCTCTCCATGCCCGAGGATATGAAGCTCACGGGGTGGACTTTGCTCCAAAAACAGTAGAAAAAATCACCTCACTCATCCCGGAACTCAAGATTCATCTTGGTGATGTCCGAAAACTCGACCTTCCTGATGAGAGCTTCGATGGTTACTGGTCACTTGGGGTCATCGAACATTTCCCAGAAGGCTATGAGGCTATTGGCCGGGAAATGCACCGGGTACTAAGGACCGGAGGATACCTCTTTCTTACCTTCCCCTACATGTCCCCCTTGCGAAGACTGAAGGCCCTCTTAGGACTCTACCCCAAGCACGATCCGGCCAAGTTTGATCGAGAGCATTTTTACCAATTCGCACTCTCAAGCGAGTCGGTTATACGAAACTTCACCAATTGGGGATTTGAACTTGTTTGGAAAAAGCCCTACGAAGGATTCAAGGGCTTTAAAGATGAGACTGGTCCTTTAAAACCATTCTTCCAAGCGATTTACAACAACAAAAGCTTTTTAGCTCAAGGCATTGCCTTTATTCTCTCCACCCTTTTAGCTCCTATTTCTGGCCACACCATACTGCTTGTTTTGAGAAAGAAGCATTGATATGAAATATCGAGTCGTTCTGTTTCAACCCTACCTTCGCCAGTTTGTGCTTAACTTTGGCAAGGTCCTTAAAGAAGGAGAGTTCATCAGCACTGCGACACCTCCTTCAAGGACTCTGTACAATATCCTCCCTACCTTTGAAAAAGAGATCGAACGCATGAAGACGAGACAGTGGCGCTATCGATTACGACGTATTCTTGGCATACCTAATGTACGTTTCCGCTACGAAAAGAAAGGCGATATTCTTTTTACCTATGGTACTGTTCTCCTTACCAATAAGCCCTACTGCGCTTATTTAGAAACCGGTCTATCCTTTTATAACTATGATCGGGGCATTGGGCAACATCCTCTTGCTCGCCTTATTGTTTCAATTCTCACTTTACAGAGAAAATGTCATAAAATCATTTTTCTCAGCGAGGCAGCAAAAAAGAGTTTTTTTACTAGTGTTTGGTATCCAGAATTCATTCGGAAACGTCTTGAAAAAAAGATGGCAGTCATTTACCCTCTTCCACTCTTGGATACCGGTAACCCTATTCCAAAAGTTTTCAAAGAAAAACTCAAAGTACTCTTCGTAGGCATGTACTACATGAAGGGTGGGGTAGAACTCGTAAAGGCTTTTCAACGCTTACGTCTCCATTGGCAGAACGTAGAACTTTCTATCGTGACTCCTGTCCACACTCTCCGTAAAGAAGATATGGAGGCTCTCCAGAAAATTGAAGGACTTCACCTCATCGATGCCAAACTTGGAGCCGAGGAAATGCGTGCTCTTTACCGAGAACATGATGTTTTTTGTCTTCCTACTTATAGAGATGGCTTTGGACTCGTACTTATCGAAGCTCTAGCATATGGAATGCCTATCATTACTACTGACCAATATGCTACCAGCGAAATGGTAGATGTTGGCAAAAATGGTTTCATTTTTTACAACCATCCCCTTCAGGATTATAATCCACAGACGTACCAAATTTTTGGAAAGTATTACAATCCAAAAGTTTTCTATAACCATCTTTTTCAGCTTCAAAGAGAAGGAAAGATGCAGCCAGTAGAAGACTTCCTCTATCAATCCATCGAACAATTTCTTGTACAGAAGGAGTTACTCGAGACCTTCTCTCGCCATTCCATTGAACTCTACCAAAAAAAGTTCCATCCTGAAAAAATCGGTAATCAACTCGAAACCATCTTTCTTAATGCCTTTCAGAAGGATAATAAGAGCTCTTAAAAAGAGAATATCAAACCACTAATATCACTTGTTAAAAAACTATGCGACCAGACGAAAGAGAAAATCAACGTTATGCCACTGAAGACTATTGCCCTATAAGCAAGGAAGAAGAGATGATGTTCAGGCTATTAGCTCAATATACGAAAGAGAAGAATATATTTCCTTCACAGTTAAAAATCCTTGATATTGGTTGCGGGAGCGGAAAGATCTCAAAAGAACTTCTTAAAAAAGGTTATCAAGTTATTGGGCTCGATTTTTCTGAGGAAGCTATAAAGAAGGCACAGGGACAGGGAGTAGTTGCTAAGAGAGCTAATCTAGATGAGGGCATCCCAGAAACATCAGACACTTACGATATCGTATGGGCAGGTGACATCGTTGAGCATGTTTTTGACCCTATCGGGCTTCTGAAAGAATCGGCACGTGTTTTGAAATCAGACGGTGTTATGTTTATCACTATTCCAAGCGATGTTGGACTATTATCACGTATCAAGATGTTATTTGGCATCTCACATCAGGAACAAATGTATATGGCAAGTGGGTTCTACAAGCACCATACTTTTTTCACCCCCCGTCTGATTCGATTCATGCTCAAGAAAGCAGGCTTAAACATTCATACTTTTAAGAAAATCCTCATTCTTGGAAAGAATCGCTACGAAATACAACTCCTTCCTTCTGCCTTCTTCAATGAAATGATCATCGCCGCTAGAAAACCTTAGATTCTCTTAGCTATTATTCCCTTAAGAACTCTTAAAAGAGCATCTAACCACTGCTTTTTTATACACTGAAAAGTCAACCGCGATTTTCTCTAGGTCATTCCAGAATACTTCAGCTACTTTTTTCTTTGTAAAATTTTCTCTTACAAAATTGTATCCATTCATAGCAATTTCTCTTAACTCCTGAGGGTGAGCCTGGTAGTAACGGATCTTTGACGCAAGATCCTCTATATCATTCTCCTTGTAAGCAATATAGTGGACCCCAGGCGACATACCAAGATTGGTGTACATTGGATCATTGATCCCAATATAAGCACACCCACAAGCCATCCCCTCAAAAACATTAACTGACGGTAGTCCTATCGCCTCCTCTGGACATACAAACATCCTGTATTGATTATATTGCTTTACGATATCAAATTTAAAATATTCTCTTTGTGGTACCGGAATAATTCTCTCCAGAATAACATATGGGAGTAGCTTCTTCATGATTTTAATGAAAGATGAATCTTCCGGATTAATTTTCTTCAAAATCCTTATATCTACAAATCCTTTAATGAAAGAATCTATTTCCTGGGAGAACCGATGACTTTGGTCATAAAGAATCCTCCTCATTGGCTGTAGGGCAGACTCTCCCTTAAAAAAACTGTAAAACTCTTTTTCATCAGCTGGACACAAAGTTCCGAGAGCTATGCATTTATTTATCCTTTTTTCAAAATCTTTCTCTTGTAAAACAAACCTGTCACTAAAAGTGTATGGTAATTGATATACTTCTTCAATAAAAGGAAAGTATTCCTTAAAAAAGGCATTCTGTACAAGATTATTTTCAGCAATGATGATACAGTGAGGAATATTTTTAATGTACCCCAAAAGACTTTCTGTTTTTTGGAAATAGTGAGTAAAATGCACAAGTACTATCCCTTTAAATTCATGTAGCTTCAGTTTATTTTTTTCGCTTACATTAATAATAGAACGGGCAAAAGTGAAAATGACATCACTTTCAGGTCGAAGTTTTCTAAGACCAAAATACACTTTTATTTTGAAGGGATTTATTCTATTGGCAAGCATCCACACGAGGAGCTCTAGATAGGAAAATAGGAGCGACCCGAAAGGTAAATTAATGTTAAATGAATTCCTTGTTCCGTCGATATAAAAAGCTACTTGTTGTGGTTTCTTTTTTATATAGTACTGAATAAAAAAATCGTATTTTGTAATCGTTCGTTTACCAAAAACAAGTCCTGAAACAAGCTTTCCGTACGCAAAGGTGTGAGGGTTAGCAAGGACCAGTCTCATACAGTATTAATCAAGTATTGCTCAGTATTTTTGATTTTCCTAAGGAAATACCATTATCTCGATAATAAATAAAGAGAAGAGGAAAAATCACTGCCAGCTCAAGAATATAAACATATACGATACTACTCGGAACAAAACCAAAATCCTTAACTAGATACAGAAGACCCAGTGCAAAAATATTAGCTATACTCACAATAGTAATGATAGTCCAGTTTTTCTTTCCCGTCAGAAAAAAATTCATCAAAAACACCTTAAGTGGCATAAGTGCTATTAGAAAAGAAAAAGCAAAGGCCAACTTTTGGCTTTCTATATAACCCGTTCCGTACATCAAAATAAAAAAGTACTTTATAAAAATAATGAAGGCAATCCAAAACAGAAAGCCAACAATAAGATTCTGAAAAATAACGTTTTTATAATTAATTTTTTCTCCCCTAAAAAGAGCGGGTATATATAGATACCCAAGCATTCCCATAAGGGATGAACCAGCATTGATCATATAGAAACCGATATAGTAAAGAGCTACGGCCTCAAGACCAAAAAGAGCAGAGATGGCAACTGGCGGGAGGTTACTCGACAAACTAAAGACAAACCTTTGGATAGAGGAATTTATTCCAAATTTTATGTCGATAGAGTTATCGGAATGGTCCTTTATTTTTTTCCGTACCTCAAAAAAATAATAAACAAATACACTAATATGCACCAAAAGATAGATCAGAATAAGCCCTAATGCATTAGCACCTAATAGTAATCCTCCCGCCAAAAAAGCATGGAGTAAAATATACAAAAGGATAGTACGAATAGAAGATTCCTTAAATAAGGATTTCCCATCATAGTAAATATTCCAGGTATTGAAAGCGTAATAGAAAGGAACCAAGAAACCAGCCAGAATAAGTGCCTCTCCAACAAGGAGTTTTTCTTTAAAGAAAATATGATAAAAGCCAAGTCCGACCAAAATAACTAGTCCCAGAAGGCTGAAGAAAAAACTCAAACGGATAGCTCGAAGCACCCCCGCTTCCCGACCCTTGGCCACTGCTTCAAGAGCAGCTGTATTTAAACCAGGCAAAGAAGATAAAGAGACTACCGTAATAAGAGATAGGATGTATTGGTATTGGCCTAATGTTTCCTTGCTTCCCAAGCGAGCAAACATAAGCGATAGAAGCCATCCTCCTACTGCCACCACTCCAAATTTAAGGAAAATCCACTTACCATTACTAAAGTGTTTAGCCAGATCCAAACCCACCACCCGACTAATTTTGGTGAGGAAGTTTTCTTGAGTATTCAAAGTCATGTCCTTTCCACAATATGTAGTTCATTATACAGTAGAATCACCCCTCTGAATATGATGAGTTGTTGGTTTTTTGTTACTATATTACACAATAGCTAATCAAAAACAGCAATATCCTCATTATCTACCTTTTGCTCATATTTCTATGTTTTTGTGGCAAGAATTCCTCAAAACCTTTTCTTTTTCATCCAAGAAAAAACGTGTAGGATTCGTTTTGGATGTTTTTCCTGTCCCCTATGCTTGGGTTATGGCTTCCACCCGGCTCCGTGCATACGATGTCATACTACACTTCGCTCAAGACAAGGACTTTATACTTGAACTGTACCGCCCCTGGAGAAAATATGATATCGTTATTTTTCAGAAAGCGTGGCGCAAAAACCACCACCACCTTGCTCAAGTCCTACAAAAAAATGGCACCCGCGTAGTCCTCGATCTCAATACTGCTATCTTTCACATCCATCCAGAAAGCCGTACTTTCATACGGGAAGTGGATCATCTTCTTGTTTCAAGCCCTTACCTATTAACCGAAGCTCAGAAACTTTTCCCTGAACAAACTATTTCCCTCATCGAAGAACATATTCCTAAGGTAGCATTTTCTGTTCAAAAAAATATTACCAAAGATCCTCATGTCCTCGTCTACGCAGGATATGCAGAGAAAGCTTCAGAAATACTCCATATTAAAAATATCCTGAAGACATTACGAGAACAATATGCTTTTTCTCTTCTCTTTTTATGTGAAAAAGATCCTCAAATTCACATTACTAATATTGAATGTACCTATATTAAATATCAACAGAGTCACATCTATAAACAGATTCTCCAAGGAGACATTTTTCTTGCTCCTCGGAATTTAAATGATCCTATTAACCTGGGCCATAGTTTTACAAAAATAGGCCTCCCTATGGCAGTTGGTTTACCTGTAATAGCCAGTCCTGTACCAGCCTATTCTGGATCCCCTGCTCTTATTGCTAACACTGAAGAAGAATGGCTAGAGAAACTTAGACTTCTTTTTAGTGATACTGCCAAAAGAAAAGAACTTTCAACTATGGGACGACTTTACTGTCAAAAAGAGTATGGGACAGAAAAAATTATGAAGAAATACAAAACCCTCTTCTTCCATCTTCTGGGTTAAACAAAATGATCACTACTGGTCCAAATTTCGGAAAGAGCAATAGGGCACAATTTTTTTAGTGGTTAAAAATGTTTGATGCATAGCTTCAAGATCATGCCAAAAACGATCTGCTATAGATTTTCTTGTAAAATACTTCTGAACAAACTCTGATCCATTTTTGGCTATCCGTGCTAATTTTTCTGGTTGCGCCTGATAAGCACGGATAGTCTGCACAAGTTCCTTTATATCTCCTGTTTGGTAGGAAATATAGTGAATTCCAGGAATAAGACCTATATTTCGATACATAGGATGATCAATAGCGAGATAGGCACTTCCACAAGCCATACCCTCAAATGCATTGATTGGGGGCAAACCAATGACTTCTTCACCCGAAACAAACATTTTATAGTCATTGTATTTTTCAACGACATCAAACTTATAGTATCGGTTATGTCTATAAGCAAGAGCGATTTTAAGTATAAATGGAGGAGCCCAGCGTTTTAGAAAACGGTAAAACCATGAGTCGTCAGGAGTGTCATTACGAATAAAAGAGAAGTTCTCAAAAACACGCACAACACTGTCAATTTCATCAGGGTACTTCTTGGCTTGGTCAGCAATGATTTTGCGCATAGGTTGAAGAACATCTATGTGAAAAAAGTTGCGGAAATCAAGATTACTTTCTTCAATAGGAGCAACTGAGCCTAAGGCAAAACATTTATTTTTACGATCTTTGAATGGTTTTTTTACTTTAAAACGATTTCCAAAAGCATACGGCAATTGGTACACTTCTCGAACTTCAGGAAAAAATTTTTGAAAAAATGGTTCTTGGCTTAAATTATGTTCTGCCACAAGAAGGTAATACGGTATACGACTAAGGTACTCTGCAATTTCACGAGATTTTAAGAAATAGTGAGTACAAAAAAAGACTATCATCCCCCGAAATTGGTCATAGCCTGTTTGCTTCATTTCTGCAACCTTTACTGAACGAGCAAAATCTACCAATACATCTTGACTCGGATCTAATTCATTAATATCAAAAAATACCTTTGTCTTGAAAGGATTAATCCGATTACAAAGCATCCAAACTACAAGTTCGATGTACGAAAAGAATTTTGGAAAGAAAAAAAATTTTACCTTTACAGCTGCAAAAGAGGTTTTTGTACCATCAATAAAGATAGCTGTCTTTTTTTGAGGATTACGCAGGTAATATTCAAGAAAATAATCATATTTCATGAAATGCTTCCGCCGGAGAAGAATGTTCACTACAGTTTTTCCATAAATATAATAATGGGGATTTGCTAACACGAGCCGCATAACTATTCAAAAATAACTACTTCGGGATTAATCTTCTTCAATTGACTCACTACTTCGTCGCGGTAATTGGCAATTTTAACAATAACACCCGGATTTTTCTGGTCTCGAATAAACTCAGGCTTCTCAACCAACAAATCTGTTCCATACAAACGTTTTTTGTTTTTGAGGTCAGAGTTATCGAGAACAATTCTGATTCGACTGGTATCAAGACCAAAGGTAATCAGATACTGTGAAAATATATGAGCTCCAAACAAGTATAAGTTACCCTCATGTTTCTTTATTTTTTCATTCAAAGTCTCTACTAAATTCTTGTGGTATTCAATAAAGTCAACAAAAAGAGACTTATATTCTTTGTAATGATTGGGTAATTGAAGATCAGGCATTCCTGCCATAGTCTTTTCTGTAGCATAGAAAATACTGTGGTCGTAAAAATATTCTTTCGTCAAAATATGAAAGCCATTCTTCTCCAAAAGATAGTCCACGAACGGTTCAGTCAAAAAGCAAGTGTGTTCGAAATTAAGACCATTTGTATATTTCTTTTTTAAGAATTCGATAAGATTTGGAAAGGTAAAAATGTGTTTTTGCCCAGGCTTTAAAAATTTTCCTATATGAGAAAGGAAAGCTGGTGGATCATAAGTATGTTCGAGAACATGGGAATGTACAACTGCATCAAATAACTCTCTTGATGTAAAATTCTCATCAAACCACTCTCGAATCACTTTGATGCGATCATGGTCTTTAAATAATGGGTTAGGCTCTACCATCGTCCACTCTACATCCTTATTCTTTTCGAAAAAAGCATTAAAAATTGCATCATGCGAACCGCCAATCTCAAGAATTTTTTGAGGAGAAAACCGACGAATAAACTCAGCAAATGCACCATAATGCTCCTGCCAAATTTTCCCCACACCATCATTATGCTGAGCAAGGTAAACTAGCTCTAGTGGTAATAGCTTATCAAGTTGAATCATCCCCGTTTCTGGACAAATTGCAAAACTCATATCTGCCTTAATATCTCTAGAGACAGGCTCTTCTGTACAACCCATAAAAACAGGAAAATCCTTGAAAACATAGAGCGATTCAAGGTTTCTTTTTTCCGTCAGCAAACTTTTGTTGCGAATAATGTAGTCCATCTTATTATTTTTTATTCCACACCCCGACCCCCTTCTTGAAGTCATGGGTAAAGAGATCAAACGGCTCAAAGAATTTCTCGAGAATATGAAGACAAGCCTCTGCTACTGCTCCCTCGCTCCCTCGGGCTGCCGTGACAAAATCAGCTACTTCTTTCGTCTTGTAAAAAGCATTGGCAGGAGCGATGCTATAGGCTACTTCACGGAATACCAATGGATCAAATATCCCATCCCCCATATAGATCGTTTCCTCGGGATTAAACCGCTCTTTAATCCAGGCTGCTCGTTCAAAGGTACTCACTAGATCCAAGGGAAGGCCCATATCTTCTGCTATCCGCTTTTTAGTAATCGGAAATCCTCGCTTATCCCCAGACACCGCATGGATATAGAGTTTATCCTTGAGAAGATCCAGCGCATCATTATCCTCGGGACCAAACTTCTTCATAACTTTTCCTTCGGTCGTATAGTAGTACTTGCCGTCGGTAAAGACACCATCCACATCCAAGATGAGATTTTTGATTACCAACTTTTCCATACTTTCTATAATTCTTAACGAGTCACGAGCGGGAGTTCGTTTCATTTGGAACGAGCGTTAGAATTCCAAGCACCCCTCTGCTTCTTATTTTTGATGCTCTGATTCGATACGACCATCTCCACGATGAGCATCATCTTCAAGACGAACCACATCATCTACTTCTGGAGTAGAAACTTCTTGCAGTACGAGATCGGTGATCGCAATCACACGGTGTTTACGAGGCGGGACGACATTGAAGAAATCATCTGCCTTCATTTTCATTTTTTCCACAACTCCATTATCATTCTCAAGCCATACCTCCGCTTCACCAGCGATAATGTAATTGGTTTCACGCTTTTTTTCATGATACTGAAAGCTGGTTCGATGTCCGGCATTGATATACAAGCGCTTGTAGCAATAGCGATCATTGAGCTCAAGCCAAATCTCACGCCCCCAAGGTTTAGTTACTGTTTTTGGATATTCATTATTGTTCATAATGTTCTATGATTTCCATTAACGAATTAGTGATGGACTCATGGATATCTTCACATTTCGAAAGCTCATCGATAATCTTCTTGTAGCTATCAGAATTGAAACGGTAGTGACCAGCAATGATAGCACAAAGAAGTTTATTCTCCGGGGTATTAGTATGCATCCATTTCTTCCATTTCTCACTTTTGTAGACATCATCAAGAAAATCCTGGAAATCCACTCCATAAATGAGGCATTTGGCTAGCACGAGTTGTGTCTGGACTACACCAAGTTGTGGGGCGATGTTTCGTGCATCCACAATCCCCTTACGCATAACGAGTGCTTCCTGGTTGAGGTAGTCGTCGTTGTGTTCCTTCAATTTGATTCCTTTTCGATGCAATACCTCTGCAATTTGAGCCGTAAACTCCTTATTGAAGTTCCCAACCTGATTAATTTCCTTAACCAAACTCCCTGTCTGTACCACGTAGAACTCAGGGTTACAGATAGCTTTGAAATAGTCGATTTCTCGCTCAATCTCTCCAATATTAGGCAAATTATAATTGGAACCCATGTTTTCATCGGTCCCGATTTCAAGCATAATATTCGGATTGATACTAAGCGCTAGTTCCACCGCCTTTTTTGATTCTTCCAAAGATTCGTCTTTGGTTCCTTGGAAGTGGCAGTAGTCAATATGGATAAGGTCAAAGCCATTCTCAATGTCATCACGAATCGTGTTATGGGTATCAGCTAAATCATGGTTACCGTTGAATCCTGGGCCACAATGATCCCGACAAATAAGCACGTCACTATGCTCATAGGTATTGCGAAGTCCTCGGACATGCTCCATGAATTGTTTCGTCGTCCAGCCATTCACGTACCCACCCTTGGCATCGATCTGATTCTTGGAAGGAATGAGCATGAGCTGCTTGCGGTGGTAGTGGGAATAGCGAAACGTTGCTTCAATCGCTTCGGTACTCATAGGACCAATTCCGAGATCTGCGCGAATTTTCCCGAGCATTTGTGTTTCTTCCATATTTTAGACGTTGTTTAATAGTCGATTGAGCGTACTTTTACCCAGATAGTACAGCATAAGGTCAAACGGATGGTGATGCATAGGAGCCATGTTGAGGAAAATAAGTGCCGTTAAAAGCTTTACTTTCTTCAAATCGTATCCATTTTTCAAGAGAAATGTCTCGTATTCATTCTTGGCCTCCACCAATTCGTTGGTGAGATAGAAGTTGTAATACACACTTGATCCGCTCATATCAAAAGTGAACATACCCTCTTTGATGAGCTGATAAGAAAGCGTCGTTCCCCCGTAGAGTTTGGCGAGATCGTAATAGAGATCCCCAATTTTGGTAGATCCACCAAAGTCCTGCCGCCAGTCAATTAAGACAAACTTTTCCAGGTTACTCACCGGATCACGGGTTACAATAATATTATCAAATTGGAGGTCACCGTGGAAGTTTGACGGGGTCCCATTAGTAAGATAATCCCAATCAATCTTGGCTAAAAGATCATTTAAAGGAGGCACTGTCACACCATTGATAAGATTCTCCCCGTCTTCAATCTCCGTCTTCTTGAAGAACATATCAAGCCGCTTCATGGTCTTGGCATAATAGAAATCGCGGCAAGCCTGCTTGAACTGACTCTCTTCTTCTGGAGTAATGTCCATTTTCTTCCAGAGGTTCATCTTGGTCCAACCGAGAAAATCTTTTGTGGTCTTGGCGTTGAGCACTGTATACAGTGTCTGTCCAGGAACTTTTTTGTAGGAATAAAAATTGCCACGATAGCCTTCGATCTTCGGACAAAGACCGGCGAGACTATTTACTGCTCGTTCATACCGATTCTTAGCAATCGTGATATCAGAAAAAAACTTGATCACTCGGTCATTGACGAAATAGAAGTATTCATCACCCTTACTAAAGTCGAACTTGCTCTTGGCACCACTCAAGTTCTTGTTGGTTTCTGCATAATTTATCTCCGTTCCCGTATCGAACCAGGTAAATCCAATTGGAACTAGTTTGTGTTCGATCAGCGCATTGAAACCATTGGACACCTGGATTTCCCCATTGGCTGCAACCTTGTTTTTTTCGAGGGATTCAAAAAAAGACTCATAATCCTTTACGCCTGCAAGGCCGATAAAAGCGAACTTGTTATCATTCTTGGTCTTATCATCGAGCTGATAGATGAGGTTGTTCTTGATTTTGACCGTGCAATAGCGTTCAGTTTCTTTGACTGGGGAAATACCAAACCAGTTGTGATCAGGAGCCGGTACTTCTTCAAGGACAATCGTGTCAGCCGCTGAGAAAACAAAAGGACACTGGAGATACGGTTTGCACTGGAGAAGTGAGTATCCTGGCCCAGTTCCAGGTCCGACAATCTTGTCTACCTCGACAAAGGTAAACCGGCGTTCTGGATAAGCGAGGGTCAGGTAGTCAATTACTGTTTCTTTCTTGTGGCCAACCGCAACCACCATTTCAACATCATTAGGGAACTTCTCCACGATATGCGAGATGACCGCTTTCATGTTGACCGGCAAAACTGCTTTGTTGATGTGGTTTGCTGATTCCCCCATCCGCGTTCCCGCTCCTGCTGCCAAAATACAGACTTTATATTTCATACATCCCTCTCGAATTAATTATTTGCAAAGAACGCAGCTATTCCCTTCTCAATGATCTTTTCTGAAACATCCGGTGACGTGTAGAGTTTGAATTGGGCGATAGCCTGGATCACTGACATGCGGATACCTGGAAGAGCTACTTTACCATATTGCTTAGCTTTCCCAATGAGAAGCGTATCAGTAGAACTTACTACCACGTCGAGCACTGCTTCAGCCTTTTGTATGACTTCATCTGAAAAAGCAGAAGCCTGCTCTCCTTGCATACCTACCGGAGTAGCATTGATGAGAAGATGAGCCGATTCTCGTTCCCGTTCTCCCCAAGGTACGAAGCGCAAATGGAATTGTTCCGCTAATTGACGAGCTTTTTCGTCATTGCGGTTCGTGATCGCGATTTCACCTGCCTGATTTTCTTTGAGGGCACAAATCACCGCTCTCGCTGCCCCACCAGCTCCAACAAGAAGCACTGCCTTACCCTTCACTCGATAATCCTCTCGAGTAATAACCCGGACGCCTTCAAAGTCAGTATTATATCCCGTGAGTTTTCCGTCACGGTTGACGATAGTATTCACAGCACCAATTTCCTTAGCCACTGGATCGATCTTATCCAAGTACTGCATGACGGATACTTTGTGCGGCATAGAAACTCCACAACCACGAATATTGAGAGCGCGGATGCCAAGAATAGCATTTTCCAAATCGCCACTTCGAACCAAAAATGGTTTGTAAATATAATTCATCGACAATTCTTGGAACGTCGTGTTGAAAATCGTCGCTCCCAAGTTGCCAGGTTTTTCTGCAAGGGAAATACAGACCACCGTTTCCTTATCGATCATAGAATTTCAGTCTTCCAGAGTTAAGCTCCTCCAATTTATCACAACCCCTCCCCTTTGTCACTTCTCAAAGAATACTATTTTTACGTCATATTTTATAAAAAAATCAAGGGAAAGAGTGGGAGGTTGAGCATGATATACTGGTGAGCATAAAACTCCTATGACTCAAGCTAAGCAACCGATTAATGAAGTAGTAGCCATCGACATTGGCGGCACCAATCTCCGGGTGGCTAAGGTGAGCCGAGATGGCATCATTACTGCCAAACAAACAATAGCTACCCCTAAATCTGGTCAGAATAGTCTTATTATTTCACAAGAAATTATCCGACTTATCCAAAAAATTCAACCTGAAGGAGAGATCACGACGATTAGCATCAGTAGCGCTGGGCCTCTCGATTTACGCCGAGGCATCATCGATCATTGTCCCAATATTCCACTCGGCGAAGTACCTCTTGTTACTCCTCTTCAGGAAGCCTTCCAATCCCCTGTCTTTCTTTTCAAAGATACCCACGCTGGTGTGCTCGGAGAAAAATTCTTTGGTAGCGGTAAAACCGCCAAAAACATCGTCTATATTACTATCTCTACTGGAATCGGTGGTGGCGCCATTGTTAATAATCGTCTCCTCATCGGCCGTAACGGAAATGCCGGCGAAATCGGTCGATTCTTCATCACTAATGATGATCCTTATTTTTGGAATAGCTCGGCCTCTGGTGCTTTTATCCTTTCTACCTTTGAAGCCTTTTGCAAGAAACACCATATCAAGTGCGCCCATCAGCATGCGCGAGACATTTTTGAAGCAGCTCGCCAACAAGAATCATCAGCCACTCTCTTTATGGAAGAACTGGGCCGCATCAATGGCCGTGGCCTCTCCGACGTAATCGTGGCTTATGATCCAGAAACGGTTATCTTTGGAGGAAGTGTCTTTCTCCACAATCAAGACCTCATACTCCCAGCCATGTTGCGTCATGTAGATGATTATCTCCCTCTCCCCGATATTCGAGTCACCGAACTCGGAGACAACATCTCACTCCTTGGGGCTGCTGCCAGAGTCTTCTTCCAAGGAGGGTACTAAGAATTTCCTTTACTCTTCTTAAGCGAAGGGAAAATAGCTCGTAATTTCTTTCTCAAAAGTACTTGATCTTGATTGGTTTTGACGAGTTCCTCCAATTCAGTGAGCACCGTGTTAATATCTACCGGACAGGTTTCCTGGCTACGGAGTGAAAAAATCCGTCCAGATTTTGTCTTCGTCATCTTTCCCTTTTCTGTTTCCGTATAGAGTTCTTCAATCATTTTTTCACCCTTCCGGAGACCCGTGATCTTGATCTCGATGTCTTTCTCAGGAATGAGGTTCTTGGAACGCACGAGACACAGTGCCACTTCATAGATATTAATGAGTTCTCCCATATTGAGAATATGAACACCATTAGGTTTCCCTTCGGCCGTGCTCTCGATCACGAGCTGGGCCGCTTCACGGATCGACATAAAGAAGCGCTGCATTTTCTTATGGGTCACCGTAATGTATTTGTGAAGCTGCATCTGACGCTCAAACAAGGGCAGTGCTGAGCCATTGGAATTGATAACATTTCCGAAACGGACGATATTAAACTTCATGTGTTTGGGCCGGAGACTCTGGATATAGTACTCGCAGAGTTTCTTGGTAGCACCCATAATACTCGTCGGGTTGACCACCTTATCGGTCGATATGAAAGTAAACAACTTCACCCCATGGGCTTCCGCAGCATCAATCACACGCTTGGTTCCGATCACATTATTGTAGACTGCTTCATCGATATTATCTTGCATGAGGTGAACATGTTTATAAGCAGCAGCATGAAACACAATATCTGGCTTGATCCGAGCAAAAAGAGTGTTGAGTTTTCGATCATGAAGGATTCCTCCTACAATAAGCTCACACTTATCGCGCACTCCCCGCTCCTTGAGCTGCTGCTCCAAAAGAAAAACGAGATATTCGGAATTATCATAAACCACCACTTTCTTCACTTTGAGGTCAATAAGCTGGCGCACGATTTCTGAACCAATCGATCCAGCCCCGCCAGTCACGAATACTACTTTATCCTGATAAAATCGCACGAGCCGATCAATGTTTTCTCGGATAAACGGTCGGCCAAGGAAATCTTCCGGCTCAAGGTCTTTTACCCCTTCATAACTCACATTACTCTTATGGATAACTCCTTGGCTACGAGGAACGATCCGAATAGGGATATGATTTTTACTGTTTTTCAGTAGGATTTTTCGTATTAATCCTCCATCAGATGAAGGAATAGCAATAACAATCTCGTCTATTTTGAAAAGTCGAGTAAGTTTTTTAAAATCATCAATCGTTCCTAGCCAAAGCTTATTTTTTTGATCAGGATTGTCATCCACAAAACCGATCACCCGACATTCCTCATGATGACTTTCAATCTCCTTTTTGAGCAATCTCCCTGCCTTCCCTGCACCTACAATGAGAATATTTTTAATACTCTTTTCGTTCAACATACGCCTCGAAAACGGAAAAGTTATCCTTATAGAATTGGATTGTACGAGCCAACCCTTCGTCAAAGTCTACCATGGGAACCCCTTCCAATAAAGCCCCTCTGGCTACTCTATCGGGGATATGCTCCTTTGATTCTTTGTTGACAATAAGTATCTTCTGCTTCAAAATGTTATTTTCAAGATGAGCGATAAGTTCCCTTATAGTAGTGAGCTTCCCTGTGCCGATATCAAACATTCCTTGTAAATTATGTTCCAAGGTATGTTCTACAAACTTTGGGATATCCTCTGAAAAAAGAAAGTCTCGCTTTGCCTCTACATCATTAATCTCGGTTGGCTTTCCTTTGAGATGATTGTAGATGAGATTAGCTACGAGGCTCCCTTGCCGATAAGGAATTTGGTACGGGCCATACGTATTAAAAAGTCTCAGAATAGTAAGCGGGATAGTATGAATCTTGCAGTATTCTGTATAAAACTCTTCGAGCAACTGCTTCCTCTGTCCGTATTCTGAGGCGGGGTTAACGTACAGGACTGCCGAAGAAAAAAGGACGAGGTGGTGTCGAGCATCAAGACCGATATTTTTTACCAACTGTTTTTCTTGTTCGAGAAAATCCTCAAGCGGAACTTTGTTATCAATCAAATGGATAATGACATCGCTCTCGTGTTCAATTTTCTGCTGATACGGATCAGCTGACAAAAATACATCCCCTCTCTCTTTGAAGAGAGACGACTCTTTTCCTATTGAAAGACAAGGTTGTTCTTGAGAGAAATACGCTGCTATATTTCTCCCCACAAACCCTTCCCCTCCGAGCAAGGTTATCCTCCGCTTCATTTTCATATACAAAAATCCTCTACTAAAGCCCTGGAAAGCCTGCTTTACCTCAGGTATACTCCTGTATTATCCTTTATTCATGGTAAAAACTCAATTTTCTGCCCTAGTTAGAAAACCCTCTTTCTTGCTGGGCCTTATCTTAGTCGCCTTCCTCTCCCGCGAGGCTTTTTTGGTAACGCTTTTTCCTTTATTTACCGGCCAAGATGAAGCCCGCCACTACAACACTATCCAGTGGCTTGCCGAAGGACGGCCAGAGTCCTGCGAGCGGACAGCCAGTGACGAAGAACAAGACAAGGAGAATCTTGGCACCTATCGCTTCAGTCAAGAGATCCGAGAAACCAGCGTAGCAGCGAGTCTTGGTATTTGGCGAGAAGAAAACTATCGGAAGCCTGAATTCCCTACTGGAAACATTGGTTCCAATGAATCTGCCATTAGAGAACATGCTTGGACCCGAGAAATGGTCGCCTGCCCCCCTGACATTGCAGCCAACGCCCAACATTTCAGTCTCTTCCATTGGTTAGGTAGTCTGATTGAAAAAAGCTGGTCAGACGCTGATATTTTGACTCGGTTTTATCTCATTCGCCTCATGGGGATACTCCTTGGAGCCCTCACGGTAATGCTCGCCTATTTTGCTTCAGTAGAAGCTGGTCTTTCATATCGTGCCAGCCTTCTCATCGCCTTCATGCTGTCACTCCAACCAAAACTTTCTGTCTATACGACCAATATCAATTATGACGTTATCCTGATTCCATGTTTTACCCTGTTCACATTTGCGGGTTTGCACCTCCTCAAACACGGCGTAACCCCTTGGAATGCCCTCCTTCTCATTTTGGCCATAACCGGAGCCACACTGACCAAAGGCACAGGTCTTATTCTCTTTGGTGGAGTATTGTTCCTCGTCGCCTGGGTTATCTTTTACCATGGTCAAAATTGGTGGCGGAAACTCTCCCGCATCCAATGGCTCTTTGGAATAACCTTCATCGTAGGCCTAGGAAGCGCCCTCATAGCCCTCTACTCTCTTTTTAGTCTCTTTCCAAGCCTTCACCCTACTTCACTCTTTGAGTATCTTGGGAAAAGTATTCCAAAAATTCCCTCTTCCTCAACAAACTTCTGGGGCGTCATCAGCTGGACCGCTGCCAACCACAGCCACTGGTTTGTATGGGTTATCTGGGCAATCGAGGCTCTGGCTCTCTTTGGACTTTTTCGTTTCTTCCGAGAAAAGAATCAACGAGATCATCTCCCTACTAAATCTACTGCTCTCTTTCTTCTCACACTATTCTTCTCTCTTCAATTCGGAGTACGCCTTCACGACTGGCATGTTTTCCAAGAAACTGGTTCGCTCGCCCTTGGTACTCCTGGACGCTACTTCCTGCCTACCTTTCTTTCGCAACTCCTCCTCCTTGCCATTGGACTTGGAGCCCTCCTAAAGAGGCCGCTTTTCCTCGAACGAGCTCTGGTCGCATTTGCCCTGCTCCTACTCGCTTTTAATCTTTACACCACTTGGCTTATCATTCTTCCTCGCTTTTATCTCTAGCCTATGTCCTTCCAACGTTTTTTCTTAATCCTAACCCTCCTCATCACCCTTTCCCTTGGGACTACTTTTTTCCACGGCCTAGGCTTTCCTGACTCAGCTTGGCCCCTTGATAAGGGCGAACGTGTCACTCTGTCTGCAGGAGCCACATTGACTCAAACCTTTACGAGTAGTCGCGACCATCTACGTCAAATAGAAATTCTTTTTGGCAAATTTACCCTTCAAGGAGAAGATCGACTCAAGCTCGAGCTTCGGGACAGTACGTGTGCCACTCCTCTCGCACAGACCACCCTGTCCGACCGTTCCTTTGATTCCGAACACACTTATGCGTTCGTCTTTGACCGCATCCCTGATTCACAAGACCAAACCTACTGCCTCGCTCTCCTCTTCACCAGCGACCGCGAGATAGAAAAGAGCAAAGCCCCTCGGCTCTTTATCGATCAGAGAGCCCAAGCACCAGCTTATACTTTGACCGAAAAAGATGCCCCCGCTCAAGGCATCGCCCCGCTTGCTATCCGGCCTGGGTACAGCAATGCTTCGCTTCTCGCCACCTTGAGTGAACTCATGAACCGTATTTCCCAGTACAAACCAGCATTCCTCAAAGATGGTGTCCTTACTGTTTTCGCCGTGCTTGGACTAGTCCTCACTTTCCTCTCCCTCATCCTCCTTGCCCGAGAAGATGGTGAATCAGAAAAGACATAAACAAGCGATCTCCGACAATGATACAAAAAACACCCTCTGGCAGGGTGTTTTCCTTTTATGATGAAAATCTCTAGGACTGAACTCGGTCACGGTCGAGTACCCAGTTGATCACGCCCATGAGAAGGGAGAGAAGGAGTGCCCCGAGGAACGCATGGAAGAACGTGTCCACTTCAAAACCCTTGATAATGCCTCCCAAAAGCCAAAGAAGAAAGCCATTTATGATGAGAGTAAAGAGGCCAAACGTAACGAGATTAATAGGGAGAGTAAGCAGAACAAGGATAGGCTTCACCGTGAAACCCAAGAGTCCCCAGAGGAAAGCAAGAACCACAGCGGTCACCCAGCTCGCGATCGCAATGCCTGGCACAAAGTGCGCTACCAACCAAAACGCTCCCGCTCCCAAAGCCCACCGCAAAAGAAGTTTCATAGGCATATTATTACAATGCCCTCAGTATAGCACACCAGAGAAAGTATTAATTCTTGCGACGACGAATGAGAGCACCAGCTGTTTTGAGACAAATCATGATATCGAGCCACAATGACCAGTTCTCGATATAGAAAACGTCCAGACGGTATTCATCTTCGAAATCAAGGTCTGAGCGACCAGACACCTGGGCCATACCAGTAACACCGGGACGCATAGTAAGCAGCCGGCGATGATACTCTGAATAACGCTCCACCTCTCGCTCTTGATGAGGTCGAGGACCAACGAGACTCATTTCACCTCGAAGGACATTGAAAAACTGAGGCAATTCATCGAGAGAAAAGCGCTCAATAAATGCACCAACCCTCATCTTTCGAGGATCATCTTTAATTTTGTAGAGAATACCGCCCTTGCGCACATTACGCTCTTCAATGAGTTTTTTCTCAAAGGCGATAGCCTCTTTCATATGAGGATTCTCTTCGGTAATGCAGTACTTCCACTGCATATAGCGAAATTTGTAAACAAAAAATTTCTTTCCATCCTCTCCCACCCGTTCATTGGTATAAATAATCGGCCCATCCGGGTCTTCAATTTTGATAAGAAGAGCAATGATAAACATGAGAGGAGAAAAGAGGAAGGTTAAGCCAAAACCAGCCACGATATCAAAACCCCGCTTCAGCACCTTCCCCCAACCATCGAGCGGCGTATGTTGAAACTCAATGATTGGTTCGCCATTGAAAATTTTCATCTCAAACCGAGGTGTCTGCAAGGTCGTCGGAAAGTATTTATACGTAATGTTATTGATCT
The DNA here is from genome assembly GCA_964597355.1 of uncultured Bdellovibrionales bacterium. Taxonomy (GTDB): domain Bacteria; phylum Patescibacteriota; class Minisyncoccia; order Moranbacterales; family UBA1568; genus SSEF01. Next base: position 24,732 of record CAZQWS010000001.1, read on the forward strand.
GACAGTAGTCAAACAATTTCTCCTGCTCATCGTCGGTGAGTGTCGGATCACCGATAACAATTTCATCAATACCTTTCTTGACGCGGATTTCCTTAATCCGACTCACGCTGGCAGTATCAATCTGATCGACAACCTTGTACCCCAACTCTTTTTTGCGAGTGAGTAGTTGTTTCAAAGCATACATGCGCTGATTGGTCCCAATGAGGAGAATTCTGTGTACTCCGATACCACGATTGATCAGAAGCCACTTCTGGATCCTCTGAATAATAAGCCGAGTCATCACTACATAGAAAATAGCCAGAAGCCAACCAACCAAGATCACGAAACGGGAAGAAAACCACTCGCGTTGGAGGAAAACGGCGATCATCAAGATAATGAGGCCAATCGTGATAGCCCGAGCTACTCCATAAAACTCTTGCCAAGCTCGACGGGTCGTACGCATCTGGTACAGCCCTTCAAAGGCAATAATCGCAATAAAAAACGGCGCTACAGTCAACGCAAAGCGAATATAATCATCGAGCGCGAGGTTGAACACTCGCGAGACATACGGCTGAAAGATAGCTAAGCCACGCAAAAAATACGCTGAGATAGCTGCCAGGAGAATCATGATAAAGTCGACAGGGACCTGGAGCGTACTAAAATAAATTTCTGAGCGTTTCACAAGATAGAGTATACAAGTGATAAGCAAACAAGAAACCCTTTACAAAACAGATCGATAAGCCGGATTCTGTACTCTACGATTGCTCGTAGCGTGACTACCATTTCTCTTGCTTCTGTATTACTACAGAAATCTTTGCGGTTCTCCCAGCACCTATCGAGCTTCAAGTATCTTTCTGTAAATTTTCTTAATACTGTACTCCAGAATATTAGGAGAACTTGGGATATAAGAAAGTTCTTTAATAAATACAATAAGCTCGATAGGTGCTGGGCACGACCTTGCACTCGAGTAAGGATTTAGCCGTTTCACCTTCTCAATTACTTGAAAAGCTCATCCTGTGATTGCTCAAAGGATGCCTGGTACCTTTCGGCCCCGACGTCTCTGCTCGCACCTCGCGTCTCACAACGTATGGGAGTTACCCACTACCCTTACCCTTCGAAAGAAGGGCTGAGTGTCCGGACTTTCCTCGCCGTAGCGCGGTAGTCTGATCTGTTTTGTAAAGGATCCCCTTACTCTTCCAACTGGAGAATCTTATCACAATTTATATAAATTGTCAATCAAAAATCCTCCTCTTCAGATCATGAAAAAATGGCTTAGCTAAAGCCTCAATCGCATGCACAGATGCTCCCCTGCCTCGCGAACAATACTCTCAAACTTTTCATCCATTTCCGCACTCGAGAGCGTGCGCTCATACGAACCAAAGCCGAGATGGAGAGCAAAGCTTTTTTCTGTCTCAGTGGTATACACATCAAACAATTCACTGGAAAGAAGCAGTGGCGCCCCAGCAAGATCAATCACTTGCTTGAGACGAGCAAAGCTCACATCCTTAGGACCAACGAGGGATATGTCACGCATAGCCAAAGGAAAGCGAGAAATGCCTTTAAATACCTTCTCGCTCCCCTCGAGCGCCTGCCAGGTTTTTACAGGGATCTCCGCATACAAAAGCACTGCTTTTTTCCCAAGCCGGCTGGTATATTTGTCATGGACAACCCCGACATATCCGAGCGACTCACTCATGACACTGACATGCGCGACTCGAGTCGGATGGAAACAGACTGGTGCATTGTTCGCTACACTTTCCCAGAGTGGGTTGAGATGACTTAGGCCAAACAAACTTTCAATTTTGGCCTTGAAATGGAGGAATGATTCCTCAACAGAGTCGGATTCCTTTTCAAAGTGCACTAAACCAATACGTTTCTCCTCTTCTGGACCAGTCTTGCCATCAAGGAAAATGCTTCCGTATTCAAAGCAAGCAAAGTGATCAAAGTTCTTCACGTTTTGGCTGACGCTACGGAACAGGTTCGGGAAGAGGCTCGCCCTGAGGTAGGTCTGATCTGGGTTCATAGGGTTCGCCAAAGTGAGGTGCTTTTCTTTTTCTACCGCACTCATTTCCAGGGACTTTTCTCCATAAAAGGAATACGTCATTACTTCGTCAAATCCCATGTCCGCAAGCTGTTCCTTGACTTGCCGCTCGAAAAGCTTGGCCCGATCTCGAGTTTCTGGCATTGCTGGCAAACGAAGCGGGATTGGATCGATCGTATCGTAGCCACGCATGCGGCCGATTTCTTCGATAATATCTTCAGGATGATTGAGGTCTCCTCGGCGAAGCGGTACGGTAATCAATAGCGCCTGTCGGTTAGGAAGTTTCTTCACCGAAAGCCCGAGCCATGAACAATATTGCACTACCTCAAAGAGAGGCACTTTGATTCCGAGAAGACTCGCTACCGTATCGAGTTCGAGAATAATATTTTTGGGCTTGGGGAGTTTCACACCTGCTTCACGCAGCGTCATCTCTCTCCCTAGTCCCCAGGCTTCCACATAGCGAGCAAGCAGTGGCGCTACTTCATCGGCCCGCGAGAGGTCAATGCCCCGTTCAAAGCGATAGGCCGCGTCCGTAAGCAAATGATAGCGCTTCTCAGTCCGGCGAATGCTTGCTGCCTCAAAATGAGCAATTTCAAATACCACGCTCTTGGTCTTTTCCTCGATACCAGAATGTTTGCCTCCCATAACCCCAGCCAAGGCGATCGGTTTCTTGGCATCGGCAATGACGATATCATCAGAAGAAAGTGAGAGACTGGTGCCATCGAGCAAGAGAAGCTTTTCTCGGTTCTTGGCCTCACGCACGACAATCCCTCCCTTTGGAATAGCATCCGCATCAAAAGCATGGATGGGTTGACCCGTTTCCAGCATGAGGTAATTGGTGAGATCAACCAGAGCATTGATTGGCCGCAACCCCGAAAGGAGGAGACGTGCTTGGACATCAATAGGAGTTTCTACTCGGTTCAACTTTGGAAGGTAAATAGCGAGATAACGGAGAGCGCGTTTGGACTTGAGCGTTACCTTGGGCACACGTGGGCTCTTTTTGATGGATCGTTTCGGAGGAGTGTTTTTGAGAAACCAAGCTTCATAGCCTTCGAGAGCGGCGATTTCCCGAGCCAAACCTCGATAGGAAAGGGTGTCCCCGCTTCGGTCAGGCAAAATCTTTACATCAAGCAAGGTGTCATCGAGTCCGGCATACGGAGCAAAATCCTTGCCAAGAGGCGCATCGGGAGCGAGAACAAGAATACCCTCGTGATTTTCCCCGAGTCCGAGTTCTTTGGCCGAGCAGATCATGCCTTGTGAAAGCACTCCACGGAGTTCAGATTCTTTGATCACGATCCCTCCCGGGAGATGGGCTCCAGGAAGCGCCACGGCTACCTTTTGACCCACTGCTAGGTTGGGTGCGCCACAGACAATTTCTCGCTTTTCCTTTTTTTCTACCTGAACCTCGGCCACGCGCAAACGATCGGCATTGGGGTGTTGTTTCACCGTGAGCACCTTTCCGATCACCACGTTTTCCAAACCATGCTGGTATTTTTCTATCGATTCCACTTCAAACGCATGCGTCATAAGAAGCTCAGCCAATTTCTCGGGTGAGCGCCTCGTGCCAGACAGTTCTTTGAGCCATTTATATGAAAAAAGCATAGAATCTAAAATTGCTGAGTAAATCGGAGGTCACCACTCATGAGGAGACGGATATCCGTAATTTTGTATTTCATCATAGCGAGCCGAGTCAAACCAAAGCCCCAGGCAAATCCTTGGTACTCGTTACGTTTGTAGCCAGCTGCCTCAAAAACATTCTGATGCACCATGCCAGCACCGCCAATCTCAAGCCAACCCGTCCCTTTACAAACTGGACAACCAGTCCCGCCACAGAGAAGACAACTCACATCAAATTCAAACGATGGTTCGGTAAAAGGGAAGAAACTGGGGCGGAGTCGCACTTCGATTTTCTTTTCAAAAAAAGTTGTAAAGAATGTTTCTGCCAAGTGTTTGAAGTTGGCTACCGAAATATCTTTCCCAACTACCAAGCATTCAAACTGATGGAACGTATGCTCATGTGAAGCATCGGTCGCTTCATTGCGGAAAATCCGACCCGGGATAATGATCTGGAAGGGAGGGGTATGGGTTTGCATATAGCGCACCTGCACCGACGAAGTGTGTGTCCGAGGGAGAAACTTTTTCTTCCCCCACTGCTTCTCAAGCCAGAAAGCATCCTGCATGTCACGCGCTGGATGGTCCGGTGGGAAATTGAGAGCATCAAAGTTGTACCATTCACTTTCTACCTCAGGACCGTCGGCTATGCCAAAACCCATCGAAGTAAAGATGTCTTCAATTTCATGTTCGATCTGAGTGATCGGATGGAGATGGCCCGACGTATATCCTCGGCCAGGAAGCGTCACATCGATACGCTCCGCTTCATAATCCCGACTGTTTTCCACTAGGTTGGTTCGTGTCTGGTTCAGTGCTTCGGATAGCTCCTGCTTCAGAGCATTTCCCTTGAAACCTACTGCTTTACGTTCTTCCGGAGAGAGATCTTTGACACCTCGAAGAAGATTGTTAAATTCGCTTTTTCGGCCAAGATAGATATTTTCCCAGTCACGCAAAGCCGCCTCATCCTTGATGGTGGCGAGCTTTGAGAGGGCTTCAGTTTTGAGTGTTTCCAGTCGTTCGAGCATCATGTTGTCAGTCTATCGTAACTGAGAAAGCTGGTCAAAATGACCCTTGTGGTCATCCCGGGCTTGACCCGGGAACCAGTTAATTTTACACAGAAGAACACCCCCTAGATTCCGGCTCGCAGGCCGGAATGACAATAAAACATCTTTCAAAAAACAATTTTTACAAAGTCCTTCTTACCGACTTTGAGGATTTTATCTTGATAACTCGAAGTGAGCGGAAGATTTGGATCAAGAAGTTTTTCATCATTACAAGAAACCCCGCCCTGTTCGATTTTACGTCGGGCCTCACCTTTGCTTTCGGCGAGTTCCGCTGCAACAATGACTTCGATAAGATGCATACCTTCGGTTACTTTCACTTCCGGTACATTGACTGGAATTTTTCGCTCAGAAAAGGTTTGGCTGAAGTAATTCTCAGCTTCCTTAGCTGCGTCTCCACCATGATAAAGCTTCACAATCTCATAAGCTAGACGTTTTTTTGCATCACGAGGATTAGAACCTTCCTTCATTCCTTCCTCTACTGCGTTAATGTAATTTATTGGAACACGAGTACAATGGACAAAATAAGAAACAATCAGTTCATCGGGGATACTCATGACTTTCCCAAACATGTCATTGGGCGTATCGGTGAGATTGATCGTGTTGCCCCAGCTCGAACTCATCTTGCGGCCATCGGTACCCAAGATGAGATTGGTCATGAGGATATCCTGAGGCTCCTTGGCCCAAGTGGATTGGAGCTTGCGGCCGGCCAAGAGATTGAAACGCTGGTCAGTACCCCCGAGCTCTACGCTCGCTTCTACCTTGAGACTATCGATCCCCTGGAAAACGGGGTAGAGCATTTCGCGCAGTGACACCCGCTTGCCTGCATCGAGGCGCTTCTTGATGTTTTCTCGAGAAATGAATTCAGCCACCGAAAAAGCATCCGCATGCGTCACTATTTGCTCGAGCTGCATATCCTTGAACCACTCCGAATTGTGTTTTACTTCAGTCTTATCTTTATCCAAGATTTTGAAAGCTTGGGCGAGGTAAGTTTCCATGTTTTGCCGTACATCCTCCGCAGACAACATGGGGCGTTCGGAATCCTTGTCAGATGTATCACCAATTTCTGCAGTAAAGTCGCCCACGATAAACACCACTTGGCAGCCCAAGTCCTGGAAATCTTTCAGCTTGAGAAGCGGCACCGAGCGACCTAAGTGGAGATTGCGACTGGTCGGATCAATCCCGAGTTTCACTCGCAGTTTCTCACCCGCAAGCAATTTGGATTTCAAATGCTCCCGATCAATTACTTCCGCCGCTCCCCGGGTAAGGAGTTCTTCAATCTGTTTTTCTCGAGTTAAAATTTCTTCTTGTGACATAGCTTTTCAAAAGTAGATAGACCGTATTTCGAATACCGTATTCAGTATACCGCAAAAATCACTGAGCTGATTTCATAAGGCCTGAAAGCATCTTACTAAGCTCTACTGTCTCAGTCGCCAAAGCCTTGAACTCACTCCCTGGTAAATATCCAACATCTTTTGCGACTAACAATTGATTCTGAATTTCAGTCAATGAACCAAAAGCGATTGCATAAAACTGCGCCTTTTCTTTTGGAGACTTCCTTCGAAATCCTTCTGCGATATTGGAAGTGAAGGAGACTGCCGCTCGTCGCAACTGAGAAATAAGGCCGAAAACCTCATCTCGTGGGAATTGTTTAGTAACTCGATAAATATCTAGAACTAGAGCATGTCCTTTTTGCCAAGTCCGGAGATCGGTAAATGACTGGATTTTTCCTTCTTTCTTTTCCGGCATACGGTCTACGATATACGGGATACGTTACAGTCCGAGTTTGCGTTTGGCGAGACGGTATTGGTCATCTGACATTTGACCGGCTCGTTTCATGGATTCAAGCTGCTCGAGGATTTCTTTCTTGTGCTTTTGTACATTTTCTGGCTTCATCGCCTTCTGCATCACCTTGTTGCGTTCCTCGGGCGACATCGCCATGATGCGCTTCATGGCAAATTTCTGGAACATATTCATGTCCTCCGCGCCGGGCATATGTTCGAGTGCCTCTTCAATTTTCTTCTTTTCTTCTTCCTTTTTAGGATCTTTTTTAAATGGATTCCATTGCATACATTCAGCGGTTAGGGTTTAGGGGATAGAATTTTATTTTCACTTCTTAATCTTTTTACTCAACGCTCGACGCTACACGCTTAACCCTGTTTTCTGACTTTAAATCGGTAACGCGTAACGAGAAGGGCTGAAGCGATAAAGATCGAGGAGTACGTTCCGAAGCCGACCCCTACCAAAAGCGCTACGGCAAACCAGCGGACGCTCTCGCCACCGAGAAGCGCGATCGCAACGAGCACGATAATCACCGTCAGCGAAGTGTTGATAGAGCGGACGATCGTTTCATTGAGCGAGTGATTGACGATGGATTCAAAGCTTATCCCCCGCTTAGCTCGGAGCAAGTTCTCGCGCACTCGATCATACACGACGATCGTGTCATTGACTGAATACCCGAGAATAGTAAGGAGAGCTGCAATGAAGGGTACCCCCACTTCGATCCCATAGAAATGCCCCAATACGCTAAAGATACCCACTGTAATGATAATGTCATGGGCGAGGGCGATGATCGCTCCCAAGCCATATTCCCAGGAGCTAATCGGTTGAGAAACTCGACGAAACGCCCAGGCAATATAGAGCGCGATCCCGAGAAGCGCCAAAGCTGTTCCTGAAAAAGCCTGTTCTTTGATTTGACTTGAGACTGTGGCGCCGATAAAGTCGACCCTGAGTTGCTTCAGATTCGGATCAAAGGACTTGAGCTCAGTGAGCACCCGTTCATTGGTTCCCTCATCGGAAGCGAGGTAGCGGAGGAGCATCCCATATTCGGCCGTGGGCTGTACCGTGAGGCTTTGGAGTTCCACGGGAGCCAGTTTCTCTCGAACGAGATCAGCCGTCGGATAAAGTTCTGAAGCGAATTGCACCTCCATGAGGGTTCCCCCCTTGAAGTCGAGGCCAAGTCGCAGTCCCCAAACACTGATCGCGACCACACTCGAGAGCGTCAGGAGAAGTGAGAAGGCATAGAAGTAGCGGCGCTTATTGATGAAATTGACAGCCATAGCAATTATTCAAGAGGTGAGCTCGGTTTTTTAGGTGTAGAGAGTACCCATGGGTGACGCTCCATCCAGTCGGCAAAGAAAAATTCAGTCATAATCCGTACCAAAACTACCGCTGTAAACAAAGACAAGATCACCCCGAGAGCCAGTGTAATCGCGAAGCCTTTGACGAAGCCGGTGCCGATGCCCATGAGGACGACGGTCGTGATGAGCGTTGAGAGATGACCATCACGAATCGAAGGCCAAGCTCGACGAAAACCTTCTTTCAAAGAAGTACGCATGGATTTCCCAAACGAGAACTCTTCTCGGGTACGCTCAAAGATGAGCACATTGGCGTCAACCGCGATCCCAATCGAGAGAATAAATCCAGCGATACCCGAAAGTGTAAGAGTAATAGGAAAGGGTGTCAGTGCCGAAAGCTTGAACAGCGCGAGGAGCATAGCGGTATAGAGAAGGAGGGCGATCACGGCGATGAGCCCGAGAAAACGATAGAAGAACACCATGAACACCGCCACCGCTGCAAGCCCGAGCACTCCCGCCCGGATACTCATATCGAGCGCTGTTTTCCCGAGACTGGCATCGATTGATTGCTGAGACACGAGCGTAATCGGGACTGGGAGAGCACCTTCATTGAAGCGCTTCACCAAGTCATTGGCTTCCGGCAGAGTAAAGTCGCCAGTGATGACTGCTTCACCATTCAAGATTTCAGATTGAACCGTCGGCTGACTGATGATCTGCTGATCGAGAAAAATAGCCACGGGCTTCCCGATATTGCGCTGCGTAATTTCCGAGAAGAGCCTGGTCCCTTCTTCATCAAACCGCAGGCCAATCTGTGGCGCCCCCAATCCCTGGCTTTGGTAATCCACAAAAGCGTCTTTCAAGTTTTTACCAGAGAGTCCAGTCGCTTTGAACTGAAGAAGTGGGAATTGGGAAATATCGTATTTGGGAAACAAGATATGCGCAATCTTCACTTCGCGTTCATCACCTTCGCCTCGCTCATCCAACTTTTTCAGAATGTGCCAGCCGAAATCAGTTTCGACAAGCTTCGGCCAGGCCGAACCTTTTTGGAAATTCGGATCAAAAGTGACTTCATCAAACTGGGGTACATAGTATCCCTTCTTCTGGAAATCGTATTCTCCGCCCTTGTCTTTCGATCCTGGATCCTGACTCCAGGTCTTGGCGGCTTCAGCAAAGTCCGAGCCATTCAAAACATTTTCCAAAATTTTTCCGGCTGAATCTAGAGACTGGGCATTGGCTTCAGTGATTTGTTTCACTGATTCATCCTCCTCACTGGCGAGTTCGCGGAATTCAAGAAAGGGCGTTTCTTTGATGAGCTTCTTCGCTTCTTCGATATCTTTCACCCCCGGAAGCTCGACGATGATACGACTTTCACTTCCTGATTTCGAAAGTTGGACCAAGGGTTCACCGACGCCAAAGGCATTCACCCGACGTTCGATCACGGCGACTGCCGCTTCGAGAGCTTCGTCCCGTTTGTCCTCGGCTACATCATTGGTATTGGCCACATACTCGAGGTGGATACCACCCTCAAGATCAAGGCCGTAATTCATCTGGAGCCGGCCAAAAAACTGCTCTACCGGTGGGGCAAAAGAAAGCATCCGAGGATAGGCCAAAACAGCCGAAAAAAGACCAAGCAGGACCACTCCTGCGAAGCGCAGACGTAATTTCTGAATAGCGTTCATAGACGCCAGTGTAGCGGAAAATCTCCCTTCCGGCAAGAATTGCCAAAAAGAGAAAAAATGGCTTAACTACGGCGTCAAACGCTTGACGTCGCGCGGGTAGAGAATAGCCTCTTTGATCGTTTCGAGGCCCAAAAGCTTCTGAATAGCGTTCATAGACGCCAGTGTAGCGGAGACCCCTCCCCGGTAAAGTAAAGGATGTATAAACCAATGTCTGTCCCAAGTTCCAAGTAATGAGAGCATCTAAGAAATAACTTCTTCGACACACGAGCCTATATTCTTTACAAGATCCCATATTAATGATATTATTTTAAACTCAGGCACAAGCCTCGAGACATAGATCCTTCACAACCAGGAGAGCACATCATGAATGGTACTAACAAGTCCCAACCCGACATACTGAAGATTGAAGGTGGGTACCCCCTTAAAGGCAAGGTTACTGCGCGTGGTGCGAAAAATACCGTGCCGAAAAATATGGTTGCTGCACTCCTTACTAGTGATACTTGCACGATTAGTAATATTCCTCACATCGTTGATGTTGAAATCATGCAAGACATGATTGAGGCATTCGGCGGTAAAGTGAAGTTACTCCATGACCATATAATCCGGATAAATGCTTCAACCATCAGCCAAATTCCCCCGGAACAAATGGCATCATTTTCTGGAAAAAGCCGCATTCCCATACTGACCTGCGGTCCCATGTTGGCACGCACAGGACGAGTGATAGTTCCAGCCCTAGGAGGTTGTCAGATTGGCGATCGGCCGATTGATTTCCATATCGATGCGCTGAAAGCTCTTGGTGCACGGGTCGAAGTCCATGAAACCCATATCGAGATGTTCGCCGACCGACTACATGGAGCAAGAATTTCTTTGCCATACCCAAGTGTTGGTGCAACCGAGCAGATTCTTCTCTCGTCGGTCCTAGCAAAAGGAGTGACTGAGCTCAGTAATGCAGCCATAGAACCGGAAATCATGGATCTCATCTCTGTGCTTCAAAAGATGGGAGCAATCATATCGGTAGACACCCAAAGAGTGATCACTATTAACGGGGTCGAGAAACTTTCTGGATTCAAACATCGCGCGTTACCAGACCGACTGGAAGCAGCTTCATGGGCATGTCTTGCGGCCGCAACAAATGGCAGGATTTTTGTTCAGGGGGCTGAACAGATGCACATGATGACATTTTTGAATGCTTTTCGCCAAACAGGAGGCGCATTTGAAGTGAAAGGGTCTGGTATTGAGTTCTGGAGAGCAGGGAAGACACTTACTGCCACAACGCTTGAAACAGATGTCCATCCAGGATTCATGACTGATTGGCAACAGCCATTCGTCGTCATGTTGACACAGGCAGACGGACTGTCGGTAGTACACGAGACAGTTTACGAAGGACGATTCGGCTATGTCCAAGCACTCAAGTCAATGGGGGCACGGATCCAGCTCTACCAGCAGTGTCTTGGGAGGATCCATTGTCGTTTTGCCAATCGCGATGCTCTTCACAGTGCAGTGATCTCAGGACCCACTACTCTACATGGTGCAGAAATCCATATCCCAGATCTACGTGGTGGCTTCTCCTACATCATTGCGGCACTGGTTGCGCAGGGAACCTCAAGATTGCATAATACCCAGCTTATCCGTAGAGGTTACGAGGACATCTTTGGAAAACTGCTGGCGCTCAAGGCAAACATTCAAGAAGAGTAATCACAGGAGATCCTCGTACTCTTTATCTTGAACCTTTGAAATTTGAGGCGTAGCATGGAAACATGTTACGCCTCTTTTTTACTCCTTTAACAGCCACTGAAATACAAATCATTTCATTTTTAGTTGATCCTCCTATCATTTAAAAAACTAACCACCTCTTCCCTGGGAACTTCTTGGCCTATTTTAAATTCTGGGGTGTACGTATGGCCATGCCAGTCACTTCCTCCAGTTATGTATAAACCAAATCTTTTCGCAACACCTCTCATCACATTTATATTCTCTGAAGTATTTCTTGGATAATAGATTTCTAAACCCAAAAGTCCATCTTTAACAAACTCGGATACCATTTTTTCGTATTTTACCAAACCCATTTTTTGAAGTTCTCTTCCGGAATGCGCTAGAACAGGAATACCTCCAGCTGAAATAATCAATCTAAAGCTTTCTTTTGGAGATATCATCCAGGAATTATCTTCCTGGACAAAAACATACTGTTTGAGGGCGTCCTTGATAGAAATAGCTCCTTTCAGATGCTCAACGAGTAGTCTAGCCAAAGTATTTCGACTGACATATGCTTCGTTATTCTGGACAGACAAAGATTTGAAATCTAAGTTTAATGTCGAAAACTCTTTATTTAACTTGGCAATTATTGACTGTGCTCGACGATTGTAGCCACCAACAGTCCCCATCAGTTCTTTATTTAGAAGCCTATGATTGAGTTTTTTACCATATCCAAGGACGTGTAAAGATATCTCAGAAGTTGAGGTTTTGAACAGGGTTGAAATCTCAATACCTTGGATAAGGCTTATCCGTTTTTCGCTTAGTTTCAAAAGTTCCGCCTCTGGCAGAAAATTATGATCAGTAATAGAAAGTAGCGTAACCCCTTTACGTACGGCTTCTAAAACAATTTCTTCCGGAGAGTTCTCGCCATCGGAAAAAAAGGAATGGGTGTGTAAATCAATGTTCATAAAATGATTGTAGCTCAGTCCTCTTTGTAGCCTTCTGCCTATAAGTAATAGCATAAAAAAACCTCGCGAGATAGAGGATATCGAATCTCGCGAGGAAGTAAATACTCAGTGCTTGCAAAGCAGCGAGCAGACTTGTTGATAGTTTGCCCTAAACTGATCACCGTGGATAACCATATTAAGCAAGCTTTCATACCAATTCATGAGTAAGACACCTCCTTCAAAATCGATAGCTTTCTTGCATCGGAACAAAAAATCTACCGCTGGGGAAGAATCTACGCCGTACACTCTGTCGAACGATTCAATGCACCCATCAAGATTAGATGGTGGGATGGCGTAATCCATCCTATGCTTACACGCCTGATATGTAAGTGCATTACCAGGTCCATGCAACAGCTTACTGACAAAAATCCGACTTTCTTCCCTATGAAACGATCTAACAAGCTGACGGCGACAAATTGTCCGGTTATCATGAAGAACATATGCTGTCAGATCAGCAAACGAAAACGAATGAGCAGAGGTACTAATCGGGGTGATTCGGAACTTTCCTTTCAGGTCATGGCCAAAGACTAGTGATGGATTGTATCTTGGATACCACAGCGGTGAATTCCTATCAGGAAATTCATCATCCGTATGAGGGACGAGATCAATATCCTGTCCGGTCTCTTTGCAAAGTAGCACTCGCAACGCACGTAATGCGTGATAGTGTTGCGAATCAACAACACCAAAATCACTTTGCACTATGACAGCAATATCCATATCCACAGATGACTCATTATAAAGCCAAGATCCGTAAACTCTGGCATCAGTCACACAACCGATGTGCTGCAACGCTTCTTTGACCTGCAACAGAACCTGTTGTCTAGATATTTCCATGTCACTCTCCTGTTGTAAAACAACTCGTCAAAATCATCATAACTTTGACAAAATACTGTAACACGAGTTCACTGGAAATACAAGGGCAATCTGTTTATTCAATTCATCTATGAAAATTGACTTTCCTTTGCCAAAGCTTGCCATTTTTGAATAAGCCTTGCTGTTCCTTCATGGTGAATTGCCTGAATCATAGTCGAGGCTTCTTCGATAGTCACAAAGTGCATTTCTTTACATTTCTCAGGCTCCATGATTTTCGGTTCTTGCCCCTCTGGAAGAAGGACGAGAAAACAGAGGTTGTAAATACTTTTCCGATAGCCGAAGACTTCTTTGGGATAGTCAAAGCGGTAAATATCCAGGGGAATGGGACTAACAAGCATCGCACCCGTAATCCCTGTTTCTTCTTCCAATTCTTTGAGCGCTACACTGACTAGATCAGGACTGCCATCGGCATGGCCGCCCGGCTGGGTCCATCTTCCTATTTTTGTATGCCACAGAAAGAGCGCTTTTTTGAAGTCCCGTGTGACTAGGAGCACTGAAGCAGCGATATGTTTTGCATCTTCTTTCGCTTTTCGCTCGAAGCAGTCCGAATTTTTTGAAACATATTGAATGAACTCTGTGATAGTTTCTTTCTCATCAAAAGAAGCGGTTAACTCATATCCTTTCAAGAGTTGTAACAATGGTTCTCGGTGCATAAAGATCAGGGTTCCCTAAAAATGCCCTCACGCAGATAGAAAGTAGCTTCTTGGACATTATTTCTTCAGAGTAATCCCCAGTTCGAGAAGCTGCTCACGAGAAACTTCTGATGGTGACTCCATCATTGGATCCTTCCCTTCTCCGGTCTTGGCAAAGGCAATCACCTCGCGAATATTGGGTTCGTTCTGAAGCAGCATCATGAGCCGGTCAAAGCCAAAAGCCAATCCTCCGTGTGGTGGTGTTCCCGAAGCAAGCGCCTCGAGCATATGACCGAAATTTTGTTCAATCCGTTCATCACTATAGCCCATAACGCGAAATACTTGTTTGAGAGCCTCGGGATTATGATTACGAATCCCTCCCCCACCAATTTCATAACCATTCAAAACCATGTCATACTGGGCCGCCACGATCTCACCAATATTCTTTCCATCCATCAAATCTGCTATATACTCCGGCTTCGGCGCTGAAAAAGGATTGTGAGTGAAAGTCCACTTCCCATCATCTGTTTTTTCAAAAAAAGGAAAATCGATCACCCAGCAAAATGCCAAGAGATTTGGATCATTTTTATCCTCCCGCAGGTCAGGCTTGTCTGAACCATACTTGGACATTGCTTCCTGGTAACTGAGCCGTGGAAAAGGAAGCTGCTGAATTCTTTTTTCCGGATATACTGTTTTCACGAGCTCAACTATCATCTTTTCATTGAGCGACATGACTGTTTCTTGGTCTACAAAACTCATTTCAAGGTCTACCTGGGTAAATTCAGGCTGACGGTCTCCTCGAGTGTCCTCATCTCGAAAACAGCGGGCTATTTGGAAATACCGCTCAAACCCAGCGGCCATGAGAAGTTGCTTGTACTGCTGGGGAGATTGGGGCAAGGCGTAGAATTTTCCCTTGTCCAGACGAGAGGGAACAACGTAATCGCGTGAACCCTCCGGGGTCGACTTGGTCATGTTGGGCGTCTCAATCTCGACAAAGCTCTCTTTGGTATAAAAGTCCCGGACAAAATGCATCGCCTGGTGCCGCATCCGGATGTTCTGCTGCATCCGTTCTCGTCGCAGGTCAAGGTAACGGTACTTTAACCGAGTTTCTTCGTTTACTTCTTTACCATCAGTCGAGAGGTCAAACACTGGCGTCGTTGCTTCATTGAGCACAGCCATACTCAATACTTCAATCTCAATCGTCCCATTTGATTGTTCCGGATTAATGAGCTTTTCCGGTCGAGCATTGACCTGCCCTGTCACCTGGATTACCCATTCTGGCCGAACCGTTTGTGCAATAACCTGAGCATCAGCATGATTAGGTAGGACCACCATTTGAATCTTGCCACTCCGATCCCGCAGATCTAAAAATATAAGCTTTCCGTGATCTCGACGGATATCCACCCAACCAGAAAGAGTTACTTGCTTTCCGATAAATTCTTTAGCCTCGCTAATAAGTGTTCGTTCAGTCATATGTTTCAAAACTATTGAGTAACCGGACTTTCGCCGAGATAACGCTTCACTTCATCCACTACTTGTGAAGGAGTAAAGGCCGTCTTGGAAATAAATCCCGTGGCCCCCGCCTTCTTGGCTGCTTCTTGCTCTTCAGGACCCGAGAGATTGCTAAAGACAACTACTTTGAGGTTTTTATCGTATTCTGCCTTACCCCGCAACTCATGTAGGACCTCAAGTCCTGGCATTTCGGGCAAAACCATATCGAGCAGTACCAAATCAAACGAGGTTTCAGCAATCCGCTTCAAGGCTTCATGCCCCGTTTTAGCATTGAAGATCTCAAACCCAGCGTCACCGAGCTTTTTCTCGTAGATCTCCGCAATAAACGCATCATCTTCGACAAGGAGAATTTTTGCCATAGAGTCTATTTGGTCACGCCCTAGCTTAGCAAACAATTAGTGTGCCGACAACCGCTTCACCTTCTCCGCCACATGGATTGGGAGTTCGAGTACAAATTTCGCTCCCTTGCCCTTGCCTTCCGAATGAGCGGTAATCGTCCCTCCATGAGCTTCAGCAAATTTGCGTCCGACAAAGAGCCCGAGTCCCGTACTCGAAACATTGACGCGCTCCGCCTGGGAACCGCGTTCAAATTTCTTGAAGAGATGAGGCAAATCATGCGGGTCAATACCCATACCCGTATCAGAGATTACCACCCCAACGCATTCGTGGTCGTGTTGTTCAAAGGAAACCGTGACTGATCCGCCTTCTGGCGTGTACTTCAAAGAATTATCGATCATATTTGAAATCACTTCGCGAATTTTGTTGGCGTCGAGCGAGAGCATGGGCAAGGGTTTCGCTGGTCGTTCAACTTTGAAGCGAATTCCCTTCTCTCTCGCTGCGAGGATAAACATGTCATCGAGCTCATTCACTATATCTTCGATATGCGTCGGGGCAAATTGGTACTGGATCCGGCCAGCTTCAATGCGCGAGATATTAAGGAGGTTCTCCACCAAAGCCATCAGTCGATTATTGGCAATCGTCACTTTGTGGAGCGTCTCCTTGATTTGAGGTTCAAGTTTGCCATAGGCTCCCTCCAAGAGAAGGTCGAGGAAACCACGGATAGCAGTCAGTGGTGTCCGCAACTGATGGGAAGCGATCGAGATGAATTCCGATTTTGACGCATCGAGCCGCTTGAGTTCCGTATTGGCCACCGATAACTCCTTACTCAACACTTCGAGCTCTTCCTTGCGCTTGATTTCAAAATGCACAGCCCGAATAAGGAACATCCCTAAAGTAAACATCAGAACAAACGTAATCGTAGTAAGAATTTGGTTCCCCAAAGTTTTCGCTAAAAAAATTTGTGCCCCACTCATAATAACGAGCGCCATGACCAAAGCTTGAGTGCTGATGAGCTTCACATTGAACGTCTGGTACTTGACGATGCTATACGCAAAGAAACCAGAAAGAAGGGTCATACCAAAAAGCCCGATAGCTCCGATAGTCCAATCGTCAGTGATACTGCCGTAGAGGTTTCCCCCGGTAAATGAAACAAGGAAAACAATAATTCCCGTCATGATAGCCAATCGTTCACGTCGACTACGCTCCGCATGTACATTGTGTAGGCTAGAGATAGCAAACAACGTAATCCAAAGAATGAAGATCGTTTCAATAGTATAGGAGTAATACGCAAAGGTAGACTCATTAGGAAGACAGTTGGCAATGTCAAAGCTTGAAAGGGTAAGGGTCGTGGGGACCAAAAATATTTGCGGAAGAAAGATAAGGAAAGCAATGAGCTTTTTCTTAAAAGGCATGTCCCGTCCGGTAAGCAAGAGGTGAGCGAGGTAGAGCATGCAAATGTGCACCATCGGCTCTATAAGAACAATAGTAGTCCAGACAAACATGATCGTATCTGCACGGTTGGCCGCCCAGAACATCTGGTCCAAGAAAACCCACGAACCAAAGAAAATCATCGCCGCAAAGAAAATACGATTCTCTATCTGCTGGCGGTTACTCCAAAAAACGAAGAATCCCAAAAGAAACGCTACCACGAAAATAGGTATATGCGAAACATACACGAGACTGGGGATGTCGTTAAAAAGAAGAAAGGTGGGATCAGCTATATCACACCTGATTGATTCGAGTATATCCATATTTATGTTTGTATATATTATGCCATGTCTTTACGTGCCAGCATAAGCACCATGCCGTCGTAACCAAATTGTGTAGCATCACTACCGTCCAAAACTTTGGTAGTGACGCAAGTAAACCCTCTTTTCCTGAGTTCTTCTTGAAGAAATATTTCATCCACCGGATACGCTGGTACCTGACCATCACCAGAGCGATACCACTGGGCATGTCGTATGGCCATCATTGAAAAAAATCCGCCTGGTTTTACTTTTGCTGTCAGGCTATCGAGTCCTCGTTGCCATTCTTTGGCATGGTCAGTAGCTGATTCTAGCAAAAAATGCGACGTAACCACCCCGCATTGCTTTGCCCCAAAAGAAGCGATGGTATCAGCAAGGGCGGTACTCTCCTTGCTTTCAAGGGTAGGTGAAAAAACATCTGCCGATACCAACCCTCCCTTCATTTTCTCCTTCACCTTCTCCTGCCAAGCTTCTACCGATTGAATCCCGTTCTTTATAAGTTCATCTTTCAAAGGGGCGAAAGCTGGATTATCACCGTATTCTTTCAATAAAACTCGAAAATACCCCTGCCAATCGTAAGCCTCTTTTCGGCCTTCAAGAAATAACTGGATTTCTGTCCGATTTTCTTCACGAGGTTCGGCGTGAATGATTTTCCTCGCTACCAATGAAAAAGGAAGGTGCTGGTAAATCGTGGGCCCACCGCCCATGTCGAGCACTACGACTTCACCAGTGGGATACACTGAACGTATTCCACAGGCAACAAGAGAAAGATGATAGAGGAGAGCGGCATTTTCTACGACTTCAGAGGGAAGTTGGTACTCCGTAGCAAGCCGAGAGACATCGATGACCCCTTGGCCAGACTGGAAAGCTTCTCGTAAAGCTACCAAAGCAGCCCCAAAGGCCTGTTCATCGAAGTCACTCGGATAATACGTCTCGAGATAATGCCGTCCCAACTGGGCGAGAGGACTGGATTCCATAGAAGGGCTTACAGTATTTACTCTTCAGTTTCCACTGGAGCAGCTGCTTCCTCTCCAGACTCTGTTTCCTCTGAAGGGCTCTCAATCTGACTAAGATCAATAAAGAAATTCTTAGCTACCAAAAAACGATGAGCGGCAAACAAGATAGACCCCGCCAAAAGAAAAGCAAAGACCCAAAAAAGTATTTTTGAATTGCGGTCAATGGTTACCATACGTTTTAAAAGGTAAAAACTTTTTAAGCAAAAAAAGAACCACAAAACCGTTCACAAGTACCATATAGATAGGATACACCACAATTGAGAATTCCCATTTTTCAATAGCGACCACATTCAAGAGATTGGAAAAGACTGTGACCGACCACGCCAAGAGATCTTCGCTCCATGGATCAACAAAACTCTTCACCAATGTTGGCACTATGCCGAGAAAGTCTATCCCGATATTAATAAGCAACGTAAAGAATGGACTGTCAGTTGCTATCCATAAAATAACACTCACCCCACAACCAACAAGGCAAAAGATATCGAGTCGGCTCATGCCACCCTCCCCATATTTGAAAGCCAAGAGTGCCGCAATGAGTGGCCCAATAGTATAAGCGACCGGAATCCAGAGCGTGTTTCTCGCTCCCGAGGCATAGTAACTGGACAAAATTAAAATCCCTACGATAGTAAGGATTATCCACGTCGCTCGATTGGGGCGAGATCGGCCTTGAACAATGGAAATATAGTAGAGAATGAAAGCAACAAATGAAAGAAGTCCTGCGAGTTTACCAATGAGTTCAATCGTTTGGCTTTCAAACATATCGTCTGGTTATCATTCACTGGCCAGGTTTTGTTCCGGATACTTCTTGCCGCGTTCGATAAAGTTCACTTCGGTATCCGTGAGATCAAACTGCTTTACGAAATAATTGATCACGTGATCTACTGATAAACCGTTTTTACACGTATACACATCTATACTGACAAATCCCCGTCCAGGGAAAGTATGGATACTAATATGACTCTCGGCAATGACGACAAAGCCGCTCCAGCCACCCGGGTCTTTCTTGCCATTCCCCTCTGCGAAGTACACTTCTGGACCGGCCAAAATATGCATGTCGAGCATGTCAGGAAGTTCTTGAAGACAGCGTAGTACCAACTCTTTGTTGTTGAGTTTCTCAGCATTGCCACCGTAGCCATCGAGCGTCAAATGTTCACCAAAGTGTTTCATAAAACAAATCTGCTTTTGTATAGAGTTAAAAGAGAACTTCTGTTCCCTTGAAATAATTATAACACGTTTCTTAGCCATCTTAGAACGAAACTACTATCCTAAAGCTATTTATTCAGCTTTAAGGTAGCCACAACTTGATCTACAAGACTATCTCCATCACCCCAACGAAGCACTGACGTGCTTTTTCCATTATTTAAAGTCACTGCCCATACTCTTTCATTTTTATCTCCATAATGCGTGAGAAAGACTATTTCCCTACCCTGATTTCCATTAAAACTTATCAATTTATCTGACAAGATATCTTCTTTTGGATAATCTAAGAGCATTTTTTTATGAACTTCTTCCAAATCTCCCTCTCGTACTTCAATTTTTAATCCTGTACAACAACCCTCAAAGTAACTCTCCGGACTTATGAGAAGCGTCGGGACGCCTCCTATCTTCTGAAAGTTTTTTGGCGCCTCCCAATCTGCTGGATACTTAAGCTCAAACCCATATTCATCGTTTCGATAAACTTTCCAATCAGCTATATCTGGTGATGAAAGTCTAAACGAGTTTATTACCCTCCTTAAATTCTCTTCAATAGAAGGATCTCCACTCTCTCCGTAGATATATTCAAACTGGATAATATATTCCCCTAGCTTCAAAATAGAAATTTTGTGATTAGCTCCAAAGTTCTCACTAGGATTTTGATCCCAGTAGGGTTCAAACTCAATATAATCGTTCCCATGAATCTTAGATTCTTTATACTGTTGTTTTACTTCATCAACAAAAAGCAGTCTAGATGCATCATCGTACCGTAAATACCTATCTTTAATTGAAAGATTCTTCGGATTATCGGAAACCCACACGCTTATTTCACCAACTGAATAGATAGGCTCATTTTCTTTTGATGGTGCATATCCTAAAAGCACGGGCTTAAAGTCTTTTGTCTTGAAGTAGAAGACTGACATTAAGAGAGACGCATTATCTAATTCCCACTCTGAAGGCAATTGATACTCGAATCCGTATTCCTCATTCTTGTATGCCTTCCATGTATTCATGCTAGCTAACGGCTCTGGGTTATCCTCACCGGTTTGAGGTAGATTTGTTGTTAGAGTCCTTTCTTTCCATACAAAAAAAGTTCCTCCAATAAATAAGGAGATGGCTACAGCCGAAATAATAATCTTGTTTCTCATGTTCTTAGAGTACCAGATTTCCCAAAAAATGGCTGAGCTTATGGGACAAAGTTAGGACGACTTCAAGTCCTTATGATGGCACCAATAAAAGAATTCCCATTATCCAAAATACTATAATTTAAACCGTGTAATTCTTTTTCAAATTCTTCCTTTGTTTTTCTATAAGATTGGAAAAGGCGAAGCTCATCCCCAATCTTCAAGCCCATCTCTTCAAGCGCTTTAGGAACTGCCAGTAGTTTACAGGTAATAGCTATTTCCTCATTGGCTAGTCTTTGAGTAACATCATCCAATTCTAGACCAAGCAGACTAAGCTTCTGGTCACAAGCTGGAGCCACGTACTTTTGATAAACTTCTTTCAATTTAGAAATATCTACGCGTTCTCTTAGTTGCATATCTAACCAGATAAAACCATCTTTACCTGCGATCTTTTCAAGTAAGCTTAAAATCTTTGAAGACTCATAGTTAGCAAAAGTCTGTCCTACTAACGACACAAAACGAGGGATAGCGGCATCGCTTAAATTATCGGGTAATTCTTCAAAAGAAGATAGGATTGGATTTGCCTGGATATTCTGCTTCTCAGCATTATCTTTCGCTATATTTAAAAAGTATTCACTGATATCAACTGGCGTATATATAAACTTTTTATTTTGTTTTTGAAATTCACGAAAGAAATAGTTTTCTTTATGTTCAGTTCCGGGACCCAAATCTATATATTCAAACTCATAGGGAAGCATTTTAGATACTGCTTCAACTGTTGATTGTATATGTAAATGTTCGTCTTTGGTAACCAACTGAACGTAAGGAGACTCATCAATCTGAGCAGACTCGTAAGCTTGCTGCCCTTGTGGTGAATAAAGAAGAAGCGAGTCGGAATAATCCCACAAGTTTTCTTCTCGTTTTTTAAGCGATTCTAGAGCTCTCTTTTTGAACCATGTCAGATCGTACATAACCTGAGTATATCAGCTAGGCTTGCAGGACGAAGTGAAGTTATTCTAGCCAGTCGGGCTTCTCTTTAAGCATAACTATCGCCGCATCAAATTCGTTGTAATTGTTGGTTAGTTCCTCATCAACTTCGATGTCTCTATTGGCTATAAAGTATGGTTCAGATGAAATACTTTTATCGACTACCACCGATAAGTTATGGTGTTTTTGATCATGATTGGTATAAAGCGCGGGATCATTTTCTGGAGGAAAAATATACTTACCTGACGATGCTGAAAGATAAGCAACCTTCTCCAAGTACTTTTTTTCTTCATTACTAAGCTTTGTATACTCTTCCACAGATATGGATTGATCATGCTCGGGAGCATACTTCCAAACAACTTCACCTTTCTTGATTTTCTGAAAAGTAAAAACGCCTTTCCCTTCAATGATTGATTCTTTTACGTAAACAGGAAATAGATACATAGTTTTGAATGCTGAACTTATGAGACAAAGCTGAGGCTGGTTTAGTGAAAACTTTCTTACTTGAGCTTCAACGAGTGAATGATTGATTGACCTATAGGAAGATATTTCCATTCTTCACCCGCCCTATCAATTGGAAAACCATAAAAATCTATCCAAAGAACAGTCTCATTAGATAGAGATACTGCGTAAGTGTAATTGATTATGCCACCTAAATCCTTTTTACCAACGGTTTCTTTTCCTAAATATACTGGATGACCACTAATGTCTGCTTCAATGGCCTCTAATATTTCGCCTGGAGCAGCTCCGCCAACGAGATATCTATAGAGTTCTTGAGGTTTATACCCCTCAAAAACACCCATACTCATCCAGAACTTTTCTATTGGAAAGTTCTTTGATCCCAATGTTATCCCTCTTTCTCCTCCAGCATCTGAGTATGACGAACTTGTACGAAGTTCTAAATCGCTTGGGTATTGAAATTGAAAGCCGTATTTTTTATCAGTATATGTCTCCCAGTTTTTAGTATCGATAATGCTATCTTCTGGCAGAAAAAATTCCGCCTCGCTAATCTGTTTTTCAGTTGGAACCTCTGGAAAGGAGAAAATGGAAGAATCTATTTCACGATTAGTACGCTCAGTCTCTTGGATAGTAAATAGCAAAACAACCAGAATGATAGTAAGCAGAAGTGTGAAAGCAACAAAAGGATGGATTATTTGCCGCATAGATTTTTTCGTACTGAACTTATGGGGCGAAATTAGAATGTGTTTATGCTCTAATCAGATTTATGTAAGCAGTGTTGGAATAACACCATCAATACATTCATAACGAGGAGAGCATCTCTAGATTTAACCAACTCTGTATTTGGTTTGGCGGTACTTTTCTTGGCTCGTTCTGCTGGCAAAAACTTACTGATAACTTCAATCATTGGTTCAACAAAACGATCAGAAGAAACGATGTTTTGGTCTTTTGCGATCCTAAATAGCTCTTTTAATTCTCCTTTGCCGTTTTTCCCCTCCTCACTGACTAGAATCTGAAAAAATCTCTGAACTGCTCTATGGGCTATTGTGATTGTTTCTTGGTAATCCTTATTTTTAAATTTTTCGAACATTATTTTTAAGTCGTCGCTTACGGATTTCCACTTTGGGTCGGAAAGTATATTTAGTGTTGGAATATAGATATCCTCTAAAATCTTATCATCTTGTCGTGGAACAAATCCGCTCCTTGTTACCACTATATTGATAGAAAATTGTTCAAATATATGGTTTAAACAATTCGCTAATCTGTTAAATTTTTCAAAAGCTTTGTTTAGATTCTCGCCTCTTTTTTCGTCATTTTCAGCTTTTCTTGCCCAATCGTAATATGTCCAATCAATATACTCACTCGCTAACTTTGAAAGCATTCTGTAAACTAACGAACTTGATTTTTCATTAAGTAATACGTCTTTAAAGTCCTCATAAGCCGCTTTCATCTGAATATACTCTTTTTGATTATAGCGATCGTAAGAATTTTCTGGCTCCACGTCGTGTAAACGCTTCCCCGGGAGCACTCTTAGAAAATGATGATTCATGTAACTTATAGTAGTTAACAATTCTTTCGAATACTCGTTGAGCCATCCATTGTTAACTAACTGCTTTATAGCGATTTCTTTTTCAGAAGATTTTAAATCAATCCAATCTCTTAGTTGGAGTTTTGGCTGAATCTCGGCTTCTGTCTTTGCGTCACCATCCCCAAATAAGCGGAATATTGGCAATTTTGGCATAACAATCTTACAGTAAGGATCATCAACTGAAATATAGGCCTAATTCAGGTATTTATCAAACGAAAACTTATTTGATTTCCACCCTCTTTTTGCCTATACTAAAGCCATTATGGAGCGATTTGACCCCGCACCAGAACAGACTCGGTAAAGTGGTTTCACAAGGTAATGGTAAATACTGTTCGAATGCGGGGTTTCGCTTCCAAAATACTTACGAAATATTTCCTGAAAATGCACTGGTACAGCTCAATTTTGTGGAAAAACATGACGCCCTGGGCCAAAGCCACCGGGGGTTTTCTTTTGTCGCTCACGTTCCTTCTCATCCTCACTCTCTTTGGGGGAATGTACACGCCACTCATTATTCTCGCCCTCATTCCTTTGGCCTTTGGCCTGGGGAGCGCTCTCGGGGTACTCATCCGTGAGAAAGATTGGGTCCGACTGGGGCTCCTCGCTACCATCATCCTCGCCGCGTGGATCAATCTCGCCGGTGAAACACCGAGTATCTTCACCGGCCGCGATCAGGGCTCGATCGCCGAAGCCGCCTGGCGCCTGGCCGAAAACCATGAACTCTATTGGTCAACTGACGCCACCCAAGCTTTCTTTGAGATTTATGGGGTTGGTACCGCACTCAATTTCCCGGGCTTTGCCTATACCGAAGCTGGTTCTCTCATCACTCAATTCCCCCTCGCCTATACCGCTTGGCTCGCTGGCTTTGTCGGTTGGCTCGGACTCTCGGGATACGCTATCGCCAACACCCTACTTCTCCTCATCGCCGCTTGGACCTTTTTTGAACTCACTCATCTCTTCACTCGTACCACCACCGCCTTGGTCGGGACGCTCCTCTTCTCACTCTCCTTTCTCCCCACGTGGATGCTCCACCTGACCTTGAGTGAACATCTCGCCCTCGCGCTTTTCCTTATCCTCGGCTATTCCCTCATTCTCCTTCGCCGTCATCCGACTGACAGGACTTGGCATAGCCTCACCTTCCTCACCGCGAGCCTCTTCCTCTTTACCCGGATCGAAGGCTTTGTCTTCTTTGGCATTACCCTCCTTATCATTGGTTTGACCCGACCGCTCCGTACCTTCCTCCTCGAGTCACCCCTCCGTCGCCTCATCCTCCCCTCTCTCATCCTCGGTTTTATTTTTCTCCGTGATTTCTTTATCAACTTGCCTTTCTACAAAATGATCGGGAAGGCGGTTATGAAGAATTGGCAAGAACTCACCGTGCTAGGAAACGGGGTCGCTTCAAGTACGACAGTGCCCTCAGAAACCATTTTCGCCATCTTTGGCCAGTACGGGCTTATTGCTGTTTTTATCCTCGGTGGCGTGGGGATTGGGCTCGCTTTGTGGCGAGAGAAACGCGAGACCCTCATCATCCTTGCTCTCGCTCTGCCTACTTTCATTTACCTCGTCGATGCCCACATCACACCCGATCATCCTTGGATGCTCCGCCGTTACTACTTCACTTTGTGGCCGACCTTTGTCTTCTTTACCATCTACCTATGGCATTTCGTCGAAGCGCATTTCCCTCGTTTCCGTTCGCAAACGATTATTTTTGTCGTGGCATTTTTTCTCCTCGTCGTGCATTATCCGGCTGCTCGAGCTGCATGGCAAGCCGATGAGTACTCGAGCCTCTATGCTGTAACCACTGAGCTCGCCGAACGCTTTGGGAGCCGTGACCTCATCCTCATCGACCGGTTAGTTTCAGGCGACCCCTTCCGTCTTCTCGCTGGACCAATGAGCGCGCTCTTTGAGGAACAAGCCGTATACTTCTTCAATCCCGAAGACCTCGATCGATTAAACACTGAACCATTTGAACGCGTTTTCCTCCTCGTCCCTACCGAACACACTGAGTGGGCCAAAGTCACTTGGGGCGAACAACTAACCGAACGTGAGGTGATCACTTTCCCCCGCTCGACCCTCACTGCCCATGACCAAGGCGCTCCTACCAATACCAAACAGGTATCCCAAGCTACTTTGTTTGAACTCAAATAATATGTTCCGATCTCCCCTCCCTATTCCCGAATCACAGAGCCTTCTCTACCGACGCCTCCGAGTGCTCCTTTGGATCGTGATTGTTTTTGGTGGCGGCGCTTTTATTCTCTCGCTACTCTTCCCTACCATCACCCAAAGTTTTGATTTCGATAATCCAGGGAGTAGCCGTAATACCATCATCGAACCTCGCGCTCCTGACACTACCCCCCTCACCACCGGCAAAGTCAGTCCAGACCAAAACATGGTGGCCAATACGAGCCTCCTCGGGGATTTTTCTTCGGCGACGATCCGCTTTACGCTCGAAGACGACTCGGCCTTGCCCCAAGCTCCCACTGCCACGCTCCGCCGGGCTTACCGCTCTCTCCTGCTTCCTTTGGGCGAGCCTATCGATGCTGTCCAGAGAGAAACCATCGTGCGGAGTGGTGACACCTATTACGTGTTTGAAAACAACACCCTCTTCCCTTTTATAAGCGAAGCCGCCTATCGCTCCCGCTTTGATGAAGAGCAGCCAGTCATCGATGTGGATACCAATGCCCTGAGTCGCTTCCCTCGTGCAGAAACTCAAATCGGTTTCCGGATAGGCTCCCTCGTTTCTTTTGCCGACGGAGTCTTTGTCGTGACGAGCCCCACTGAAATCCGTCCTATCGGGAGCGCTGAAATCCTCCTCGCCCTCGGTTACCGTTTCGAAGACGTGAAGAGTGCTAGCGAAGAAGAACTCGGTCTCTATGAACGCGGTCGCATCATCCTTCTCAATACGCCGCATGCCGATGGCACGCTCTTCCGCGATCTCGATACAGAGGAAGTATTCATCGTCGAAGGCGGGAAACGCCGAGTGATCGCTGACGCAGCGTACCGTGCTTTCCTCGAAAGAGAGCAGCGGCCTATCCCTACTCGCACAAGCGACCGCGACGAAAGCGTCTCATGCAATCCCGAAGCTGGTATCTTCCCGCGCACGTATCGCTGTGAAGTACTCCTCGAGCGTTTCCGGGATAATGCCGGATTTGACTATGAACTCACGCTCGGAAGTACGGACCAAGCGTTTGAAATAGAGACCCTCAACCTTGCGTTCAATACCCATCTCACGCTCGACAATGCCCGAACCCTCGTCGCAAAAGTGAAACAACGCATCCTCGTTCGTTTCGGTCTCGCTCCACAACCATAACCCTTTCCGTATGCTCTCTTCCCTCCAGCAAAAAATAGCTACGTGGAAACAAAGCGGGATGCTCGCCATCTTGGCCGCGCTTCTCCTTGAACTCCTCCTCGTGCTGTGGATCGGTTTCTTGGTCCTCTTTGCTCTCGAAACTTTGCTCCCTACCTTTATTACCATTCGTCTCTCACTCGCGAATTTTCTCGCCATCCTCGTCCTGGGCACCGTGTTCTATCTCTTTCTCGAAAAAGAGCTCAATCTTCCCACAGACGAAACAAAAACTCCCCGCTTCCTCACCGTAGGAGTCTGGGGATTTTGTTTCATCTTGATCGCTCTTTCTCTCGCCCGTTTCACCCTTGCTGGCGTCATTATCTTCTTCATCGCCTATCTCATTCTCTGGTGGCTCTTCAGTCAGGTTCTTCGAGAAAAAGAAGCTTAAGAAAGTTTGGCGAGGTCAAGCTCTTCGTCGATACGGATACTGGCGACGAAATCAGGCACGTGGGAAACCAAAATCATGGTCCCTTTGTAGTCATTGAACGCTTCGGCCATCACCGGTACATGGCGGAAATTGATATGATTGGTCGGCTCATCGAGGATGAGGAGTTCTGGCTTCTCGACATAGAGCCTAGCGAGCATAAGCAAACCCTTTTGTCCCTCAGAGAGACTCTCCACTTTGTTTTTGACGAGTTCAGCTGGGATAAGAAACTTAGCCGCTGTTTGATACACCACTTCCATATTCTTGTCTTGCATCACCGCCATGAGTTCCTCGCCCACGGTTTTGTCGAAATCGAGACTCGAGAAGTCCTGACGGTAGTAGCCCACTTTGACGCCCGAAGTAATGATAGCCCGTTCACTATCCCCACGAGCCAGCGCTTCGAGGAAGGTGCTTTTGCCAATCCCATTCGGTCCCGTCACAAGGAGATGGGTATTGCGTTTCAAAACCATATTGACCTGCTTCACTGCTGGACCATAGATCCCCTGCACTGAGACGGTTTTGATATCAATGATTGGCCCGACGATATTATTGCACTCGATTGTAAAAGGCGAGAGGGTCTTGTCTTCGCGGCGTACATCTACTTTGTTTTCTTCGAGCTCGTCTGCCAACGTACGCATGCGCTTGGCGACGGCACGCAGCTTTCCACCTTTGTTGGCGAACACATTGGCCTGATCCTTTTTCTCTTGAATCGTTCGTTCCAAACGCACGTTTTCACTTTGGGCTTTCTCAATGCGTTTGGCGATTTCTTCGACCACGGTATAGTAGTCCCCATTGTACTGTTCCATGACATGGGTAAAGACATCGAGATAGAGCACGCCTTCGGTAAAAGAATTCAAGAAATCAGCATCGTGAGAAATGACGAGGCAAGTTTTTTCGTATTCAATAAGAAACTGGGTGAGATGGGCAATGCCATCAGCATCAAGATTATTGGTCGGCTCATCGAGAAGCAAAATATCCGGTTCCTGGATAAGGGCCGAAGCGAGGAGGAGGCGTGCTTGCTGACCACCACTAAACTGACGAATCTTTTTCTCGAGATCTGCCACGGGAAGATGCACCACTTCGAGCACTTCTTGGATTTTCCTCGGAAGCTCCCATTCCGGTACATCGGTATAGCGAGTAAAAAAGTCCTGCACAGAAAGGTCTAGTTCATCACGCGGAATCACCTGTCGAGCGATCGCCACGGTACTTCCCGAATCAAGCGAGATCCGACCCGACTGAGGCTGGAGTTCACCGGTTAAGAGCTTGAAGAGCGAACTTTTGCCGGCCCCATTTTGGCCCATGAGAGTAAACTTGGCTCCCCGGCGCAAACTAAAACTTACCTCATCCAAAATAGGTTTGCCGTGTCGATATTCAAAACTGACATTGTCGAATCGCAAAACAACGTTATCGCGTCCCATAAAAAGTAAAGAAAAAACGCCGCAAAACGGCGATCACAGTATCGCACAAAAAATCCGACTAGGCAAGTATACACTCCATTGTTTCACGAGCGCATTGGTCCCAAGAAAAGTGTTTGAGTTGTTCATTACCCCTCTCAACAAGATTCTTTCGCAAAGTTTCATCCTGCCACAGTTGCTTCATCTTTTTGGCAATGTCGCTTACATCCTGAGCGTCACAGTACAACGCCCCATCACCCGCCACTTCAGAGAGGCTCGAGTTATGCGCCGTAAGCACTGGGATTTCCGACGCAAAGGCTTCAAGAATTGGAATACCGAAGCCTTCATAGAGAGATGGAAATACAAAGGCCCGAGCTCCTTGGTAAAGCGCTCGTAAATCTTCAAAGCTTACTCTCCCGGTAAGGAGAATATCGTCGCGATAGTTACTCCGTTCTCTTGCCTGGAGAATCCCATCCGAAAGCCAGGCCGCTTCACCAGCAAGCACCAGCTTCATATCTGGACATTCGGCTTTCACCTGCTCAAAAGCTTCGATCAAACGAACGAGGTTTTTCCGCGGTTGCAATGCTCCAACATACAGAAAGTAGTTGGTAGTGAGTAGTTGGTAGTGAGTAAGCTTAACAGTAAGCTCCTCTTGAGACAAACGCTTACCAAAGAAGTCAGCATCAAAACCATGATGAATGACTTTGATTTTTGATTCGGAAAGGTGAGGAAAGAATTCCAAAAGATCTCGTTTGGTGGAATGAGAAACAGCAATAAACTTGTCAGCTTGCCGAACGACGGTCGAAAGCATGAGATCAAGTTTGAGCCGATCCAGCAGAGGAAACGTTTCTGGAAAACGCTTCCAGGCCAGATCGTGGATAGTAGCTGTTACCTCAAGACCATTAGGGAGACAAAGAGGAGCCGCTTGGATAGGAAGAAAAAGTTTGCTGGGTTTGTTTGTAAACATCTCCCACGCAAACCGGGTTTGCATCCACGCTTTTGGAAAGGGCAAAGACTCCACGGTATAGTTCTGAAAGGGAGGCGGGGTCAGTACAGGATTAAATACTCCCTTATGATACAGTGCAAAAGTATCGCTCGTATTGAGTTGTCCAAAACGTTTTAGAAGCTCAAATAAGTACACCCGCGTCCCATCGATCCGCGCATGATCCAAATCACTAGCCTGAATCGCTATGTGCATACTATGGAGCAGAAGCTCGTTCTTTACGGATATGCATCAGCTCAAGTGGTTCGGCAAACTGCATCGCTTCAGGCTTTACCGTAAGTTCTCTCGCTACTGCTCCCTGGTCTACAAAAAAGGCGACCACAGATTGCACCACATCATCTGGAGCACTGGCCCCAGCTGTGACACCGACTCGCTCCACCCCCTCAAGCCATTGGGGATCAATATACTCTTTACTATCAATCAACTGTGCCTGCGTACCCATAGCTCTTACTGTCTCAACCAAGCGGTTAGAATTGGAAGAAGCGTGCGATCCTACCACCAAAACGAGGTTAACCTCTTTCGCCAGTCCCTTCACGGCTTCCTGACGATTGGTCGTCGCATAGCAAATATCCTGAAGTGGCGGAGCGATTATCGTCGGATACTTCTTTTTGAGAGCAATGATCACTTCACGGGTATCATCAACTGAGAGTGTCGTCTGTGTAAGGTAAATCATTTTATCCGTTGTAGGTAACGTCAAGGCTTCAACCTCGGCTACGGTTTCAACAAGCGGGACCATTGCTTCCGGAACTTCTCCGAGCACACCAATCCCTTCCGGATGCCCCGCATGCCCGATATAAATAATTTGATAGCCATCCTTGATATACCGCTGAAACTCCAGATGGACTTTGGTGACGAGTGGACAGGTGGCATCAATAAGCCGCAGTTTTCGTTCGCGAGCCAGAGCATAGTGCGTTTGCGGTGAACCATGGGCCGAAAAAACCACCACTGATCCTTCGGGAACATCTCGAAGTTCCTCTACCGTAACCGCCCCGAGCTTCGAAAGACGTTCAACGACATTTTTGTTGTGCACAATTTCATGCTTCACATAGACTGGCGCGCCAAAAATCTCGAGCGTATCCTCCACTGCCTTCACTGCCCGACTGACACCAGCACAAAACCCTCGTGGGGATGCCAATACCACTTCCTTCACCATCATACGTTAATCCTTAATGATCGTTCCTACAAATTTCTTGCCAGCAATATAGTTAGCCGTATTTTCGAGATCGCCACCATTCATGACGGCTACTTCCATTTTTTCTTCTTCAGCCATTTTGGAAGCGATCGGATCGAACGGGGCATTCATGCCAGGATTCCATTTATGGCCGACAATATCTCGAAACGCCTTCCAGGTCAGGTGATCATACGGCTTCGCATCAGCATTCGTCCGGGGATCCTTGTCATAGACCCGCTCAATATTGGACAGGTTGATGATTCGCTTCACACCCAGGTATTTCCCAAGAACTACAGCGTCAAAATCCGTCGAAAAGCCCGGACGCCAGCCAGCCGCGACGAGAATTGGTTCTGAAGCAGAGTAAAAATCTTCAAGGTCATGAGGATTAGTATTGATCCGAGGATGAGCATATTCACGGAAAATCGTACGGACGAGATGCGCATTCATGCGCGTGGCATGAATTCCAAGCCAATCTTTGTCCTCATCATTAATCTTGGTCACGGTCGCTGCCGCTTCGATGTACTTGCGCGCTGTCTTGCCACCACCCGTCACCAAAATGAAATGGTACCCATCCCCGATATGGTCAACAATAAACTTTTTGAAATTAGCTACAAAGATAGCATCGATTGACTCCGGAACCAAGAGCGATCCCCCCAGCGAGATAATAATCCGTTCCTTTGCCTCTTCCTTAGCTTTGTTTTTTTCCATAGAGCTTTATTGCTGGCAATATGCTACCACTTCTGAAATGGCTACTTCTTTCACTACTTCATTGGCACGCTCTTTCACTTCTACCTTACCACTTTCAAGTGAGCGCTTGCCCATGACGATACGCAGCGGGATACCGAGGAGATCACTTTCGGTAAACTTTTCTCCCGCACTCGTATCACGGTCATCATAGAGCACCTCAATCCCCGCTTCCTCAAGTTCACTGTAGAGTTTGTCAGCTGCTTCATTCACTCCGAGCGAGACGAGATGGACTTGAAAGGGCGCCACTGATTTTGGCCATACGAGTCCTTTATCATCAGCAAATTTTTCAACAATTACCCCCATAGCCCGGGTAATACCAATGCCGTAGGAGGCCAAGTAAACAGGATGTTCCTTACCATCGCTTCCCTTAAAATTAATGCCCATTTGTTCCGCTTTTTCAGTGCCAAAATTAAAGATATTGCCTACTTCAGCACTTTTTACCTTTTCCATTTCTTCTTTTTTGATCCCAAGTTCCTCTACCGCAGCATCCAGCACTTCTTCATTCACAGCAACATTTTTTTCGCGATGGATATAGAGGATATCTTCGCCTGCATCACAGATAGTTTGAAACTCATGGCTAAATTTGGTGAAAGCCCCTCCACTCGCAAAGGTAACGTACGTATCTTTACCCAAGCCTAATCTTTCGTACACTCGCTTGTAAGCATCGATAACTTTGTTGTAGTACTGGTCAAGGTCTTCCGCACTCGCATGAAGCGAGTACATGTCTTTCATTACAAACTCTCGGCCACGCATAATCCCACTTTTTGCCCGCAGTTCGTTTCTCAGTTTTGTTTGAAATTGATAAACGCTTGTTGGTAAGTCTTTATAGCTTGAAACAAAATGACTCATCATCCGCATGATTGGTTCCTCATGTGACCAAGCGAGACCAAGTTCAACCCCATCCTTCAGCTTTGTCTTGAACCACACATCCACTACCTCATCACTCCAACGCGTCGTTGTTTCCCAGGCTTCTTTGGGTTGCAGATTAGTCATGATAAGTTCTTGTCCACCAATAGCATCCATCTCCTCGCGCACAATGCGTTTGATGTTTTCGAGTACCCGAAGCCCAAGTGGCGTATACGCATACACCCCCGCCATTTCTTTGTGAATAAAGCCGGCCCGGGAGAGAAGGATGGCATTTTTACTCACTTCGTCTTTGGGAGCGGTCTTACTGGTTCGGGTAAATAGATTCGATTGACGCATAGATAAATCAGTAAACAATAAGCAGTAAACAGTAAGCAATAAGAAGAAAACAAAAGACAAAAAAGAATCAGCTACTCATCTTTTCTTTTTTTGTCCCCTGTTTATTGTTTTTTGTTTACTGTTTTCTGTATTCTATTCTATCACAGCGAGAGAGAAAGCTCGCGCTCCACCCCAGAACGGATAATTTTGAGCGTGGCATTCTCGCCAGGCTTCAGCCGACCGATGGCGACCGAAAGCGGGAGATCAAGGTTGATCTCCACTCCATTGACGGCAATGATAATATCCCCAAATTGCAGTCCTGCGAGAGCTGCTGGAGATCCAGCCAAGACTGAAAGACCCGTGCGTTCTGAAGGACTATACACGAGAGCTCCCCGATCACGAGCGAGACCAAGCGTTTGTTCTATGAGAGGCGTAATCGTCAGATAATAAATCCCTGCTACGGGCCGAGTCAGTTTCCCGGCAATCAGCCGATCCAAAGAATCCCGAAGAGCCTTGGCCGGGACAAGAAATAACTGTGTCGTTCCATCCACCCGTACGGCACCGAGTACTCCCGCTACTTCTCCATTCAAAAGAAGTGCCGGGCTTCCAGGTACGCCATTTGTAACCGACGTTCCTAAGCTATAGACCCCTTCCCATTCTTCTGATGAAGCGACGGTTTGCGGGGCGAGATTCCAGGTTCGTTCATAACTCCCCACTACACTTGGCATTACTGAGAGAGTTGTTTCATTGGTCCGCGACAAAAGTGCAAAGCGACGACCAGGTTTTACGTCAGCCGAATTGGTAAAAGCTATGGCTGGAGTATTCATTCCTTCCACTCGAAGGTACAAAAGGTTCGTCAGAGCGTCGTAACCAGCTACCTGTGCTTCTTTCTTTTGACCATCACCCAAAAAAACTGTGTAGTGATTTTGGCCAGGTGTAGGTTCCCGCTCCCGGTACGTTACCAAAAGCCCATCATTTGTGACCAAGACGCCAGAAGTACTGCGGGATTGCCCAAGTGCAAGAGCCAAAGTCTCAGCTTTCGGTACGGTTTCTTCCAGCACGCCGACGACTACCGAACCATAGAGAGCGACCATGCGCTCAATGTTTTCGTCCTGAGTGATACTGACGGACTCCTTTCGCTCAATCACTGTCACCCGTTCACCAAGCTTGGGAACGATCCCCATGCGACTAGCCCAGTCTTCTGAAGCGAGCCATGGTAAAACTTTCCATTCAAAAACGAGGATGCCCAGGCTCATGAACACAAAGAGAAAAACGATTTTGGCACCCCAAGAAAGCCAAGGTTTTATGCAACACAGAAATGTTTCCAAAAAGGCAGCCATATACGTATAAGTGGTGATAGTAGCATCTTTTCCTCGAACGATCAAGCCGCCCAGTTCGGGTCGTTGTGCTGACCTCTCTTCCCTATACAACCAAATTCCAGGGGGAAGTCATAACAAGAAGAGCTAGCAAAAAGAGCAACATGACGCTTTCCTGGAGAGCGTTCTTCAATACGAATTGGCCACGGATAAGATCGAAGCTAATTTTCCACAAGAGGAAAAAGTTAATAAGCATCGCTGCCCCAACCGTGAGGTAACCAAATGGCCAAAAGTGTACCACCCAAATAAGCTCCATCATGAGCATACCGATTGTAAAAGCCGTAAGGAGAATGAGCTTAGTATCCTTTGGCTCCCAGGCGGTAAAAAGTGTGTGGAAGGCCACCAAAAAGCTTACGATAAAGAAGACAGACAGAAGGATAGTGAGGTGCACTTCGTAATTGATGTAGAGTCCATAGATTGCGGTAAAGACAAAAAAAAGGCTGGAAAGTGCCGCCAGGTTCAGCATGGCCCGAGCGGTCTTGTCTCGTTCGTTTTGACGTAATCGGTAGATCCCAAGAAGCGCTCCGTAATAAATAATCGAAGCGATGGTAATGAAGGCACGCGTTTCAAAGCCCCGGTCGATAAGGGAGAGGAGAAGTGGCACACTAAAAGCAAGCGTACTTGGCAAGTACGCCGTATACCAATAGCCGGTCAGTTTCTTGGCAGCAATAATCGAAAGTGTAATAAGACTGCCCGAAGTAATAAGAAAAAAACTCCAGGCCGGTACAATCGACCGCTCACTAATAATGAGAAGCGAGACAAAGAATAGGACTGAGAAGAAGAGAACAGTAAAATGAAACAGCATAGTTACATCATATCACGGCCTATCTTAGTCCTTTTCTTTACTTTTTACAAACACCACTTTGCCACTGCGTTCCGTCACGTCGATGATGCCTTCTTGGCTGAGTTTCCCTTCGAGTAGGTCAAGCGCCAGTGGATCCAGGATCACTGTTTGGATGAGGCGCTTCAGCGGCCTTGCACCATAGAGCGGATCATAGCCCTTCTGAACGAGCCACTGTTTGAGTTTGGTCGTAAAGTGGAGGTGAATACCTTGAGTGTTGAGGCGCCCCGTTACCCGTTCGAGTTGGAGGTCGACAATCGACAACAGAACTTTTTGGGAGAGCGGATGGAAGATTACAATGTCGTCGATACGATTGAGGAACTCTGGTTTGAAGGTAGCCCGTAGCCGCTCCTCAACGATTGCCTGCATCTTTTCTTCCGAGAGAGTCTTGACTTCACGGTCGAGAGCAAAACCCAAAGCCGGCGCAGTCTGAGTAATCGCTTCTGACCCCACATTGGACGTCATGATAATAACCGTGTTTTTGAAATTGACTAAACGTCCTTTGGCATCCGTCAAGCGACCATCATCGAGAATTTGAAGGAGAACATTGAAAACGTCCGGATGAGCTTTTTCAATCTCATCGAAGAGAAGCACACTATAGGGCCGTCGTCGAATCCGTTCGGTCAGCTGCCCGCCTTCTTCATAGCCGATATAACCCGGAGGCGACCCGATAAGTTTTGCCGTCGCATGCGGTTCCATGTATTCGCTCATATCGATACGGATAAGCGCGTCTTCATCGTCAAACAGAAATTCCGCCAGAGCTTTGGCGAGCTCGGTTTTCCCAATACCAGTCGGACCAAGGAAAATAAACGATCCAATCGGTCGACGTTCATCCGAGAGTCCTGCCCGCGAGCGGCGAATAGCATTGGCCACCGCCCTAATCGCTTCGTCTTGCCCCACCACTCGCTTTGCCAACTCCTTTTCCATCATGACGAGTTTTTCAGTCTCGCGCTTGAGCATCTTGTTTAGAGGAATACCCGTTGCCCGTGACACGACAGCAGCGATATCTTCTTCGGTAATTTCTTCCTTGAGCAACATATCCTTCCGCTGCAAATTCTGAAGCTTCTTCTCGGACGTCTTGATCTGCTGTTCTAAGGCTGGAATTTTGCCATAGCGAATCTCGGCCACTCGATCAAGCTCGCCTCGCCGTTCTGCCATCTCCGCCTCCCCGCGCAGCTTTTCAATCTGTTCCTTCAGATTTTTCGATCCGGTAATAACATCTTTTTCCGATTTCCACTGGAGCGAAAGCACCTGCGAAGCTTCACGGAGTTTGGCCAATTCCACCGCTATTTTTTTTACTTTTTCTTTGCTATCTTTGGTTTTCTCTTTTTCCAACGCGAGCCGTTCGATATCAAGCCGCCGAATGCTTCGTTCTAGTTTATCCAATCCTTCAGGCATCGATTCTATTTCCATCCGCCGCAACGATGCAGCTTCATCCACCAAGTCAATCGCCTTATCTGGAAGAAACCGATCCGTAATGTAGCGACTCGAAAGCGTTACTGCCGCGACAAGCGCCGCATCGGTAATATTAACCCCATGGTGAAGTGCGTACTTTTCTTTAATGCCGCGCAAGATTGCGACCGTATCCTCTTCGCTTGGCTCACTCACGTAAACCGGCTGAAAACGTCGTTCAAGTGCCGCATCTTTTTCGATATATTTCTGGTATTCCTTCAAAGTCGTTGCTCCCACACAACGTAATTTTCCGCGTGCCAAAGCTGGCTTCAACATGTTGGAAGCATCAAGCGCCCCTTCAGTCGCTCCGGCACCAACCAGGGTATGCAATTCATCAATAAAGAGAATAAAGCGATCCGCACTCTGTTCGATTTCTTTGAGTATCGCCTTGAGCCGTTCTTCGAATTCACCCCGAAACTTGGCCCCAGCGAGAAGACTCCCGAGATCAAGCGAGATCACGTCTTTCCCCTTGAGGCTTTCTGGCACATCACCTGACACAATGCGCTGTGCCAACCCTTCAGCAATCGCCGTCTTCCCCGTCCCTGGTTCTCCGATCAATACCGGATTGTTTTTGGTCCGGCGTGAGAGGATCTGCATCACTCGACGAATCTCTTCATCGCGGCCGATGACTGGATCAAGTTTTTCTTCCCGAGCGAGTGCTGTCAGATTGACGGCATACTTCTCGAGTACTTGATAACTCGCTTCTGGCCGGTCACTCTCCACCCGCGTACTGCCCCGGACTTCGCGCAAGATGCCAAGCACCGACTCAGGCGTCAGACCAAAAGATCCCGCCAACTCTCGAAGAGTGCGAGAAATCTGAAGCAGTGCGAGGAGTAAATGCTCGGTCGATACAAACTTATCCTGCATGGTCACCATAATCTTTTCGGCCTCAGCCAACACCCGAGCGAGTTCTGGCGAGAGGAGGAGTTGGCCCGTATTCCCCTGTTTCACTGTCGGGAGGTGATCCAAGAGGTCGAGTACTTTCCCCTGCAGTACTTCGCTCTCCTCAGTCAGTCGCTTCACCACGACAGGCACTATCGACTCATCCTGCAAAAGAAGGGCATAAAAAAGATGTACTGACTGAAGTTCTGGGTGTTCACGCGAGAGCGCAATTTCCTGCGCTTGCCGCAAGGCTTCTTGGCTTTTTTGGGTGAAATTTTGGATATTCATAAAGCGTACTTATTTTGCACCTCCACTTTATCAAATTAGCACTCTCAATGCAAGAGTGCTAATAGAATACTTCTTGATAAAGCAAGGACACCCAAGTAAGCCCTTTTCATTACACCCTCCTTTACTCTCAACTGCTATCTTCCTGCCTGTAGCTACTTTCGTTCTTCGAGACGGAGGGTAACCATCTTGATATCGCCTTTGTGCCAAACTTTGAGTGTTGCCTCCTCCCCGACTCGCTTGTCAGCGATAGCATTACCTAGTGTGTTCTCGGTATTAATTTCCTTGCCATCAATCTCGAGAATGATATCGTTCTCAATGAGTCCAGCTTTGTCGGCAGGCGAACCAGGGATCACCGCAAGGTCGGTCATGCGTTCTCCCCGAAGGATGAGCGCACCATGATCCATTTCCAGTCCATATTCTTCGGCCACTGCTTCATCAAGCAGTACATACCGTACGCCAATGTATGGCACTGAGAGCCTGCCAGTTGTTTTAACTTCATCCACTACTCGTTTAATCGAATTCACTGGCAGGGCAAAACCAATATTCTCGGCTCCCTGAGCCACCGCCACATTGATTCCAATCACCCGCCCATCGATATCAAAAAGCGGTCCGCCAGAGTTCCCTGGATTGATAGCTGCGTCGGTTTGAATAATATTCTGCAGCGTTTCCGTTTCTCCCAAAGCAGAACCCGCCGTTACACTCCGTCCGAGACCAGAGACGATACCTCGCGAAACTGAGTTGGCAAACTCACCCAAAGGGTTTCCAATCGCGATGACTGTTTGACCAACCCGCAACTGATCTGAATCTCCCAGCGTAAGAGCAGGAAAAGCATTGCCTTCAATTTTGATCACCGCAATATCATTATTGGGAGCGAGGGCCAATACTTTGGCCGGATATTCGGTATCATCACTCAGAATCACCGTGTACTCAGCGGCCGGATCGGACACAACATGTTTGTTGGTTACGATATAACCATCCTCCGAAACAAGGAAACCACTGCCACTCCCTACCTGCTGACGTTCAGTGACTCCCGTTTCTTCGCGGAGTTCCTCTTGAAAAAATGGAAAGAAGCCACCAAACGGCGAGCGAAGATTACGGTACTTCGGCACATCCTTGCTGATGACAATACTGACTACTGCTTTGCTATTGTCTTCAACTACTCGGACAATTTTCTCGTCTTCCGCTGGAAGTGGGATGCTAGTATGTTCGCTCTTTGTTTCAAGCCCGAGCTCGTTTTTGGGAGTCAGCGTCCCAAGCCAATGTGGCAGCGCCCCACCTCGGCTAGCTAGTCCGCCGATGATACCTGAGATAAGCGCTACCCCGACGATAAGTACCCATGGGGTTCGATAGTGATGACAAGCAGTTGGTTGTGGCACGTAAATCGTTGGCTCTTTTTCTGTTCCCAGTGGAGAAAGGTTACCCATAAAATTATGAAAGAAAAAATTACACAAGAACCCTAGTAGAAGAAAAGTGGGTCATGATCGGGATTAGCGATAAGTTTAGCTTCGAAATCTTTCATCGCTTGTGAACGAAAATCTATCCGGCCCGTCCCCTGGTCAAACTGATAGTCTGGAAGTAGCACGCGCACCCGATGTTCTCGAATCTGCTCCATAAGCCAATCTGGAAAATTTTCTTTGCGGACGAATACCTGACGAAGATGATGCAGACGCTTCCCATCTTCGTTTTTTACTTCTTCTACCAGAATGATGTGATAGCCGAGACTACTCTCGATAACATTCGTCGGAACACCAATTTTGGCTACATCTACCGGGCTACGCAATTCTGGTGCTAAGTCTTCCAGGGTAAACCAGCCTAAATCACCGCCATCAGTTTTGGTGCGGCCATCAGAATACTTTTCTACCACTGCCTTGAAAAGAGCATTATGCTTCAATTCTTTATCAGCAGCTTCAATCGTCGCCTTGGCCTTCTCATTAGTTATCTCTCCTTCAAACTTTTTAGCCAGGGCTTCTTCATACAGGCTAGGAAGTACTACTTTCTCTTCAAAATCACGCATCGTCCATCCATAAAGCCGCGCGATACTTGTTTCTACCTTATCCGCTGAACCATATTCTTGGAGTCGTTTATCGACATCCTGCCGAGCCTGCTCTCCGGTGATGACAATTCCCGCTTCTTGAGCCAGCTGCTTCACCACGGCGTCTTCAAGCATTTTATTCAAAAGGTCGCGTTCACGAAGTTTAAGTCGTTGCTTCCCCTCGTCGGTAGAAAAATCCACGCGGATACCCACTTGCCCAAAATCTTGAGACTCATAAAAACGTTTGATCGACGTCACGTTTTC
Source organism: uncultured Bdellovibrionales bacterium (assembly GCA_964597355.1). Taxonomy (GTDB): domain Bacteria; phylum Patescibacteriota; class Minisyncoccia; order Moranbacterales; family UBA1568; genus SSEF01. Next base: position 64,747 of record CAZQWS010000001.1, read on the forward strand.
AGCCAATACTCGTGACTCCACGATTATGTCATTCTCAAGCATCACCACCGGAAACGGCAAGCGCTCACCAACAAAGTGGCCGAACCAGCTATCGGTATAACGGTAGTACGCTACAAAGAACATAGTAACCAAGATAGCCAATAAACCGCTGATAGCTAGGACAAGTGTTCGAGGGCGAATACGAGTTACAGATGGAGATGATGTATTTTCTTCAGTCATAGTGTTTGGTTTTTATTTACTGGAATGAAAAAACTGTCGCCACCACTTTTGATAATTAGGGATAGTTCCTTTCACCTGAACCTGTTCCTTGGCCTCACTCATCTTTTCCATCGGAGACAGGACCAAACTCGGATCTTCACGTATAGCCATCACACTTTCCTCTTGCCGCCGCAAACCTAACTTTTTCTTTGCTTCCTGTTCTTGAAAATCGGGCGACGCGAAGTATTCTATTCGCTCGACTAAAGTCTCGTTTTCACGACGAATTTTTTCTGCCTCCTGTTGAAGTATGTCGATCTCACTTTGAATCTGGGCATTTCGTTTATGTTCCTCGTAGCTCCGGTATCCCATGAAGCCTCCACCGATAAGAAGCAGTACTACTCCCAGGCGAAGAAGAATCGGCCGCCAACGCATAGTGAGCAATTAATACATAAAAAGGGGCGCCAACAAAAAGACTACCATCGAAAGCGCCACCAGTGCCGAGACAATGACCCAGGCAAAATAGATTTTTTTATGACGCGTTCGAAAACTCATAGGCCTGCAAGAATTAGTATACCATAGGCTCGATAGACCTTAGAAAAGCTCTACCCGGCTCCCATCTATCCACTGACCCTTTTCTTTGATAAATTGGCCGATTTTTTCTTTTACTGCAAGCGCCGAATAGGTCAGCATCAGTTCATTCCGGAGTTCTCTGGCCCCCGAGAAACCGACGATATAGGCCTGAAAATGTTTTTTGAGGATTTCAAAACTTTTAGTGTCGCCCCAGGTAGTTTCAAAAAGTTCTGTCAGCGCAATCGTGGCTTCCAATCGCTCGCGCACAGTGACTGTCTGTTTACCTTCGTCAAAGAGCCACGGATTGCCAAATACTCCACGCCCGATCATCACACCGTCACAACCGGTTTCCTCACACTTCACTCGCGCTTCTCTCACGCTTTTGACATCACCATTGCCAAGGATTCGTGTTTCTGGACTATGCTCATTTCGAAGTTCCACTGCCCGCGCCATCCGTTCCCAATGGGCTGGCACGAGTGACATTTCCTTTTTAGTGCGAAGATGGAGCGTTACGGCCGCTGGTTTCGTTTCAAGCACCTTGGCAAGCCAGTTTTCGAGATCATCCTTGTTTACCCCGAGTCGAGTTTTGACCGACACCGGGATCGGCTCTTTGCCATCAGCTCGCACTCCATCCATAGCCGCACGGATAATTCTTTGGGCGAGCTCTGGATCTTTCATGCAAGCCGCGCCAGCACCCTGTTTCATTACATTCTTATCAGGACAACCCATATTGATATCAACGCCATCGAAACCAAATTCTTTGACGAGCCTGGCTGCCTCAAACATTTTCTCTGGATGTCCCGTAAAGAGCTGTGCCACAATCGGCCGTTCATTTTCGGAAAATTTGAGATCTCGAATCAGCACCTCATGTCCTTTGGGATGGCACAAGCCATCAGCTGCCACAAACTCCGTCCAGATCACATTCGGTTTTTTGTATTTCACGATAAATTGTCGGAAGGCATGGTCAGTCACATTGGCCAGTGGCGCCAACACAAAAAACGGCTTCTTGAGCTCTCCCCAAAACCCCAAAAATGGCTTCTTTCCGTCCAACATAGCCATAACAGAGTATCAGGATTGACAAGTCCCATCAACCCTGATAACTTATAAATCAGACTAAATTAGTCCGATTTATGAAAGTATCAAAAAAGTCTTACTACGGGCTACGGGCAGTACTGACCTTGGCTCAGGCCAAAGAGACTCTCTCTATCCATACGATAGCGGAGACCGAACATCTCCCCGAGGACTACCTGGAGAAGATCCTTCAGATTCTTCGACGAGGCGGGGTTGTCGAAGCCAAAAAAGGCACGTCCGGTGGTTACGCCCTCGCCAAGCCTATTGAAAAAATCAACGCCTGGGATGTGCTGCGCGTCCTCGACGGTCCAATCAAAATGTTTATGCCACCGGTCAAAGGTGAGCTCCCCTGCCTCCAGGTCAGCCACTGTCAGACCAATCAAGTATGGCGAGTGCTCGAAGAAAAAATAGAACGAACACTCTCTGATATCACACTCCAAAACATCCTCGAATCACCCAAGAAATAAGTATGTTAACCATCGAACATCTCAAAGTCTCCATCGAAGGGAAAACAATTCTTCCTGATTTTTCTTTTGCCTTTAAGCCGGGTAAGACTTATGTCCTCATGGGTCCGAATGGTTCGGGCAAATCAACCCTCGCCGCAACGATCATGGGTCATCCAAAATATAGTGTCGGCCGTTCAAGTAAGATACTTCTTGATAAAAAAAATCTGAAAAACCTTTCACCTGATAAACGATCTAGGCTCGGAGTCTTCCTTTCTTTTCAGACCCCGATGGAACTGCCTGGCGTCACTGTCTTTGAACTCCTCCGTCTCGCGCTCGAAAAAAAGTATACGCCCATTAAGCTTCACAAGTTGGTACAGCAGTACGCCAAGGAACTCTCTATCAAAGATGAACTTTTGAAGCGCTCACTCAACATGGGTTTTTCGGGTGGTGAGAAGAAAAAACTGGAAGCCTTGCAGGCTGCCCTCCTTGCTCCCCGCTTCGCTCTTTTCGATGAAGTCGATACCGGTGTCGATGTCGATGCTCTCCAAACCATTGCTAAGTTTCTGAAAAAATATCTTCCCAAAGAAACAACCCTCGTGTTCATCACTCACTCCACTCGCTTGGTAAAGTACGTGAAACCTGGTGTGGTACTCGTTTTGAAAAATGGCGAACTGAAAAAAACTGGTACAGCTCTCCTGGCTAAAAAAATTGAAGCCCAAGGCTTTGATGCTGCCAAATAATATGCCCAAAGCCCAGCAAAAAAATATCAACTTTGACTACAAATACGGCTTTGCGAAGCCGGAACACTCTGTTCACAAAACCGGTGTTGGTTTGAACATGTCCGTGGTGAAAGAAATTTCCGAAGTAAAGAAAGAGGCCAAATGGATGCAGGATTTCCGCTTAAAAAGTTACGCACTTTTCAAAAACAAACCCATGCCGACGTGGGGTGCCGATCTTTCAAAAATTGATTTTGACAATATCACCTACTACCTCAAGGCTACCAGTGGGCAAGCCGATGCCTGGGATAAGTTGCCACAGGACATCAAAGACACCTACGACAAAATTGGCGTGCCCGAAGCCGAAAAAAAATTCCTCGCTGGTGTCTCGGCTCAATACGAGTCAGAAGTAGTGTACGAGAGTTTTGATGCCGCCCTTAAAAAACAAGGGGTGATTTTTTGTGACATGGACACAGCCGTCAAGAAATATCCAAAACTTGTGCAAGAATATTTTGGTAAATTAATTCCCCCACATGACAATAAATTCGCCGCCCTCAATTCGGCGGTGTGGTCAGGCGGATCATTTGTGTATGTCCCCAAGGGAATCAAAGTGAATCTTCCTCTTCAAGCGTATTTCCGTATCAATGCCGAGGCCTTTGGCCAGTTTGAGCGCACCCTCATCATCGCTGATGAAGAGAGCTCGGTGCACTATGTCGAAGGCTGCACGGCTCCTATTTATCGTACCAGCTCGCTCCACTCCGCCGTGGTAGAAATTTTCGTTAAGAAAAATGCTCGAGTCCGCTACACGACGGTCCAAAACTGGAGCAAAAACATTTACAACCTCGTCACCAAGCGCGCCAAGGCCGAAGAAAACGCCATCATGGAATGGATCGATTGCAATATTGGCTCTGGCGTCACGATGAAGTATCCAGCCGTTTACCTCACCGGTGCTGGAGCCCGCGGTGAAGTTCTTTCGATCGCTTATGCCGGCAAGGGCCAACACCAAGACGCTGGTGCCAAAATGGTGCACATGGCCCCAAACACCAGTTCACGGGTCGTTTCCAAATCCATCTCGAAAGACGGCGGCCGCACATCGTATCGTGGTCTCGTCCATATTGGGAAGGGCGCAACTCATGCCAAAGCAAGTGTCGTGTGTGATGCGCTCCTCCTCGACCCGAAGTCCCGCTCGGACACCTACCCTACCATGCGGGTCAAAGAACAAGACGCCATCATAGAGCACGAAGCAACCGTAGAAAAGATCGGTGAAGAAAAACTTTTTTACCTGACTTCCCGTGGGATTAAAAAAGAAGATGCCGAAGGCATGCTCGTCAATGGTTTCATCGATCCAGTGGTCAAAGAAATTCCTCTCGAATACTCGATCGAGTTGAATAGGTTAATAAATTTGGAAATGCAAGGGAGTGTAGGTTAACTCTCTGTCATTGCGAGCAAAGCGAAGCAATCTCAAAGAAAACAAGATTGCCACGGTCGCTCTACTCCCTCGCAATGACTAAAGATATGATTTTCAAGGACATCTCAAATGACATTCAAACCACCTACCGTCTCAAAAAGAATGAGCAGGCTGTTTTCTTTGCTTTGAATCGAGGTGGGGAAATTACTGTTGAATTATCCGGTGAAGGAGCAGCTGCACATGTCTTCGCTTTCTTCATGGGTGGTGGAGAAGACAAACACACGCTCAATATCGTTCAGAAACACCTCGCTCCAGAAACTACCTCGAGCGCTCTCGTCAAAGCCGTACTCAAAGACAAAGCCGAGTTCCATTACGATGGCACCATAAAAATCGAAAAGGAAGCCCAAGGGTCCAATGCTTCCCAAGAAAGCCGCAGTCTCATCCTTTCGCCGGAAGCCAGCGCCCATACCAAACCAGCCCTCGAAATTCTTGCCGATGATGTACAGTGCCGCCACGCTGCTACCGTGAGTCCTTTGAATGAATCCATGCTGTTCTATGCCAAAAGCCGCGGCCTTAGCGAAAAAGAGGCAACGGAACTGCTTGTCCATGGATTCTTCGGTGAAGCTTTGGAAAAAATAGAGGCGCTCGGAGTAAAGCGAGAACTTATTCCTCAAGTGAACTAATCGTATGTTCAATCCAGAATCAATCAAAAAAGATTTCCCCATTTTCGAGCATCATCCCGAGCTCGTGTACTTGGACTCGGCTGCTACCTCCCAAAAGCCCGAGGCCGTGCTTGAAGCTATGCGAAAGTATTATGAGGAATTCAATGCCAATGTGTCGCGCGGTCTCTATCCCATGGCTGAAATGGCTACTTCTGTAGTAGAAGCGGCCCGTGAACGTATCGCACATTTTATCGGGAGCGAAACGAAGCATACTATCTTCGTCGGGAGCGCTACTCATGGGATTAACCTCGTCGCTACCGGACTCCGGGAACGCCTCAAGGAAGGAGAGAATGTCGTGGTCACGGCTATCGAACATCATTCTAACTTCCTCCCCTGGAAGGAGCTCGCTCGCAAAACTGGCGCCGAGTTCCGGATAGCAGCAACGGATACAACTGGTATTCTCTCTCCAGAAAATATTCTCGCCCAAATTGATGCCCATACTCGAGTACTCGCTTTGACAGCCGTTTCCAATGTCTTGGGTCTCGTGAATCCTGTGAAAGAAATCATCGCGGCGGTTCGAGAGAAAAATCCTGAGATACTTATTCTCGTCGATGCGGCTCAGGCTGTCGGGCATATTCCTGTTTCCGTAAAAGATTGGGACATCGATTATCTCGTTTTCTCTGGCCACAAAACATTTGGTCCAACGGGTATCGGTGTCCTCGCTGGGAAAAAGGAAAGCCTTGAGCTCCTGGGAGCGGTCAATGTCGGTGGTGGTACCGTACTCGATCCCACTTGCTCGCCCGTGGAGTATAAAGCACTCCCTGACTCCCTCGAAGGAGGCACCCCCAATATCGCTGGTATTATTGGCCTAGGTGAGGCGATTCGCTATATCGAGACACTTGACCTTGGCTCCATTCACACCCATGAAGAACAACTACTTCACTCCCTGGAAACACGCCTCACGGAAACGTTTGGGGAGAAAGTAACTGTTCTCGGTGGAACATCAAAAAATCGCACTAGCCTCGAGGAGTCTCGGACGAAGCGGGCGGGCATCCTTGCTTTTACTCTCGAAGGCATTCACCCGCATGACCTGGCTCACCTTCTTGGCGAAAGAGGGATCTGCATCCGAGCCGGCGAACACTGCGCCAAGCCCCTTCACCAAACCCTCAACCTCAATGCTTCCGCTCGGGTTTCAGTTAGCATCTACAATACAGAAGCAGATATTGAGAAGTTTATTCAAGCCACCGAAAAAGCTTTGTCTTTAATTTCCAATTCCTAATACCCAATTCCCAACAAAAATCTCAATTTCTGAATTATAATATTAGGCATTTCATTAGAAATTAGGAATTAGATATTAGAAATTTTTATGAACCTTTATCACGACATTATTCTCGATCACTATCGCAATCCTCACAATTATGGAGGGATAAAAAAAGCTACCCATACGGGCGATGCCAAAAATCCCACTTGTGGCGATAGTCTTCACATGGACATCTTCGTTACGAATGATACAATTGTGGATGTAGGTTTCACCGGGGCCGGCTGTGCTATTTCGCAAGCCTCGGCCTCACTCCTCACTGAATCCATCAAAGGAAAGACGGTGTCTGAGGCACTTCACCTCACTCCAGATGATGTTCTCAAGCTTCTAGGTGTCACTCTCTCTCCTAATCGGCTCAAGTGTGGACTTCTCTCTCTCGAAACCCTTAAGCAAACGCTAATCAATAAATAAGCCTATGTCGTGGAAAGATGAATCTAAACCAGCCGGTCCTATCACCCTCAAGAATGGATGGACGGTCGAAGTCGATCATGTCGCTTGTATCGGCTCTGCCCCTTGTACCGCCATGGCCCCCAACACCTTTGCTCTCGAAGAAAATGGCAAAGCTTCTATCCTCTCCACGGTAGACGCTGACGACCAGGAAACTATCCTCAACGCCGCTCGTGCCTGCCCCGTTGCTGCGATCCATATCAAGGACGCCACCGGCAAGCAGATATTTCCTGAGTAACAGAAGTTAGCATTTTGATGATAGGCGTTAGAAAAACTTGAAAAATAAACAAAAAGCTTTCTCTTATCCGGAAAGCTTTTTGTTCCAAAAATCAAAAGCCTATCCTCTATCGTCCAACAGCTATTATCTAAAAACCATGTCTCAACTCTCTCTCAAAAATCAAGTTATCGAAAAGCTCAAGCTCGTGCTTGATCCAGAGCTTGGCGTCTCGATTGTCGATTTGGGACTTATTTACAAAGTAACCGTATCAAAAGAAGGGATTTGCCATATCGACATGACACTCACTACTATCGGCTGCCCTCTCTTTGGTCAAATCCAAAAAGAGATCGAGGACCGGGTGATGGAAATTGAAGCTATCGAAGATGTTGAGGTCAAACTCACCTTTGATCCGCCATGGGATACTTCTAAAATGACCGAGGAAGCCAAAATCCAACTTGGTTTGGATTAGGTTTATCTCACTGCTCCGCTTAGCGAAGTACGTTAGAACCTATTTTATGAGGAAGAGTGCGTTCATACCAATATCTTAAAAAAGAAAAAACGCCGTACCCGTAGGTCGTGCGTATTGACGTAAGAGCAGCCTCTTAGTTAGGTTGATTCAATCCCCCGCAGATCAGGGAAACAGATTGGACAGAATATCCGATCAGTAGGAGCGCTGATGAGCTCATTGCTCGTCCTGGTAAGCTTGATATGTTGTGCCGGCATCCCCCAATCTTGGCCAAAGACTCCACAAACAGCTCTGTATTCCTCAGATGCATTGTCTGTTGGCGTCCAGCCCTTTTCAATCAGGGCTACTTTGTGTATCACACATGGGCACTCTTCCTCAAGCGGCGCGTTGGTCTTCCACATGAAATCACCGATATCTGACATAATGTCTTCCTTGGTAAAGGTTACGAGAACTTTTAAGAGATTGACTCGTGCGATCCTGGTGGCCCATCGCAGAATGGACACTTGTTGCGAAGCCTGCTGCTTTCCCAATCAGCTTCAGTAAAGTTTTCGTAGTCAGTGATTGTTTCGCGATCGATCAGACCACAGATTGGACAGACGAGCGAGTACTCATCAATCTCCTGATACCCAGGTCCGACATCCCGGTCATAACACTTGAGGGCTCCACCACACTTGGGGCAAGGAGAAGCTGAAGTGAGGATAGTCGTTGTCATACGGTTTCTCCAATATAGCCTCCTGGATCTGCCAGGCCAGAGAGTGACTAAAAAATTCTTATTTGGTAAAGAACATTATATTATCCTCTTCTTGGGATTTTTGTAAATAGGTATAAAAAATCCCTTAAGTAATGGGAAATATACCACTTAGAAGCAAAGCTTTCAAGTAAAAAGTTCAATTACTGATACTGCTCAATCAAATTTTTGAGCTTCTCTTTATCCAATTTCCTTGTATACAGCGGTTCAACCCCTGTACGGACCAGGGTTCCATAGGTAGGCCGGCCGGTTTCTTGGTAAATGACACCAATGGCAAGCTTGGAATAATCAAGGGCAACTTCGAAGGCTTTGGCTTTATTCGCTCGATCATGTTTTTCATCAAGGTAATAGGTATTCGCTTTGAACCATTGGTAGGTGTTTTGTTTATTGAAGACGACACAGGGCTGGAAGAGATCTACCAAGGCGTACCCCTTATGTTGGATAGCTTCCTTTACTATTTCCTTGGCCTGCATAATGTCCCCCGCGAAAGCTCGCGCCACAAAGGTCGCGCCACAAGAAAGTGCCACCGCCAGTGGATTAAATGGTTCAAGTACGACGCCGTTTACCTGTACCGGGGTTTGCATACCCTTTTCACTGGTCGGTGATGCTTGACCCTTGGTGAGGCCATAGACCATGTTGTTGTGTACGATGCTCGTGATATCAGGATTGCGTCGAATAGTGTGCAAGAAATGATTGCCACCCTCACCATAGGTACATCCATCACCTGATTCTTCAAGCACGGTAAGATGTGGATTGGCAGTTTTGATAGCAATAGCAGGCGGCAATGCCCGGCCATGGAGACCGTTGAAATAATGCACGCGGAGGTAATGCGGCGCTTTGGCCGCCTGACCAATCCCTGAGCAAATCACCGCTTCAGTCGGAGGAATATCAAGCTCGGCGAGAGCTGCTTTCATGATATTCAAGATAGGGAAATTCCCACAGCCAGGACACCAGGCGATATCGGTCTTATGCGGCATGTCGTATACTCGCTTATCCATAAGCTCTTTTCTAATATCTTAAATCTTTCGTAGCTTCGCTACGACTTCTTCCACTGAAAATGGATTACCATCACATTTAAGAATGCGTTCTTTGACCGTAACGTCATATTCTTGCTCCAAGAGATTGGCAAATTGGCCACCGACATTATTCTCTAGCACCACGATCTCTTTGGTTTTCGGAAAAAACTTTTTCCCTTCCGGAGAAAGTGGGTAGACCTGAGAGAAATGCACGTGAGCAAAATATTCATCCTGCAAGATATCGAGAGCCTCCTCTACTACCCCCCGATTGGATCCCCAGGTAACAATAAGCGTCTTGGCTTTCTTGGCATCGCCCAAGACGATTGGTGGCAAGGCTACTTCACGCATGCCTTCAAGCTTCTTCAAACGCTTACCATGCTGCTCCATACGCACTACATGGCTTTCAGTAATATGAGCTTGTGTGTCATGTTCATCACTGTCTACCCCGACGAGCCCGGTGCCCAAACCTGGAATGCCCCGTGGTGAAATCCCATCTTTGGCCAAAGCATAGCGTTCATAATCATCCTTGGTTTCAACGATATGCTGGGTAATGGGCAATGTTTGCAGAGCCTCTTTCTCTACGGTGCTAACACTGTCGAGAAAATATTGGTCCGTAAGCACCACTACAGGCACCTGGAAACGGTCGGCTACTTCAAAAGCCTGTTGCATAACGAGGTAGGCCTCATCGAGCGTCCCAGGAGCAAAAATCGCTCGAGGAAATTCTCCGTGACCGGCATAGAGCGCGAGGTTGAGGTCCGCCTGTTCGGTGCGAGTAGGCAATCCAGTGGCTGGTCCTGGTCGCTGACCGATATGGACGACAATCGGAGTTTCAATCATACCCGAGAGGCTCATGCCTTCCGTCATAAGGTCAAAACCGCCGCCGGAAGTAGTTACTACCGCCCTCGCTCCTGCATACCACGCTCCGAGTCCTTGGTTGATCGCGGCAATTTCATCCTCTGCCTGGTCCACCACTACCCCAAACTCTTTCCCCTCTTTGGCAAGAAAAGTAAGGAGCCCTGTCCCAGGTGACATGGGATATGAAGAAATGTAGTTGCAACCAGCAGCCAGTGTCCCTAAACCAATGGCGTCAATTCCCTCCATCATGAGCGCTTCGGTATTTTCTTTCTTCCTCGGTACCGTAATTTCGATTCCCTCGACAAAAGCAATGTGCCGGCCATGAGCATAGCCCATTTTGGCCGCTTGGATATTTTTTGCCACCACCTCTTCACCTTTCCTGGCAAAGTGTTCCTTGAGATAGGCATGAAATACTTCCTCCTCAGCCTGGAGCATCCCGAGCACCACTCCCACCGCTACTGTACTGGTATAAATCGGATGACCGAGTTCATTGGCAAATTTCGTAAAAGGAATATCGACAACGCTGCATTCGGTTTCACACACTTTGGCCTTCTCGCCAATAATGACGGTATTTTTGCTGATCCGGTGTTCGAGGTGTGGCACCACGTCTTTGTCCATGGCAAACAAAAGATCGATCCGATCCACAAATGACCGGCGCTTTTTGTTGGTAAGACGGATTTCTGTTGAGTTGGAGCCACCCCGAATACGCGACATGTACTCCTTGGAAGCAAACACAAAATACCCCTCTTTCTTGAGGATTTGGACGAGCAGTGTCTCGACGGTTTGTACGCCTTGACCCGCTGCTCCACCTAACACAATAGAAATATCTCCCGAAAATCGATGCATGTTTTTGTTCTCTTTTGATTTGTCTTTAGTATACCACCGGAACCGAGCTATGCTTCCAATTCTTTCTTCACTACCTTGAATTCATTTTCCACTTCTTTGAGCCGCGCTTTACTCGCTTTGAGAAGTCCTACCCCTTCTTTAACTTTTTCGAGCGCCTTTTCGACATCAATTTCGTCCTGACTTTCAAACCAAGTGGTGATAGCTTCCAGTTTTTTGAGGGATTCGCCGAGTGACATTTCTTTTTCCTTTGGCATACCTTTTATTCCATTAAACTTAATATACGATTACTTTTATATGAAGCCGCTTTCAAGAGAACAAGCATGGTTTTTCTTAAGAAAGAAAATTGTGAGCTTGAAAAGAGTGAATTACTCGCTGGACGGAATGAACGAGCTGAATGTAAAAGTAATCGTTACCCCACCACCTTCCTTACTTCCCCTTCTATTCTACCAGACCCAAGCTCTATATCGATACACTCCCCTACCCGAACAAGAGAAGCCTGGCGAAGGAGCTTCCCATTTTTTCTCACCAAACTGTACCCTAACTGGAGCACTCGGGTTGGATTATATTGTTCCATTTTTTCCGTAGCGGTAGTAAGAAGAGACGTGGTCCGGTCCAATGCGCCTGCATACTGGAGTTCCCACATGGAAAAGTATTGCTCCAGTTTCTCTTCCAAATTCCGTATATATTCTGGCACCAGCACCAGTTTTTCCTCAAAATGTTTTTGGGTATTTTCCACCCGTTCGAGAATAGTGTTCAATCCTTCACGCAGACTTTCTCCTCGAGTTTCGAGCGTACGCCCTGCATCAGCCACCAACTTTTCAGTCAGATTTTCAAGGAAAAGTTTTTCTCGATTGAGCCTGAGTCTTGCTTCGTCCCATCCTTGGGACAAATACTTGGCCGTAGCGGTAGGAGTCGAAACCATCATATCTGCCGCCAAAGCTGCAAGAGAAACATCTCGTTCGTGGCCAATACCAGCCAAAACAGGAATCTCGGAAGCGCGTACTGAGCGCACCAACGCCTCAGTATTGAATGCCTGGAGACTTTCAAGACTCCCTCCTCCACGGACGATCACCAAAACATCATACCGCTCAGGATGCTCGTTAAAATATTCAATAGCTTTGATAATTTCAAATACCGCGCGTTTCCCCTCAACCAAAGTTGGGTAGAGCTGTACCTGAAATCCTACTCGAGTAAGGTTCATGGTGAAGTCACCGAGAGCCGCTCCTTCTTGGGAGGTAATGATGGCGATGCGTTCAGGAAATTTCGGGAGTGACCGTTTATTCTCGGGAGCAAATACCCCAGATCCTTCGAGTTTTTTGTACAACTCATCATACGCTTTCTTGAGCGCCCCTTCACCAGCGTACTCGATCGACTCCACGCGAAAACTGAGTCGTCCCGAAGGCTTATAGATATCAGGTGCTCCTTCGATGATAATCTCATCCCCCAGAGCAATCTTCACTCCTGCCACATCGTACTGATACCGGAAGATAAGGCAGTTCAAGACACTTTCGTCCTCGTTGTCTTTTAGAGAAAAGTAGACTACTCGTTCACGGACATCGACACTGGTCACCTCCCCCTTGATTCGAGCCGCCATGCCAGAGAGCTCCACATTTAATCCATCAAGAAACCGTGACACCGAAAGTGGCTCGTTCTGAGGGGAATGAGGCACACTCACTATTCCGGTCGATTCAACCAATACTGTCTCTTCTCCTTCTGCGTTTTCCAACACGGCTTTGACGAGATCCAACACGGCTTTCCCATACTGACGGCTTTTCGCTTCTTTGATCCCCTTCACCATGCACAGTTCTGCGACCGTACAAGGTTTAAGAAAAGCAATTGCCTCAAGCGTAGCGTTCGGGAAAACCCTATATCCTTCCACTCCCTGACGGCGAGCTGTTTCATCACGCCAGGCACGCAATTTTCCCAATAAGAGCGCTTCGGTACTCATATATTTTGTAATCGTTCAAGCCAGCGGGGACGCCAGACACTCAGCAAAATTCCCATGAGCATCGCCCCAGCAGCATCAATCAGAGCATCGGAAAACTTCGCTCCCCGACCAAAAACAAAAGACTGGTGAATTTCATCAGCAAGACCGTATGTGCAAGTAAAAAGAAACGCTACCAACATAACCTTTTCTCGTCTCTCATGTGGAAAAAACACACGGAAAAATAGACTACTGAGACCCATGAGCATAGCGTACTCTACGACATGAGCGGACTTTCGTTCGAGTACATACCACAAGGGTGGCTGCCAATTACCGCCTGATCCTGGTTGATGCGAAAAGGCAAAGATCACTCCCATCCAGGTCAAGAGCGCGCTTCCAAATAGTAGTCGTTTCACAACCAGATTCACAACGCTCAACATTACTTATCAGACCGACTACGAAGTTCCTTCATCAACACAAAAAAGGCGTAAAACGGCAACCATAACCAAACAGTCTTTTTAAGAAATCCATCAAGACTCGCATTGAGGTTTGCCATATACTTCCCCTTAGATGATTACTTACTTCTTATCTCGTACACTACATCCTTTTTCTCTACGACGATACGCCAACCCTCATTTTCTGCCATCGCCTTAAGATTCTGATTCGGATTGAAAGCAATTGGATATGTCACTAATTTAAGGAAGCTGCTATCCGACTCTGTATCTCCAATACCATACGAACTTTCAAGAGTCAGTCCATGCTCATAGACATACTGTTTGACGACATCTGCTTTGTTGAGCGAAGGTTCAAACTCCGCTCTCCCCGTATAAATCCCCTCTCCATCTTGTTCATAGATACTCCCAAAAACATGGTCGAAATGGAGGTAATGATTATTGTACTCCTCTACAATCTCCTGAGGCGAACCCGAGACAGCCAGGAAATGATACCCCTGCTCTCGAAGATTCTTGATAAGTTCTTCGGCAAAAATATAGGTGCGTTTGGCCTGAAACGGGACCACAATTTTGGCGGCCCTCTTTACCTCCTCCTTAGACACCCCCTTGATATGCTTAGCATACATATCTACCAGTGCCTTACGATAATCCTCATAGGTCCCCTCATGCTGAAGCCAGTTTGTATAAACCTCAGTCAATTTTCGTCGCACTTCTGGAGAAAAAATCTTGAGCCATGCGAGTTCATTAATAAGCTCAAAGTGAAGATTCTTGCGAAAAATAGTCCCGTCAATATCAAACACGGCGATTTTCTGGTCTTTCATATCTTAATATGTCTTGGGATTTTAATATTCTCTTCAACTTTCTTCTCACTTCTTTTTCCTCACTTTCATACTCTCCATTGTAGCTGACAAGTGGTACAAGGCAATACCGGTTGCTACCGATACATTAAGCGAATTCTTTTCCCCACGCATCGGGAGCTCAATCACCTCATCCACTACTGCCAAAGTTTTTGGAGCAATACCTTCCACTTCATTCCCAACCACTAGCACCACTTTTCCTTCCTTTACTGGTTGCCACTGCCGATAGTCGATACTCTTCGCGGATTGCTCCAATGCTAGCATTGTATATCCTTCTTTTTTCAAGCGCTTCAGAAGCGGTATCAAGCTTTTGACGGATTGCCACGGCAAAGTTTTCTCGGCTCCTAAGGCTGTTTTTCGAATCGTCTTTTCTGCATCACTCAGGTACAACTCTTTCTTGGCTGGTTGTGGGGTAATGCCTACGAGGTACAGTTTCTCCACCCCTGCCCCATCAGCCGTACGAAAGATCGCTCCGACATTGTGAGCACTCCGGATATTGTCGAGAATAAGAATCATGGATATTGTCGAAATAATTCCTCCCCCTTTTCCCAAACAGCTGGATGGTCTTTTTTGGTTTTCAGCCAATACCACCATTCCCCACCCCAGAGGTAGATATCTTGGAAACCGACACGACGCGCATAGGTCACGTGTTCCTCAAGTAAGCGTTCATTCATTGAGATAAATTGTTCCTCGAGTGAGACATTAGCCACCCAACCACTGGCCCACGGTTCAGCCTGAAGCTCTATCACGATAAAGTTTTTTTGTTGGGTGACGAGACGAACCAGAAGTTCTTTTGCCCGAAAGAAGTTTGGCCCAACAGGATAGGTGAAGTATCCCCAACCACCTTTGTATATCGTCCGGTACATGGTCGTTCCAAAAATATCACCCCGTTTGGCAGCCCGAGTCCAAATAGAAAGTTCGCCACTATCGGTCAGGAGGACGGGCCGGCTCGGGTCAAGTGACTTCACGAGCGCTACTTCTTCCTCGAGAAACTCGACATCCAGCGGTGGGCACTCACCAAAGAATACCAGAAACGGTTCATTTTCCACTTGCCAAGTAGTAATCACCTGGCGGTCCTTGTAACGATTGACCGTCTCTGTCATAAATTTCCGAAGAGCCGCCTGGCGTTCGCTATCGCTTTTTTCTTTGGCCCAGCCTGGAATATGGCATTCCGGCCAGCGCGGCACCCTTTGCCCGATAGAGAGGATAATCTCGGCCCCCACTTTTTCGGCTTCAGCAATCTGCCAATCGAGATCAGCGTAGTCGCGCATTCCTTGCTCACGCTCGACCAAATCCCAATAGACTGGAAGGCGCAATTTTTTGACGCCGAGTTCATGGAGATGAGCAAGATAGGCTTCCTTCCAATCCAGTCCAAGATCGGTAGCATAGCGCAAAGAAAACGTCATGCCGAGGTGCACATCCTCTCGAGGAGCGGGGCCAGGCAAGTTGAAATAGCCAAACAGAATGCCAATAAAAAGTAATATCGAAAAAAGCGTAATGCCTATAAATTTAGCCACCCCCTTCCAAGTATGCATATCTACTAGAGGAAAAGGAAATTAACCCCCGAGTGCACCGCGAGCCACATCCCGAGGGCAATAAGGATAACCGCTACTGCCTTTTGCGCCCAATCCCAGAAGAGAAGCTTTTCTTCAAAAATATGGGGGAAATAAAAAGAAAGTGGCAGGGCTAAAAGAAGAACGAAAGCATACTGGACTCCATTCAAAGCCTGAATAAATGTAATCGGCCCAAGATAGGCCGCATAGGTGAGGAGGAACGTAGCTACTGCACCGAACACTTTGTTCATAATAAACAATGAACCCGTAATAAAGTTCTCCTTGTTGGTTTCGGTCATAGCATGAGCACTCTCGAGAATGGCTGCTCGGTATTCAGGGATGAAGAAGAGCGAGAAACCACCAATGACAAATCCGAGCCGCGACCATACCAGTCCATTGATAAAGTCCGCATTGCGGTAACCAGTCTTGAGGAAAATAAGCGAAAGAGCCATGAGAGCTCCTGCGAGAAGCGTTGACTTCATGAGGGCATCATTGGGTTTCAATGGGAGGTCAAAGGCAATGAGAAAGGCCCCACCAAGTAGAAGGAAGAGTGAGAAAAAGTTGAGGGGTGAAAAAGAAATATTGGCTGCGGGACCAAAGGCGAGCGATGCTACCCCCGCGATGACAGAAATCGTGATACCAACTAGAGGCGCCACCCGAGAAATTTCACTGCGCTTCACGGCATTGTAAAAAGCCACGAGGCCATAGAGGAAAAGCACCCCCGAGATGACAAACACGACGATGGTTTGCCAGGGAATGATCTGCACCCCAAAAGGTACGAACATGATCGCAAACAGGGACAAGATAGCCACATAGAAAGCATAAACACACGGCTCTTTAATCCGTCCCGACAACAAAAACTTATCAAAAATTGACGTGACGGCATTGAAAAAGTAACCGCCCAGCGTATATGCTATCCAACCCATGGAAAAGTGTTATTTCTTTTTCAGTATATCATCAAAAATAGTTCCTGAATAAATTCTTACCCAGCAAAAAACTCACCCTACAGAAGGGTAAGTTTTTTAGGAAAGACAAGATTATTTCTGAGCGATTTTGCGGTAGTAGATATCGACATCGGCGATCCACTTGCGGACACTTTCGTCGCTGTGACTGGCACAAGTGCTCCCACACTTCCAGACAATCATGCGAGCTGGTTCGGCGCTCAGGCGTACTTCTCGAAGTTTCACCAGTCGGTCGCCGATGGTTTTGACAGCCTCTTCGGGTGTGCTCCAACAACCGTAGCCATCAGGAGTAAAACCCTTGGTTCCGGCTCCGCGGTATCCCCAAAAGTTAAAACATTCAACACCCTCAAGTTTCGGGGTGCGTTTACCCCAGTTGGATTCTTTCTTACCGATACCGACGATAAGCCCCGCAATTTCACGATCATACCCTGCAATTGCCTTGATCATGGCATCAATAGGGAAGCCTGTTACGATGAGCTCAAGTTCTTTGGCGAGCATTTCATCTTCTGGTTGAAATTCTTCTTTCATTTTGCCTACTTCTTCCTGTTTGAGACGGAGAGCACAGTCAATACGCTCACTCTTGTCTTCACTCTTGGATGGGGAAAGAAAGAAACCGAGATCTCGTTCCCAAGCACACAAGTCAGCAGAATTTACACTCAGTGAAACACTATCTTCAAAGTTCTCAAAAGATTCAGCTATCTTTTCTATTTTCGAGTCTTTTTCACTAGCAGCCAAAGCTTGTTCGCCTGGCAAGGAAAGGATAATCGTAAGCAAAGCGAAAACCACACCGAGGGCCTTATTTTTGAAAAAAATAGAGGGTAGGGAAGGAAGGTAATCCGCCAGCTGGCGGGCCATTCCTCGGGTAGTAGACTGAGCTATCAATGACCGGCTCGAAAGCCGACTGGGTGCAAAATCTGTCATAAAGGATGTGTCCTTTGTTACCTACGTTTGCTACGCATGGCCACAAAGACACAAGCCCCATGCTATCAAAAAACCAGAGGCCAGTCAATGCATTTTGCCTCTTTTTTCGTTTACTTTGGCTTATTTAAAGCAAAATTATCATTTTTAAAAAGTAAATACTAAACAATACAGTTATAAAATGTCAATATACGTGCTATACAGTGATACGTATAAAGGATATTGCAGAGATTATGTGGGACGGAATTTTTCTATTGAAAAGGTCAAATTAGCTTATGACGATATCTACTCTAACTGTTTAAAATAAAGCAATGTCTCTACCGCTATCAAGAGTGTGGGGTTAAAAACGCGCCCTTGCTAAAAGGCTCTAAATAGGGCTTTTTTTAGTTGACCCTGTTAGAGAACACCGTGCCTACACGACTTCAGCCACTAATAGCGACTTTTCTCCCATGAACCAAGCTTGACGACCATGCAGTTTTCGCTATTATAGGCCCAGCAGAAATAGGGGGTTTTCACCCCACTTTTGCCCCAAATAGTCCGCTCTTACAGGGGCTTTAACAATCAAACTCACTTAGGAGACCACCATGGTCAAGCTCTCGCGTATGATTTTCGCGGCCTTGGCCGCTGGTGTAGTCCTCGCTCTCACCGCTTGCGGTGGAGGAGAAGAGGCGGCAGCAGAGGCCTTTACCGGCCAAGCTATATCGCCAATCCCCAAGCCCTCGACCTCTCCCAGGCCAAGCAGCGGGCGCTCGCAACTCCGGCTGTAACCGCTGCTTTAACCATCGTCAACCTCGCGAGCGGCACTACCCAAAGTGTCGACTGGTCCGGTATCTTCGGGAAGTTCGCTTATCCGATCGATCTCGAACTGGACGAGGCCAAGGGAGTGTACTATGTCTCTGATTGGCTGAACTCGATCCGGGTCATGAGCCTGGTAACGAATCAGCAGATCGCGGTGATCACTCTTTCGGGAGGCAGGGTGCCGCGTGGCATGGTTATGGCAGCGGGAGACCTGTGAGTAGCCGCTCCTCAGAGGGATACCTTCTACACGGATGCTCAGACGGTCTACCGTATCGACCAAGTCACTCGTACGGTGAAGCAAACGATTCCTCTCGGGACTCCACGTCAAAACGGAGTCGGCTTCTTGCCCTGGGACCTCGCGGTCTACGAGCGGACCGAAATCCAGTGATCCTTTCATCGCTCTTGTCGGGAGACGCTGAGTGATGAGTGAGTAAGTACCTTGAGACCCGCACGGTGTGTAACAACACTGCTGCGGGTCTTTACTTTTCCACTATTCAAAATCACAAGCTCCAATCCCCCCCCTTACCAAGCCTGGAAACTCTGGTAAATTTCTTCAACCTCCTTTTCCAAATCTACTGGCATCTGTCGAAAACCATTTTCGAAGGCATCCAGAGAGATTTTGTAAAAGGCATACTGGTCATTGGTACCTAAGTAGTGGGCTTTGTTTTGGAGGACTCCCCCTCCCATCTTTAGGTACTCCCTGGATATAGCTCGAACTCCGACCAACATCACGCCGTGCGTCAGATCCTGAGGAGACTCGAGCTGGTCCACGTACCGCTCTACCGGCAAACTAATACTCACTAGTTTGGTTGCGTGATCAGGCACCCCTGTTTCAAGTACCTGATACTCAGTCCATGTCTTAGGAAGTTCAAATGAAAAGCCAAGCGTATCATTTTCGTAGAGTAAACGATCAGGATTAGGGACTCTTTTCTCGGCCTGCACTTTGACTACTGGCGGATACATAGCCGAAAGCTGCAGCGTCTGATTGTCATCTCCATACTTAACAATCAGCATAGCCATGAAAGCCAAACTAAGCAAACCAATCATGACCACTCCAAGACGTTGCCAATTAATACTCATTTCATTCATAAGGCTTTGGATAGACCTTGTGGAAAAGAGGAGGGTTACTGCCCTACCTCTTTCCAGTTGAGATCGCGACAGGTTGTCGTCGTACAACTTTCCTCCTCGGTAGTCACCACACAAGCATTGGTAGTCACGGTACGAGAACGGGTACCGTCTCCTCCGGCGCAAGGTGGGCCACAAGCACTCCAACTACTGACACTGGCAGTACAAGCCAAATTTACCGTCACTTGTCGAATTGTAACGACACCACTCGCATTCTGACAAGAGAGAATGTAGTCCCCGCTTGGAACAACAGCAGTGGTATCTTCTGTTCCACCAGTCGTATTCTTGGCGCCAGACCATTTCCCACTTGCGGTACAATCCGTAGCTCCACTCACCGTCCAAGTGATAGTCAACGCGTCACCTGGAGCTGCCGTAATCGGACCAGTTGAACCATTGACAGTCAGACTCACAGCAGGAGCTGGGTCACAACGACCAGCTACGATATTCCAGCCCGTTCCTGCGACACAGTCAGCTATGAGCGCATCCGTGTCATATACGATTCCAGTGGCGGCATCTCTCAAAGTCACCGCGTGGGAACCATAGGAGATGTCAAATGACCGATTATTCTCGGAAGCGCTAAATACCTGGGCCGGAGTAGCTCCACTCACTTCGAGCACTGGATTAATAAGGCTCGTTGTGTTCCAAGTCGCCAATCCAGGACAGATGCTCTGTCCTGATGGAATAGAACAGGAGGTTACACCGAGGATTTGGCCGCTAGCTACCTTGAATTCCGAGCAAACTGCAATGGGATATCCAGCACTCTGACATTGCCATGACCAGAAAGCTCCCGCGTCAAACCGCTCGATACTTGAGCCAGAAATACAGTTGTAGTGGTTAAAATCACACTGCGGAGCTCCCCCAGCACAGACATTGGTCGTACAACTACTGCTACAGGCTGCTGGACAAGATCCGTTAGCTCCACCAGCATCACACTGTTCGCCAGAATCCACATGGCCATCACCACATACCCCGCTCGGAATAACGGTTGCCCAACAAGGCTGGGTTGTTCCTCCACCAGAACCTACACAATTCCATTGCCAGAAATCTCCATTGTTATTCACTGTCGATGAGCTGCCAGCAGTACAGCGACTCCCCGCAGGTGGTGTCGATACATATGCTCCCAGATGAGCTGGCCCACAGACGCCATCGACGACTCCAGCACAGACATTGGTCGTGCAACTGTTGCTACAGGCTGCTGGACAGACCCCTCGAGCACCACCCGTATCACATTGTTCACTACCTTCGGTAATACCATTGCCACAAATAGCTACACAGGCGCTCGGTGCACTTCGCACGACACCGCCACTATAACCAGAACTACCACCTGGACCATTGGATCGGACCGTATAGCTATGGCTCGATCCAGCCGTGAGTCCCGTATGGTTATAGTTGGTACTTGCGCCAGAGTAAATAGTGGTGGAACCATCACGGAGAGTGTAGCTAGTAGCTCCCGATACCGGACTCCAGGAAACACTGATCGTACCCGTGCCACAAGCTCCCGCCGTAGCCGAAAGGCTATTGGGCACGTCATCGCCAGGTCCGCCAGTTCCGCAACAACTGCCGCCAGTTGCGTCTGAAACAATCACTCCAACAGAGTCAGTATCTGAACCGTTAGCATTGTCACAGGTTATTTTATACGGATGGGTCCCAACCCCTAGAGTAGCTCCCGACAAAGTCCGACTACCGTTGGGTGAGGTTGAGTTTACATCTGTTCCCGAAATCCTACATGTTCCTCCGCTTAGATTAGTCACTTCCCAATCGATGCGAGCGTTTTGACTAGTGGTAATACTCGCGTTTGGCCCCGAAGCATGAACTCTCTTGTTGTCTCCTGTAATCCAGGACAGTGCCTTCTGCCACCAAGTTTGTGTTTCAAATGCTACCGGACCAGTAGCGGTGATGGTGACATCGGGAGGAGCCAGTGAGAGCAAAATGGCTGCACAGATTTGCGAACTGGGTTTGTTGTAACATGTCCAGGATACGTTCGTCCCAGTGACTTGATAATTTCTCCTATCACCAACTTGGCAATACACCTGCATGAGTGGAGCGTTATCAGTAGGCATAGAACCAGTATACGTCCGTCCATTGGCCGACCCACAAAGTGGCGGTTGGCGATACGCCACACAGGCTTCACTATTGTTCCCACCATTCTGGCCCATACACTGCCAAAATACTCCGAGGAAGTATCCCGGCCCACCTGGTATAAGATTTCCATTGGAATCAAAGCTATCCGACGACTTCCAAGTTTGCGGGCCATTCCCCACTACACCCTTGCTACACATAGTACCGCTCGCTATCAAATCACCAGTATCAGTATATCCTCTGTCATTCGCTGAACCACAAACACCATCGACCCTAGCTGCCGCTTGGCAACTACTCCCATTCCAACTTGTTCCTCCCGTGCAAGAAGATGAAACGGTAACTTGATCGAGGACGGGACCATTGGCTGCCCCACTATGTATTCGGTAACAACCCGAATTGTACGGAACGTAAATACCGCTAGCGGATTGGGAACCCGTTCCACGAGAAGCCAAGGAAACATCGGCGCAATTGGTAAGCACTACCGTAGCCGCGCCAGAGGAAGTCCAGCCAAGCGTCGTGTTGCAACCCGCTCCATTGGTCGCGATAGTACAGGCTGGCGTACTCGTAAAGCTCCCTGTAGCAGCCGCCGTAATAACCAATGTGTCCGTATCGGTACTACTGACTGAGCCAGAACCATTGGGACCAGACCAACAACGGGTAGTAAACGTCCAGCTTCCGGCGCCAGTCGGACCCGATATGTTCATGCTCGTTGTGTTGTCCGAACGTGGTAGTTCGATCCAATTGCCAGGATCACGCTCTACCTCGCAACTCTGCGCGTTGGTAGAAGAAAGAACATAATTGATCAGCGTCCCTTCAGGCACCGGCCCACTCGGAGAAACCGACAATGAGGCGGTAGGGGTAACGGGTGTGACAGTAAGACTAATTTGACGAGCAACAGGAGTAATATACCCAGACGATCCGACAGACACGGTAATCGTAAATGAGCCAGCAACCGCCGGTGCGTTCACCACGCGAGGAGCCGGAATATCAATCCCTCCGGTGAGCTGTCCTCTGTTATATGAACTGGGTACTAAATCCGCGCCTCCGTTTATCCTGACTACAGGACTCGTCGGAGCATAGGGAGCATCATCACTACTTATATATATGTCAATATCAATCGGTTCATTGGGAGCATAGGTATCTTTGTTGGTATCAACACTAATAAAGAGCGTGTTAGCAGTACTACAAGTATAGCGAGTCGTATCACAGGCGAGATAAAAACTTTGGGAAGCTGCTTCGGCCTGTTTGACTTCTAGTCCAAAGAATACTGGGATCGCAAAGACAACAGAGAGGAGTGGCATCATCATGCGACGAGCACGCGTCCGGCGTTTGATAAGGTAGCCAGCGGCCAAGACAAGCGCCGCTACACCACCGAGGATTATCCACGGAGAAGCTTTTGCGAATCCCCGCTCCTCACTCTGTCTATTAGCCATAGGCGTATCATCATTTGTTATCCATTGGTCAATCTGTTTTCCTTTGATGGAAAGTATCGCCATCACCTTGGGAGCGACACAGTTAGACTGCAATACAAACTCTGCTTCATGCGTACTCACTCCTTGGAGCGTGGCACGGATAGGACCGGCGCATGGCACTCCATTCGAGCTAAGTTCGAGCAAGAGCTCATATTCGCTCTCGTCGTAGAGCCTGATCTCCGCTGTCACTGGTACCGTCTCACCCGATTGGAAATGTTGCCCATCATAACGAGTTACGCCCAACAACTTCCCTCCCGATCCGGGGACCATTACTGTCGTCATAAACGGGACTCCAACGGCATGTCCTCCAGTAGCCGTTGGTACAATTTCCAGGTAGTACACTCCTGGCTCAGTCATTTCAGAAACTACCACATTCCCAGCCGCAAAAGAGTCTGTCCGAGCCACTGTATCGCTTTGCCCCAATACCTTTGGCGCCCCATACCGAGTGCTGGTTACCTGAGTCACGAGACGGACAAGTTCATCCTGAGCCCCATTCCAAACCACTCCACAGGTTCCAAGTATTCCTAGGGCATTGATATGAATCAGTCCATCTGACTGTACATCTGCCAATAAACAGCTCTTGATTTCAACTCTTCCTTGGTGAGAAAATTCTTTTTCTCCGAGAGGTACCAGCGCCACCCTATTGCCATGCCGATCATTCATACCAAGCGTCAGCCGATACTTACCAGAGAGCCATGTAGGCTTTGGCACTGAGAAACCGACCACCTGATCCTGTTTACCCTCAAAGAAAACTTCCTCTGGTGAACGCCAGATAAATACTTCGTCTTGGTTTCCATCCGAAACCCCTCGAAATTCCACGCCCACCTGATACCCGCGTTTCTCAGAAAAAATATTCTGCACCACCGCTGATACAGATAATTCTGCTCCTCCAGGAAACTCCAATACCTTGGCATCGGAAAGAGAAAGAGCGGCGTAACGAATATCAGCTTGAGGAAGAGACTCTGTCTCCTGCTCCTGCGCTTGAACCAGAGCAATTTGGAAAGAAAAAAGGAACGTAAGGAAAGTAAGGAACCCGAAGCGTTGCAAAAACGTATTCATGATTTTTGTTTTAATACAATAGAAATTCTCCCGCGAGAAGATACGCTATCAGTGTATCATACACTTTTATCAAATCGCAAAGTAGAAATAAAAACTTGTCAATGCTTATTGTAAAATGAAAACCCGCGGCAACGTTGTTACACGTTACCACGGGTCATAAGGTACTGCTACTCACTTCTTGCTCGGAGCTTCCCAGCTGGAGCAAAAGATACAACCAGATCGATCACCGGATTTCGGTCCTTTGGTAGGTCACGAGATTCCAGGGCTCCTCGCCAGTCACGATCGCCCGCTTCACTGACCGCTTGGCGCGATCGATGACATACGTCTTCTGGCCATTGGTATACCAGACGGATTCACGGGGTGCCGCCACCCAGAGGTCTCCGTTGGCAATCGTCAGGCCACGAGGGGTACTGCCACTAATGACGATACGCCCGATTTGCTGATGAGTACTAAGACTCATCACCCGGACCGAGTCATACCAATCAGAGACATAGTACACGCCCTTCTCTTCATCCGGAAGGATGTTGGTCGGGTACGAGTACTGTCCAAAGAGCGTGGACCAGTCGACACTGGTGACAGCGCCACTCTCCAAGTTCACGATCGTCAGCTTGCGATCACCGGAGGCCGCGATCAAGAGCTTGGTCTCGTTCTTCACAAAGGCCATGTCAAGCGCCATCGAGCCGATATTATTCCACGTCCGACCCTTTTCATGAGTCGTCGCGTCGATCTCGATCAGCGTACTGACCGTACCAGCGGCGTACCCATCCCGCAACCCAAAGAAACTGCCCGAAATCGTGTCTTCGACCAGACCGCTGTTGGCAGCTGCTAGGACGTAGAACTTATTCCGAGCCTTCGAGTAGACGATTTTCACCGGCGTTTGGTCTGGACCAGCCACGAAGTCAGGGGGGCTCGTGAAGATCCGAGTGCCGTCGGCATTCCAGCCGATAAGCTTGCCTCGGGAAGTGGTTTGGGCTCCCCAGCGACCAGTCACGATGTAGACCGCCGATGATTCCGTGACTGCGATTCCATGGATACCCTGGCCTTGATCGGTGTCACTATCAATGCGATACGACGGCAAAGCGAGACCCGTCTTCATATCGAAGCGGTGTAGCACATAGGTCAAAAGCTCTGCTCCGATGTAACCAATTCCTCGCTTGGCATCCACGGCAATCTGGGTTGCTATAAGGTACCCTGGAGGAATGGGAATCAGCACTCGTGTTGCCACATTGGTAACGGGATCGACTATTGATGCTGTCTCTCTACTCCCAGTAACATCAGCAAGGCTATTCACCGACACCACCTTGGTCTCGAGAACAACCACGATGCCCTTTCTGGTCGCGAATGACCAGGTGTGGGGAACCATTGCCACGATCAAATCCTCGCTCCAGAATCCGCTGAGAGCTGATGTGATGAGCGAGTTCTCGGGCAGGGTCTCCGCCACGATCGTGACGGTCGCGGTCGTCGCACCATTGGCGCACGTGAGCGTGCCAGTGATGATACCAAATGTCCCTATGATGGGAGCCTTCGGACAAGCCAGGCGCTGGTCGAACATGGCCTCGATGACCACATTCTTGATGTCGACTCCCGTCGCACCGTCAACCGGCGTGGTCTTCACCACCTTCGGCTGGCAACCGACCACTTCGACATTGACGAGACACTTGATATGCCGATCATCGATATGGGCGTAGCGCACGATCTGGTTCCCGACATACGGGCCACAGAGGTAAATGCCTCCCACGTCCTTGCCAGCCGTCCGCACTCCGAAACAGTTACCTGTCTCTGGGTACATCCGATAAGCGTACGTTTCGAGCTCGCCGTCACCGTCGCCATCAAGCGTAGCACTTCCGGTCGTCTGATGGCTCGGGAAGTAATTGGCCGGCTCCTTGTTGAATATAGCCTCCGCCCAGTCACCGAGCTCATCTGGCGTGATACCAGTCGGGCTCGTAGCCGCCGCGGCTTGCGCCATTTTGGCTCCTTGACCGAGTGTCTTGGCCGTAAAAACAGCCAGCCCACCATATTGCGAGGCAGCAACCGGAGCTGCGAGCGCCCGCTTCTGGGTCTTGGCCCGAGAGAGGTCAATGGCCTGAGGGTTAACAACCACCGGGCCGGTGAGAGCCTGGTGAATTGCCTTGTCCTGGACCTCCCCACCACCGCAAGCGGTGAGGGCAAGTACCGCGGCCAAAGCCGCAACGAAGAAACGTGCGAAACTGACCAAGGTAGCCATAGTGGCCTCCAGTTGTGAGATTGTGAGCGTATTGTTAACGCCCGATGAAGGGACGCCCCCGAAGGGGGAACTATGGGAAAATAGGGCATCAACCCCGTTTTCTTGCTGGCACAATCATAGCACTTTTTCTTATTTTGTCAAATAAAAAACCCTATCTAAAGCCTTTTGTCAACTCGACGTAATGTTTCAATACCTTTGCATCACCTGTAAACTACGGGGTCTTAACAATGCAAAGCTATGGCATATATCACCAATCCTCACCTCCCCAAGGTTCGCTTCCAGGCAATCAAGATGCTCCATACTAGGAAGAGTGCTCGGGAAATAGCCAGATATTTCGGTTTCAATCAATCCACCATTGTCCGGTGGGAGAAGAAGGTGAGACTGCGAAATGCTGGGCCTATCCCAACGGAGAGTTCACGGCCTAAGAATCATCCTGCCGCTCTCTCCAGAGCTATCGTTCGGTCCATCATCAATCAACGCCTCAAGCGAGACCTCTGTGGCCAAGTAGTGCATCAGGCACTGCTAAAAAGTGGGGTGTAGGTGTCTTTGTCTTCGGTGCAACGGACCCTGAAGCGCTGTCGCCTTCTCAAAGAACGCTCACCCTGGAAACGCCCCCATGACTTCACTCCTCGCCCAGAAGCCACTTTTCCTGGAGCTTTGATGGAGGTCGATACCCTTCAAGAAGAGTGTTTGGATCAGGTCGTCCACAATCTCATCAGTTTCAGACAAGCTGTAAGAGAATATTTACCTTACTACAATACTGAAAGAATGCACCTTGGTTTGGATTATCTTACTCCCCAAGAAGTGATGCAAAGGTATTGACTATGAGACGCTAACGCTGCGTGGTTGGATTCATGACAAGCCCGTCCTCCTCTGGATCACCCTGGAGCTCGCGGAAATAGAGATCGACATCTGCGATCCATTTCCTGACGCTTTCTCGGCTATGCCCTTCGCAGCTATAGCCACATTTCCAGATCACCATCTTGGCTGGCGTATCGAGCTTATTGGAGTTAATCAGCTTCTCAAGCCGAAGCGCTACCGTATCAACAGCATCTTTCTTGCTGTTGAAACATGTATGACCGCCTGTGCCCATCAATCGGCGTATGCCTCGGTAACCCCAATAGTTGAAACAGTCCTGTCCATCAAGGACCGGCACCCGCTTCCCCCAGTTGGATTCTTTTTTGGCGATTCCCACCAAGAAAGCCGCCACTATCCGGTCTTTTTCCAAAATATATGGGAGCATATCCTCGATCGGGTAGCCTTTGACAAGCTCCTCGATCTGAACGCTATATTCTTCCTTTTCGGCTTCACTAAAAAATTGAAGGAAAATATCGCTATTAGGATCATACTTTTTTATCTCTCCACCCAGTTCGCGTTCGAGTTCCGCTGAAGTAATCGATTCAGCGGTAGTCACTGCCATTGGAGTGATAGCCTCCACCCGTGAGTCCGTAAAATCATGAAGAAGAGACATTGTTACCATGCCAAAACTCACCCCTCCAATCAATGAAGCGTAGAGAGCTTTCTTGGGTGGGATACCTTCGAAGTCAGGCAGGAAACGACTTGCTTTACGAAGGAAGCGACGGATATGGATTTGAATCCGCCGCAAAAAAAACGCATGAGCAATCCTCCATGTACGATAAGAGATGCCCCGACGCTTACGCTCACGCAGAAGCACCGCGTCAAGCTGTTTCCGCGCACGAAACATGGGCGGCGTCACAATCGGCCGACTCGAAAAAGTTTCTTTGGAAGACAAAGAGGGGGTGAAACGGCCGCGCACTACCCCATCGAGACCAATCCTCATGCGCATTCCTGATTGTCTTGAATGAGAAATTCCGTCAGACATGTTTCTGTTTTACTAAAGACTATCAGCCAACGATTTGACTGACTCTCATTTCGTCTATTGTACCATAGACACCCTCTCGGCCCGGTGGAGAAGCAAAAGAGACCCAGCCAGTACCATCAGAAATGATACTGCTTGACCCATAGTGAGGAAAAAGTCTCCCAAGAGAGGTACTTCGCGGAAGTACTCGAGAAAAAAACGAGTAACGCCGTAACCAATAAGAAAGATAGCCGTGAGCATCCCAGAGCGAGGGCTGAGCCGCGCCGCAAGCGCCAAGAAAAAGAACAGGACGAGTCCTTCTCCTAATGCTTCATAAAGCGTAACTGGGTGACGAAGGAATGATTCCTCAGCGAGCATATGCATCCCCCATGCCACTTCTGTAAAGCGCCCTAAAATCTCGTGATTGAAAAAGTTGCCTATCCGCCCAAAGAAAATCCCAATCGGGATAGCTTGAACCAGAACGTCCGCAAAGTCCCAGAAGTGACGATTGGCTTCCAGTGAGAAACGCCATAAGCCGATCGCGCCACCAATGAGTCCACCGTGAAAGCTCAGCCCTCGGATTCCAATCCATGTGTCAGTGGTAAAATCATACGGAGAGATAATTCGCCAGGGCTCACGCAGATAACTCTCGTCCCCGTACAAGATAACAAAACCAAGTCTCGCGCCAATGATCACTCCCCACAAAACAGAAACGATAAGTTCAATCGTCGTGTCTTCACTCTGAATCAATCCCTGTCTTCGTACCAAACTCACAAAAAAGAGCGTCGCCAAGACGACACCAATGAGGTAACATACTGTATACCAAAGCATGCTCACGTCGCCTACAGTAAACGCGACCGCATCAATACGTAAGGACAAAGATTGCCACCAAGCAAGCATAACGCCTTAGTGTTTCAAACCTTCATTGAACGTGTCGAGCTGACTCTTAAATTCGATAGCATAAATCTCAGAAAGAGCGAGGAAGAGCGATACCAAGATCGGCCCGATGACAAAACCTGGCAATCCAAAGAAAGCGATACCACCGAGAATAGCAAAGAAAATCATGAGCGGATGCATCTGCGTATCTTTACCAACAAGACGGGGTCGCAAAATATTGTCAATAATCGAAATTACCCCAAAGCCAAAGGCCAAGAGGAATACCCCCTGCCAAATATCCCCAATAAGGAGCAAAATCAAGGCTGCCGGCACCCAAATGAGTGCTGAACCAATCATCGGAATCATCGAAAGTAGCACCATCATCAGTCCCCAAATCGCCGGCGATGGCACCCCTACAATCCAGAAAGCGACTCCACCAAGCAATCCCTGAATAGTACCCACCACCAATGTACCGCGGAGTGTCGCTCGACTGATCGATACAAATTTAGTCGCCAAAAGTTTCTCATGATCGTTTTTGAGTGGCGAAAGACGGAGGAGATATCGGAAAGCTTTTTCTCCATCGATAAAGAGATAAAACAGCGTAAAGAACATCACAAATACCCAGAAAATAAAGTGTGTCACACTTTGATACGCAGCCTGGAGAATACCTAAAGCGTTTTCTCCTAAACGACGAATATCCTCCGTTACCCGTTCTGGATCAAATGTCCCCTCACTAAAGACATAGCGAGCCGGTGTCTCCTCGTTGATATAGAGGGCTGTCGACTGAACCAATCCCTCAAAACTCTGCTCCTCAGTCAAGGTATGGTAGAGATTGTTGGCCTCGGCCACCGCGAGAGAAAGTGTCGCAATAATCGGGGTCACGATAATGAGCGCAACCACAAGGCACGTGATAAATGAGCCTACTATTTCACTCCCGCCAAAAGTGCGCGTAAAGAAACGGTAGGCTGGCTTGAAGAGTATTGAAAGAATTGAAGCCGCGACGATCGCCGTCAAAAACGGTTTGAAAATAAAGAAAACCGTTACCCCAGCACTAACAAATAGAAGGAAGAAGAAATAGACATTCAATTGCCGCACTTGCATACTGTATTTATACTTATGTCAATTGTTCCTTTTTAGTATACTCGAGAACGACTGATTTGGGAAAAAGGACAAATGGTGGCTGCCCCAAAAGAATCTGGGCATTCACTAATAGCACCCTCTGGCCCCTGAACTTGGTTTCGCCATAGGGCGGCCGAACCGCTAGCGTCAAACCATATATTTTCGCGAAATAGTCCTTGATAGTCGCTCGACTCGTATAGCCTTCGGGCAAAAGAAATGGCTGATAGGTTTTTCGATGACTGGAGAAATACTGCCTATGTCGCTCATGCAGAAACACAAGGGCTCTTTCTGCCTGCTTCTTCTTACTCCTACCCACCACCCCATGTCTTCTACCTCCCACTTCCAGCCTCCCTCGCCCTCGGAAATACCGACACGCACTCTGGAGTGGACAAGCGCCACACTTGGGTCGTGCCGTACAAATCGCACTTCCAAAATCCATGAGAGCAGCATTCATTTCCCTCGCTCCCTTTCCAAGCAACGTATTAAAAGAAATTATTTCCTGCTCCCCGATCTGATCTTTGGCTCCGAGAAAAAAACGCCCAACCACTCGTTTCAAATTCGTATCCCAAGCGAGTTCATTGGTGTCATAAGCAAAACTGGCGATTGCCCGAGCAGTGTACGGGCCGATACCAGGTAGTTTCTCGAGTGCTGGAATCGTCTTTGGAAACTTCCCTCCCCAGTCATTCATTACCGCCTTGGCTGTACGGAGCATGTTGCGTCCGCGGGCATAATAACCCAACCCCTCGTAGTATGGGAGAAATTCTCCCCAACTAGCCTGAGCAAGTTTTTTAACTGTCGGAAACTTTTTGAGAAATCGAGTATAATAGCCAATCACTCGCGACACCTGAGTCTGTTGGAGCATCACTTCCGACACCCACACCTCATAGGCTGTGATCCCCTCTCGACGCCATGGTAGTTCTATCCGCCCTGACTTCCGAAAGAAATCAAACAAATGCCTACGAAAAAACTTGATTTTTTCTGATCGAGTATTCATAATGTCAGCGTTCTCTTAGTTCTATTCCAATGTTCTCAAGAATTTGAGAATAGATTTGCCCAATGGAGTAAGGGCGTGACGCACGGAGTTTTTGTCATTCCGCTTCATCACTATTCCTGCCAATGCTAACCGACGAATGTGCTCGGAGGCTGTTTTGAAATTAATTTTCAATATTTCAGCGATATCAAGAACAGAGAGTTCGGGTGTCTGCGCCAGAAGAAAGGCAATCTCAATCCGCCGATGATTGGCAATCCCCTTCATTTTCCGCTCTAATATCCGGTAATTTTTCATAGTTTCCAATTATAGCATTTCTCAATCTATTCTCAAATTCTTGAGAATTTGAGAATAGATGATAAAAAATACAAGCTAGTGACGCTTTTTAAGCTTGGGGGGAGGAAGTTCAGCGTACGTGATTTGGATAAGTTCGGTAAGCCACTCACGGTCCTCGAGTCGATCGTCGTCAATGAGGAAAGCAGGCCGAGCCCCAGGATAGGGAAGGCCTGTCGGAAATTTGTCCCTAACAAAGTTCTCTCCACCAGGAGTAATTTTTACAAACAGTGTATCGTCGCAGACGAGCGCCACTACTTTGTCCCGAAGGTAAAGTGCGTACTCGCCAAACATTTTCTGGGAGCGAATCCCCTCAAGATCGGCGAGCTGATCTTCGATATATTCAATCGTAGAAACTTTGGTCGCCATACGCTTACCATCTTGGGGTGCCGTAGCGTTTCTCGACGTAGAGGATATGCCAAAACTTCCGCCCGGCGATATAGCCCCCGATCACCCCACCGAGCCAGAGCAGTTTGCCACCGATCGCGTGTAGCATATACCAATTCTCAGTAAGCCAATGGGTCCGCCGGAGCTCAAGCTCATCACTCATCCAGGCCAAAAAAGGTATTTCGATCGCGGCATGCGCCAAAGTTGCTACGAGTACACCAAGGAAAGCAAACAAAGCGATATAGAAAATTCTTTTCATATATTTCAACTTATTCAAGTAAATCAAAGACTTTGTTTTTTCCAGTAGCACCCGAACGCAGCGAGAGCAAAGATCGAGCAACCCCCAAGTGCTTAGCCAACGCTTTCACGATCGCGTCATTGGCCTTCCCCTCTACCGGTTGCGCTTTCACCGTAACTACGAAATGCGTCGCATCTACTGCCTCAACTTTTTCTCCTTTCGCTCCGGTCTTGGCTATGACAAAAATCCGCATACGACTTCATCCACTATAGCTTGGGTCTACGGAGGAAGAAAAATAAACCGGTGGCAAACAATGCTCCGAGCGTATCAGCGAGCATATCTTTCTGAGCGTCCCAGATATCGCCTTGGCTGCCGAGATAGGCGAGGCCAGCTTCTGGGTTGGCCGAGGCAGCATAGATCCACTCGATGAGTTCATAACTCATGGCGACGGTCGCGATAAGAAAAACGGGATAGGTAAAGAGGAGCAGACGATTGGCCACCAATTTTTTGCTCCACAACCATTCAGCCACGGCAAAGGCATAGAAACCAACCGAGAAATGCGCCATGCGGTCATAGTGATTACGCTCAAAGCCAAAGAAATCTGTCACGAAGTCAAAGGGAACATTGGCAAAGGTCCAGTGCCCACCAATGGTATGGAGATATACCAGGACAAACATGAGCGCATAAGCCAGATTGGAGAAACGGATGCCACGCCAGTACAAACCAAGCATCACGGCGAGGATAATCCAAACCGTGAGATTCTCCGCCAACCAAGTGACCCGATCCACCGGGTTTATCGCCAGTACCAAAAATAAAACTGCATACACTGTCAAAAGTCCTGTCAGGAATCGATTCTCTAGCATAGTCTTTCTTTAAGGTGTAAATCGAACTGGAAGAGTAAGTGTATCAGCGTTTTCTGGCAGCCCCGAAGGATTGTCACGCTCGAGGCGAAGCGTCCCTATCTCACTCATCGGTTTGGCAAAAGTAAGGGTCGCACGAAACGGCACGAATTCCGTCGTCATCCACTCTCCCTCGGCTGTCGCTATGCCACGGGCTATCTCCTGATTAGCATTATCAAGGAGCACAACTGGGAAACTCGCTTCGAAGAACCAGTTGCCGCGCGCTTCACCGGTTACTTCGAGCGGGTTCATCACTACTTGGTTGGGGATAGGTGTGGTTAAGCGGATCCGGTCAGACTTTTCCAAAACGTTGCCGATATTTTCCGTAAACACTTTTCCACTTCCATCACGACAAGTACGTGGATATGACTCGGCTACAGGCGCTCCACTCGCCGCACATTCTTCGAAACTCGTTGCTCCTTTTGGCAGGACAGGAGTCGGTACCGATGTCGCGTTTTGAACTGACAAAGAATTCACCCAAAACCATGCGCCGAGAAGTACGACTAAAAGTATCAAAATAAGAACGAGAGGCTTCATAAGAAAAATTTGTATTAGCCCGCTAAAGAGACTTCTCTTTTTAGTTTACCACCAAAAGAAAAACCGGACTCTCCTTCAAGAATCCGGTAGATACACCCACGTTTCACAACGTTGATGTTCAGAAGTAGATTCGCTCATCCTGATCACTTCACCAAGATTGGGCCACTGAACCGACAGTTGTTGGTCTCATCCGATTCCGGTTGTTGTTCGTTCACGTCGGTACACACCTTGAGGTAGAAGGTACCTCTTTGGGAAGCAGACCAGCTTCGGTCGATCCGTTCCTTAGTTTCGCAGCCAACACAGAGTTCGGAAGCTTCGGTGTTGTCTCCATCGATGAAGCTGCACTGAAGGGAAGCATTGCACCAGTAGTAATAGTTGTAGATGCCTGAGGTAGCCGGACCAGAGCCTACGTTCTTGATCCGCATGGTCGGGTGTTTTTCATTACCCTTCTTGATCGAGGTATCGTTACTGTCACCGATGCCGACATAGGTGATGATGAAGTCGGGTTGGGGACGAGGAGCGAGGGCCACGGAAAGAGTGGCGGTATTGTTCGTTTCATCCGTTTCCGCTTGAGCATTGCCTGAATCAACTGTAAACGTGAGGACGCAGGTTCCAACGACATCTGGCATGGTGACGGCGGTCTGAGTCTCTTCCCAAGCACTCCCTCCAGCCTTGAGCTCGTCCATATCCGTACCATCATCCGTGAGGAAGATGGAGGGACCACCATTGCAGGAAGCCGTGTAGGTACTCCGGATGCCCGTCTGAGCATCCATCGATCCTTGGTTTTTCACAGAGGCACCAAGTCGGATTTGACCTCCAGCATAGGCCGGATCTTGAAGGAGTTGGAAGTTGGTCGCGATCAGGTCAACGTTTGGAACATTGACGGTACCGGGAACGACTTCGAAGACAGCTTCGGTGGAACAGTTGTTGCTTTCGTGCTTTTCTCTGTGGTCACCGCCTTCATTGTGATCGGTCCGAGGATGGTCAATGCACCAGACGATATTGTGGATACCGGGCTCTAGATTGGAAAGAATGAGCCCTTCGGTTTCTGTGTGGGTATCACCTGGCTGTAGGTTGCCACACTGGATCTCGTCCGTCCCCACCAGTTTCCAATCACTGTGAGCATCCTCCTTGTAGCCTTTCGAAAGGTAAGCGTGGACGATGATGGTTTGGGTGGTGTCAGTGGGGAGACAATGGCCGTCACCGATATTTTCAAATCTTCCTTTCATCTTGAGGGTTTCGGTTTGGCCGTATTGGTAGGTTTCGACACCCCAGGGGGTTTCAAGGGAGCTACGTTTGGTGACGAAGTCTGGGGGTTCGGGAGTTGGGGGGTCGGTGATTTCAGTTTCTGTACCAGCACCAAAAACAATGGTCGTAAGTTGTTGACAATCATCGGTTGACTGGGTTGTTTTCCGATGATTTTCCAATAACTCACTTCTTTGAGCGTCTCCTCCACCACAACTGATCATTGCCAGGCAGGAAAGAAGCTCCGCTACACGCAATATTGATTTCACGATGGATCTCCTTTACTGAACAGGTTTGAAGCAAGCCAAGGGACAGGCGGCTTTGGTAGTCGTACCAATCGCTTTGGGAACACCTCCCTCATTAGAAATGAGGTACCAATGGGAAGCATCTTGACAATTGCTGACTGGTGGGAACCAAGCAATGCCGGATGATGGGGATGACTGCACCGTCGTGAATTGGATGAACCGCGGCGGATAGCCAGGATCACCCGGTTTCAAGTCCTTTTTCTCACTGTAGGCATTGAGCGTGATATTGTACTGCGATATCGTGATTGATTTCACGGTATTATCAGCATTGAGTTTCACATCATCGACGTAGGCGACGTGGCCAACACTTGAAGTCGGATTTCCTATTTCATCTTTATTCCACTGCGCCACACTACCTTTCTTTGGAATAGTGCTGACAATGATCCCAGCTGCTTCAGCAGCATCATCCCATTCAAAAGCGTTTCCCCAACGAGATACCCCAAAGGAAGAATTACTGAACTTCAGACCCGCGAGATTCAAGCGATAGGCGACATATGAGGTGCAGTTGCATTGAGCAAAGCTCCATCTGTCGGCCCAAAAGTTACCCGTTCCTTGTGCATTTTGTGGAACCCAATAACCTCCGAACACCGCGCCTCCTGGGTTACCGTCCGGCCCCTTGGGGCAGACAGAATCATAGGGATACCCTTGTTGGGCCCAAGAGAACGAAGCTACCAGCGCCAGGACGATTCCAAACATCCATTGCTTCAGATTGTTAAACAACATGAGTTTCTCCTGTGAGAAAAGCAGGCATCAGCCTGCGGGAGAGTGACTCTTATCATTAAAAATCACTCTCGGCAGGTTGGTGCTGAAGACTACTCCGATTCAAGGAGATCGATATAGATATCCTTTAAAGGTGGGATGCTCGGCATTTTTGGACCAATGTTTTGATAGAACCATTCTTCTTCATCCTTTGTTGCAAAGGGAACAGCTTGGGGAGGCGCTCCTGTTACAAGATAGAAATCTTTAAACTGTTTAAGAAATTTCATACCAAAAGCAAGCTCTTCATTCATGTATTTCCCTGGAACTTTTGCAAAGGAGAAAGCAATATCATCCGTGCCACAAACGGGTCGATTACAGGTTTTGTTGTACTCAAGTACATGCTTTGAAGAAAACGATGCCCCCTCTACATCTTTCACCGTCTTCAAATCCGCTTCTAACCCATTAACCTCTACAAAAATACCAGCGTCTCTCTTAGAGCTATATTTATATACCAATTCTTCTGCTGCTTCCTTAGAAAGTAACAGCTTAATTCCCATTTCTGGAATTTCATACCAAACCTGATTAGAACCAGGGA
>CAZQWS010000002.1:0-23327 GCA_964597355.1 uncultured Bdellovibrionales bacterium
TGTGACCAATTGATTAACAGTCAACTGCTCTACCGCTGAGCTACGCCGGAATATTCTGTTGGTAAGCTGACACTTTTGACACAGAGCTATGGTAAGCCAAACAACAAAAAAAGGCAACCGTCACGGACGATCGCCTCAGACTGCGAGCGGAAGCTCGACGTGTTGGGGATCAAAGGGATCTTCCCAATCAACTCCACACCGATAGCCATGGTCTTTGAAGAGAGCTGCGACACTGGAATTACGGGCGATGGTCCCTGGTCTTTCAGGATTATACTTCGCTCCCTGAGGAACCCATATACCCTCGGAGCGGCACGGATTGCGGCGAGGATTGAGATCAATCGCTCGGCCAAACGCGTGCATTGAAGGACGGGGGTTGTCAGTATCTACGGTACTAGCAATAAATCGGTTATTGTAGCCGCTCGTGTTATCGGAACGCATGGAGAGCTCATCATCCCAGTGGAAAGCTGAGATCGGCACCATCATAGTGATGGGAAACTTCATTTTCAGTAGTTCTGGAAAAATGATCTCGAGACTCGGGATCAAATCCTCATGAACTACGATTTGTCCGACATGAATTTGTCCGTCACGATCACAAAAATACTCGGGAGTAAGAATCCTGAGATCTCGCCGAATGTGCTGCGGGGTTGGGAAAGCCCTTGCATCAGGATTACTCCGAAGCGCTTGGTAACGGCTCAAGTGATGCAGTGTCCCCGTCACAGGAACCTGCGGATCCGCTTGAAAGTTGGAGGGCATGACTATTTTCCTTTCAGAGAAGGTAAAGAACTAATCTCGAGGATAAACTCAAGGTTGCTAAGAGGATACTCTAATCCAACCGAAAAGGCAATAAGAACGGGTTTAGTTGCAAATCTTAGAAAAAAAGAGTAGCTTAGGAGCGATTCTTGATGGGAGAATATCATGGTCGCATGGGTACTCCTTCCTGATAACCAAGAGACAGCACCGCCCCATAGTCCCTACCACATCATTGATACTGTGTATGAAACCGACTTGCTTCCATCGGAAAACGGCCATTGTGTCAAAGGAAGTTGTAGGGAACCTATCTATCGTCTGTTCGGAAAAAGGAGTGGCAATATCTTTTCTCCTGGCTGTCTCGCTTGTGGTGCCCGTTACAAGAGGACTCCTCCCGAACTCTTTCTTCCTCTGCTCGGCATCGACGATTAGCCACAACTCTTCGCGAACCCAACGTGGTTCGTTTTTTTTCTTGGCCAAAAAAGTATAAAAAATGAGTCCCCGGACGAATGCAATCGCCCGAGGATATCGCCTCCTGAACTGACACTAAATCCGACTGGACCAACTTGGTCCTATGGCTGTTCCCACGGCGGGAAGTAAGCCTCGGGGAGGAGAGATACTGCCGAGGATTGCTCCAATGTCGGCTTGAATCGAAACAAGGTCTGTCCACCAACGCGGGAGGAACCGGCCATCGTCGACACGTTTCATCTCTACTGGCGGAACGACAAACGTGGAGAGACCATGGGCCAAGAAAAAGCCCTTCAGGCCACTCTCCCCAAAAGAAGTATCCAGAACCACCGACACATGACATTGGCCATTGTCACCGCCCTCCACAAGCCGGTAAACATTGAGGAGTATCCTCCCTGCAGCAGCCGATCCTTCGGCGATCCGGAGGCTTCCTAGGGAAGTCCCATCTCGCCATAACTCCACACGATAGCCCGCCCAGAACTGCGAGCGGATAGTCCCGAAAAGATTGAGACTATCGCACAAGCGCATGAAACGCCGGCGCCCATCAGCTCCTCCGCGTGACAGCACATAGTAGCGCTGGATCACCCCAGTAACTGGCCCATTCGATTCATCGTTCATCACGCACCCTCCTTGAAATGAAAACCCTCCCTCAACGGGAGAGTTTAGAATAACCTCCTTTTTGAATCAATGTCAACCCTAGTAATCCTTGAGCTTCTTGAGGTTCTCATGATCGCGAATTTTCTCGAGGGCTTTGGCTTCGATTTGGCGGATACGTTCGCGAGTCACACCAAATTCCTGACCGACTTCTTCGAGTGTATGTGTCACTCCATCTTCCAAACCGAAGCGGATACGGAGAATTTTCTGTTCACGAGGTGTGAGTTCATCGAGGATGGCACCGATATGTGATTTCAGGAGTTTACGGGCGGCCATCTGATGGGGCATCACAGATTCCGTGTCCTCGATAAAGTCCCCAAGCACTGAGTCATCATCGTTATCACCAACAGATGTTTCGAGTGACACTGTTTCTTGGGAAATCTTTTGGATGTGGCGGATCTTATCGACTTCCATGTTCATTTCTGCCGCAATTTCTTCAGCCAATGGTTCACGACCGAGTTCCTGCACCAAACGGCGCGTCACCTGAGCGTATTTATTGATCGTTTCTACCATATGAACCGGAATACGGATCGTGCGTGACTGATCAGCGAGGGCTCGGGTAATAGCTTGACGGATCCACCAAGTGGCATAGGTTGAAAACTTGAATCCTTTGCGGAAATCAAATTTTTCCACAGCGCGAAAGAGACCGATATTTCCCTCTTGGATCAGGTCAAGGAGTGAGAGGTTATGCGAACGGCCGACATACTTCTTAGCAATCGATACGACGAGACGGAGATTGGCTTCCGTAAGGCGCTGTTTGGCATTGAGGTCACCTTTTTCAATCGCTTTGGCAAGTCGAACTTCATCATCTCCAGTGAGGAGTGACACGCGACCAATTTCTTTCAAATACATCTGAACGAGATCTGAAGAGTCGTCTCCTTCACTAACTTCGATGGATCGATCTTTTTTCTTCTTCGTTTTCTTGTTGTTATATTCTTCTTCGCCAGTGTCTACTTTGAGCATCTCTTCAGAACCTACCACTCGTACCCCTGAAGTCTCTAGGTGTTCGTAAAGGTTTTCAAGATTCTCGAGGTCCTGCTCGATGTCTGGCAAAATATGAATGATTTCGTCTTCGGTCACGAAACCCCGCTGTTTACCACGCACCATGAGCTCATCAAAAGCTCCTTTTTTGCGCTCCTCTCGAGCTGCTTTGGTTTCAGGCGCCTTCTTCACTAACCTTTTCTTTTTAGCTAAGGCTGTCTTGGCTTTCGTTTTTGACTTAGCCTTTTGAAATTTTTTATGTGGCTTTTTTAGGACCTTTTTAGACGACTTCTTGGCTGACCGACTTGAACGCTGCGTCTTTTTTCCCACTGGCTTTTTCTTGCCAGACTTTTTCTTTTTGAGAGTTTTCTTTGCCATAGAGAAAGGAGTTGGTTTCCCCTGCATCACAGTATTGATACGTCGGGGTATTAAAAGATTATTGAAGGTTCCCGGTATCGTAAGTAAATAAAGGGCATTTACACCATGTTACCATCACTCCGTTCGGAAGAATGTATCAAATGCACATGCTCTTCACTCACTATGTTTGGTAATGAAGTCTCCGAAGAGATGGGTGATCCGAGGTGAACGCTTGTTAGACTACCAGAACTTGGCCAAAAAGTCCACTTGAAAAAGAGGCCTTATGTCCTTGGCTGCATAAGTTTAGAAAACTCAAGAAGGAGGGCTTTCTCCTTTTCTTTGTCGTGTCTCGCCCGGGCAGCTTCAATTTGTTTGGCCAGTTCTCGCCCTTTATCAGCCTCGAGCGCACCCGGCAAGAGAGTGAGGTATTCTTCGAGGATCTCTTTCGCTTTCTCCTCACGGTCTTCTTTGATTTCCAATACAACCAAGACCGGCAGAGCGAGCGCCTGGAAGAGGAGCCGACTCGCCTCTTTCTGAAGTGCTTCATCTTCTATGGTGCCAATCGTATCATCGACTTCGTTTTGCAAAAAGAAGAAGAGCGGGTGTAAGGAAAGAAATTCTCGGGCCACCGCATTAGTTTCCGAAAGGACTCTCTCGCGCAACGAGTTGCCAACCAACATGAGGCCGACGATGGATTCCCGGAGCATTTCAGAACGGCTTTGGAATGATTTTGGAAAGAATGGTTTGGGCAAAGTTTCTGAAACGAAGTTCCCACCGCGCCGGATCGACTGAAGAAGTTTCTCCACGCTACTCGAGACCACTCGACTATCGGAACCGATCCGCTCAGCCAAAATCTTGGTCCAATGAGCTCGTTCCAAATCATTAGTAACAGAGGCAAGGAGCTCGGTATACTGTTCTACTACCTGACGCTTACCCTCAGGCGTGTCGGTTGGAGTAAGTGTGATAAGTTTTCCGAGGAAATATTCCATAGCTGGTACTCCTTTGGAAACCGTGTGTTTCAGTTCTTCTGGATTGTCCTTGCCCATGTCCGCTGCGTCTTTGCCGCTCGTAAGGGCAATGATTTCAACTAGGAGGCCCATTTCCTGGGCGAGTGCTGTACTTTTCCAAGCGGCTTTTTGGCCAGCACTATCCATATCGAAAAAGAGAGAGGCTTTATGGACGTAGCGCTTGATAAGGGTGAGTTGCTCCACCGTCAGTGCCGTCCCTGATACCGCTACTGTTTCCGCAAGCCCAGCCTGATGAAGCGCCATCACATCCACATTGCCTTCAACGATAATCGCTCGCCCAGTTTCTTTCATAGCCTTTTTGGCAAGATGCAGACCATAGAGTACTCGACTCTTGTGATACACATCAGTCTCTGAAGTATTCACATACTTTGCCTGACTTTCATCTCCTCCTGGTGCCACTCGAGCCGAATAACCGATCACCCGGCCCAAAATATCCCCAATAGGAAACATAATCCGATCACGGAAACGATCGTAGTGATTAGCATGTTGAATATTGGATGTTGGATGTTGGGAAAGTTCTTGATTCTTCTGAATGACAAGACCAGCTTGTTCAATTGCCACTGGAGCAAAACCGCGCTTCAAAAGGAAATCGAGCACAAAACGCCAGCCATCTGGCGCGTAGCCAATCCGGAAAGTCCGAAGCGTTTCATCTGTAAGTCCCCGTTCGTGGAGGTACTCGAGCATTTTCTTCCCTCGATCGCTTTCCCAAAGTTGCTTCTCATAAAACTTGGTAGCAAGCTCAAGAATTTCTAAACTATGACTCTTGCGTTCATTTCCTTCCCCTTTGGTGCCGTTGTACCGAGGGAGTTCCACGCCAGCCCGCTCAGCCAAACTCACCAATGCCTCACGGAATTCCACACCTTCAATTTCCATAATAAAAGCAAAGATATCTCCTCCTTTGCCACAACCGAAACAATGCCACATGTTACGCTCTTCAGACACCGTAAAAGATGGTGACTTTTCCTGATGGAAAGGACAGTTGGCTTTCCAATGGTTGCCGGCCTTCTGCAGTCTCACATACTGCCCCACTACTTCAACAATATTGAGGCGAGCTTTGATGGTTTCGGTCGTTGTGCTCATAATAGTAAGAGTGTCCTTTATCCTAACGCTTCTCGAAAGAGAAAGCAAAACCGGTTTAAGCCAGCGAAGAGAAGTGGTATACTGGAGTCAATTTTAAAAAACCTATGGACTTTATCCAAACCTACGCCGTTTTTATAATCCCGATTCTGACCTTTTCACTGACGCAGCTCATTAAATTCATTATCCACGGTATCAAACACGACTGGGATTGGGAGTATGTCTTTGCCTATGGTCATATGCCATCGAGTCACACGGCTTTCGTGACTTCAGTTGTTACCGCTATCGGCTATTACGAAGGAGTGCATACGGGAGTGTTTGCTCTCGCTGTGTGTCTCGCCGTGATTGTCATCAATGATGCCGTTCGTCTCCGTACCTACATGGGTGACCAGAGCCGCTACCTCAATATGCTCGTGAATACGTTGAAAATGGATCGTAAACAATTTCCTCGTCTCAAAGAACGCGTCGGCCACCGCACAAGCGAAGTAATCGTCGGTGGTTTACTTGGCTTTTCCCTTAGCCTGATCTTTATCCGTATCATTGGGTAATCAAAGAACCTCTCTTGCTACCACTCAACCCTTTCTGGTGGGTTGACTTTTTTTAATATTTCTGTTAAATTTTTAATGCATTCTTACTGTTCTTTCGCCTCACCCAACACTTCAGGAGGAAGCAATGGACATCCACCCGGAATTGGAATTTGCCCTTCAATCGATCATTCGGTTCTGGCCTTGGATCGCTGGAGCACTAATCACTTTGCTTTTCATCGGAGGAATGATCTGGAAACTTTGGCCAGTCCCCTACATTCGCACCAGTCTCAAAGCAGCGGTGGCGCCTTACACCGTCGAAACAGTTTCTCGGTGGACCATCTATCATGTATGGTGTTCAAAAACATCACGAGGGCAGGAATTCGTGGTGCTCAACGTTCTCAATGATCACTTCTTTATCGGTGTTTTGAATTGTGATTGGATATTCAAGAAACGCAGTGAGCGTTTCGCTTTCAAAGGCTGGACCCAAATAATCCCTCATGATCGACTCATTGGTCCAGAAGATCTCTTGAGGGCACTGCCAGGCAAGAATTTTTCCTCGATTGACCGCCTCTTGAACATGAGGGAAAACTAATCTCTCCAGAGCCCACTCCACAAAAAAAAACGGCTACCATCCTAGAAGGATTTTGGTGGTCGTTTGTTTTTTCAGAGATTTAAGCGATCTTTGCCAACTCCTCTTCGATCACCTGACGTTCTTTCCAGGGGATACGTTTGGCACCAATAGCTATGGTTTCTTCAGCGCCTTTGCCAGTAATGAGGACGATATCGCCGGTTTCGGCAAGTGAAAGTGCCTTGTGAATAGCCTCACGTCGATCAAAAATACGATAGAAAT
This sequence comes from uncultured Bdellovibrionales bacterium, assembly GCA_964597355.1. GTDB lineage: Bacteria > Patescibacteriota > Minisyncoccia > Moranbacterales > UBA1568 > SSEF01. The sequence continues at coordinate 6,690 of CAZQWS010000002.1, forward strand.
TTTCGCCTTCTTTTTTACGTTCAATTCCTTTTTCTACTTCATCAATAATTTTTTCCGCATCTTCATAATACGGATCTTCATTGGTGAGAATAACAATATCCGCTTTCTCATTCGCTATTCGCCCCATAATTGGTCGTTTCCCTCGATCACGGTCACCACATGCACCAAAGATATGGATAACTTTCGTTCCTGGAATTTTGAGAGGGATAACAGCAGTATACAGCTTTTCAAAAGCATCCGGAGTCACCGCGTAATCAATGAGGATATCGATTCCCCGATCATTGGGAACAAGTTCCATTCGGCCTGGCACTCCTCGAGTCTCTTCAAGTGCCTGTTGCATAACTTCCAGAGGAAGATTCAGTACTTTCCCCACCGCGATCATCGCCAAGGCATTTTCCACGTTGAAGAGTCCGGCAAGATGGGTTTCAAAACGAGTACTGAGCGCAGCAAACGAAGCGCCTTTAAAATCAAGATTAATGTCTTTGGCCATAACCGTCGCGGCAGCGTTTTTGGTGCTATAGGTGAGCAGATTGGCGGTGGCCCTGATAAATATTTCCGATTGTTCCATATCGAGATTGACCACTCCCCACTTAGCTATATGGAAGAGTTTTTGTTTGGCGGCTCGATAGTTCTCAATCGTTTTATGATAATCGAGATGTTCCCTCGTCACATTAGTCACCACCGCCCCTTCAAAAGTAATGCCCCAGACTCGGTACTGATCAAGTGCATGAGAAGAAACTTCAAGCACTACATACTCACATTTTTCGTCTAGAGCTTGCTTCAGAAATTTCTGTACCGCCCAAGGTGAAGCTGTGGTGAATTTACTCACATTTACTTTCCCCGCCCCATTCACACGCGTTGCAATAGTCGATGCGACAGCTACTTTTTTCCCAGCTGCCTCCAAAAGATTACCAACAAGGGTCGTAGTCGTCGTCTTGCCATTGGTTCCTGTAATACCGATCACTTTGAGTTTTCTAGAAGGGAAACCATATAAAACATTGGCAAGAATCGCCTGGGGAAGGTGCCACAAGGTATTCTTCATAGATTGCGGGACCAACTTCACAAAAAAATGTCGCATATGGATTTTACGAACGGAAAAGGTTTTTTATCTTTTGTGCTCCCCGAATGATCCGGTAGAACTGATATCGCCAGGGTGAAAAAATAATATCATACGTTCCGGGAAATCCTATAGGAGTTGTCTCGGGAGCAAAGCCTTGCTTGAAACGAGTAATCCCCGCCCAACTTACCGCCAGTTGAGTTGTCTTGATCTCAGTCGAATGACTATCTGTAATGTTCGTTGCAATCCCACCAAAGTTATACTGAACCATGCCACGCTGCTTCGCTTCCCGAATACTCTCCCACTGCAAGAGAAACGGGGCCATCAAGTTCCGCCCTTCATCACTTGATCCACCATGTAAGTAGTAAGCAGTATTTTCAAAGAAAACCAGGAGATTGGCCGCGAGCACCTTCCCTTCATGTTCAGCGAGCGCAAGTACACATTCGTTTTCTCCAAATACCCGAAAGAAGTTTCGATAGTATTCCTTCGGGTGCGGCCAAATAGCTTTACGGCTCGTGGTGGTGTAAATGAGCTCGATAAACGTTTCCATGTCTTCGGAAGCGCGCGAGAAACGCACCCTCACCCCATGCTTTTCCGAGAGACGAATATTGTAGCGCGTCTTCTGCTTCATCTGAGAAAGCAATGTTTCTTCAGCTGGAGTAATATCCATGACGAGAATCTCTCGGGGTTGGATATCATGCGGCGCTCTTACAATGCGATCATCTCCAAATTCTTTTTTGAGTGTTTCCAATGCCACTTCATTTTCTGGTTCTACTCGAATCCACCCCACTTGATTTTCATAAGCTACTTGGATAAGGTTCTCTTTCAGTTTGGAAATTGGAAATTGGAAATTGCCTGCCTTGCCGGTAGGCAGGGAAATTGGAGCAACTGGCCCCCTCGGCAAGTATAAATATTTACCAACTATGGGTAATGTTTCTACCACTGCCAAACCAAAGTCCCCTGCGACACAGGTGTGTCCATTTTTTTCTTGAAACGCCTCCCAAAGAGAGGACTGGAGCAGAGATTCACGGAACATAGTGACTGGGTACCGTCATTGCGAGGTTGCGGAGCAACCGTGGCAATCTTAAATGATCTAAAAGGAGATCGCCGCGCTTCGCTCGCGATGACAAATAATTTTTTACTTCTCACTTCTTGCCAAGGCTTTTCAAGGCGAGCTTCAGCCGCTCTCCGACATTGCGGATTTGGGCTGGCACTTGTTTCAAAGCTTCACGGGCTTCGGTTACGGTGTAGCCGAGTGCCGTAAGGGCTTCGAGCGCTTCTTGATCCGCCAAGGCCTCAGCCTGGTCAGCGATATCGAGCGACGACACTTTGTTTTGAAGTTCGATAATCACTTTCTCCGCTGTCTTCTTGCCTACTCCCGAGACGCGCGTCAGGATCGATGGATCTTTGTTGACGATAGCCGTACGGATAGTCTTGGGATCAGCGATAGCGAGAATAGAAAGCCCAGCCTTGGGGCCAATACCCGATACCGAAAGCAAGAGTTCAAACATCGACAGTTCGTCCCGAGTAAGAAAACCATAGAGCGAGAGCTGGTCCTCACGTACATGGGTATGAATATAGGCGTGAACTTCGTCGCTCCCCGCTACCTTCCCCAAAGTATACGGCGAAGCATAGACGTAGTAGCCTACTCCGGCCACCCAGAGCGTAAAGGCATTGGCCTCAATTTCACCCAGTTTTCCCTTGAGTTCACGAATCATGATAAAAATTTCCTACTTCTTTTACAATACCATTTTTCAAGCCAGCGCCCTATGTTTCTCTTGACGAAAATATAAAAAACTACTATTCTATTAAGTTCTTTTAAAGATTCCTGGGTACCAAACCTGGTCATTCCTCCACATTCATCGACGGAAGGTCGAACATGAAACTCAAGCGTACGATAAAACTCCCCTCCACCCTGAAGGGTCTGGAACAGCGTGACCAGAAGATCAAAACCACACTCTCTCGCTTGAGAGCTCGAATGAAGGATCTCACCGAGGAACGGAATATGGTGAAGGAAGCCATCGATAGACAGCTAAGTGAGGCGGCAAGTCAGGGGGCAATGTCCCACGATGAACTCTTCGCCCAGCCCGTCACTGCCCTCAAGTTATCTCCTCGTACCATAGCCTTGTTGCACAAAAACCAGATCACTACCATAGGCGATCTGGTACATCGACAGACGAGCAACCTCTTGCAGTTACCCAATTTCGGGAGAAGACTCCTCGAAGAAATCGAACAGGCGCTCCGCCAGAGAAATCTCCCGCCACTCGGAACAAGACTTTCTAAATAACAAAGTCCGGCAAGGCAAGTACCAAGTACATGCCCTCGCTATAAAGCCCACTCACCGACCCATGCCGATGCTTACCTCGTCGGCCTTTTCTTTTTCTTACCATATACCCAACCACTCACCAAAGCCACGGCCGTTGTTTTGATGAGTTTAGTCGATAGTCGAAAGGGAGGAAAGGAGGAGGGCGAACCCTTGCCAAAACTGGGCTCTCATGCTAAAAATTACTTGTCTCGTTCTTGTGTTTGAATCGTTCGGTTTATTTATTTTTAGAGAGAATTTTGTAACACTATGCCAATCAAGAAGTCAGCCAAGAAATACATGCGGGTAACCAAGACCAACACGGCTCGTAACCGCTCCGTCAAAGGAGTGATCAAGAGCACGGTCAAGAAGACTCTCGATGCTATTCAAAAAAGTGACCTCGCTGTCGCTCAAGAATGGTACAAGAAGGCCCAGAAGGCCATCGACAAAGCAGCAGAGAAAAAGGTGATCAAGAAGAACACCGCCGCTCGCAAAAAGTCTCGCTTGAACGCTCGCGTCAAGAAACTGGCTCAGAAATAAGTTTTCCAGCAAATCAAAACTCCCCGTTGTTGGGGAGTTTTGATTTGCTAGACTTTTGTTCCAACTACTTGTTTCCATGATCCGCCATGACGCGCTGCCATATCCTTCTGGAATTCGTACAGACGTATTTCCGGATTGGCTACTTCATCCAATTCCCCATAAAGCTCTCTCTTAGCCTTTCTCAGATTTGGATTCTCAAGATACGTACGAATACCTGCTTTGTGAGCTGCTCCATAAATCATCGCCACATTGATTGACTTGGTGAAACTCTGCTCGAGCTGATCTACACTGTCTGCTGCAATCACATCCCGATAGTCCTGAGTTCCATGAAGGATAGTCTTGGGCACCCCTTTGTAATATCCAACGTTTGTACCATTAATAATGGCATTGGCGCCAGTGGCGACAGCTCCTGCATAGACCGCTCCTTTCAGGAAAGTTCGTCGACTCACTGCCGAGGAATCTGATTCATTTTTGTCTTCTTGGGGTAATCCTTCTTTTATCAGCTTCCGAATATCTCCCACTATACCCTTCACAGTCAGAGCTACCGCCGGGGTCACTCCTGCTATTCCAACCTTTGAATGTAAACCTTTGATTTCTTGATCCGAGCGATCCAAAGGAATATCGTAGTATTTCCCTCCTTCGAGAGGCACTGTTTTCATGGGATCAATGTGAAGAATGCGTTTCCCATGCTTTGCGGCCAACCTTTCCAATTCTTTGTAGAAAATTTCTCCACCAAACATATTTATACCTCCTTCGGCTAACTCACTAGGAGACAGATCTCCTGTACCCATAGCATCTGGAGACCTTTCCAGAACCACTAAGTCAGAATTTAAAATGGCTGATTCAATCTGGTCTCGATACTCGAGCAAAGTCTCTGGTTCATGGGTAACACCGACAAAATCTATATTCACTTTTCCATGGCGAAATATTTCTCGCTCAAATCTGACTCTCTCTTCTGCCTCTGGACGTCTCTGTTTTTCAATTTTTTCTAAAAGATCATCTACGTCTGTAGACTCTGCAAATGCTTTTACATACTCATTTGACTCTCCCTTCGACGATACTCCGGCATGTTTTTTAGGAACTACTTTCTCTATCTTCGGGACTTTTGGAATATGTTTGGGTGCAAATATTTTTTCAAACCTCATAAGAGAAATTTAAAATTTCCAGATAAAGAGATCCAGAGCGACGCCAGGTTGCATGCGGCCGGTTTTGAGAGCATGATCAAATTCTGAAAGAAGCGCCAGGGCTCGACGAAGGCGTGGGAAAGAAAAACGGGCTACCAAGGGCAAGGTTTTTTGGATTGGATAGGGCGAGGTTTTGAGTTCTCTTGCAATATCCCCCGCATTCTTTCCCTCTTCCGAGAGTTCCTTGATCGCGATAAGCCGCCGCACCTGCCAACTACAGAGGCCGAGGAGCGCAAAGGGAGCATCCGCTTCTGTTTCTTCTCTCCGAAACAAGGAGATGGCTCGGGCTCGGTTTCCCTGAATCAATGCATCAAGCGCTTGGAACGTGACCGCTTCTCTCGTAGGTACAATGCTTCCTTCTACCTGAAGAGTCGTAATTTTATTATCGGCTGCCGAGAGGATGAGCCGATGCAGTTCCTGCGTTAACCGTCCGATATCCTGGACAAAATTCAGGGAGAGAAAGGCTTTAGCCTTGGGCTCAATGCTGAAAGTTGGGTCAAAATTTTTAAGCGTCCTCTCAATATACTGTTCACATTCACGCACTGAAATTTCTTTAAAGACTTCTTCTTTTACTCCTTTTTCTTCAGCAATGACACCCCACCATTTCGGCAATTTCTTTTTGGTACCGAGTTCAAAACTCACGATGACCGTCATGAGTTCATCTTTCTGTTTCAGCGCTTCTACGAGCCACTTCCCTTCTTTGTCCTCCAAGACTTCGGCCCCTCGGATAACTACAATGTACGGCGTCGCGAACAGCCCAGGGGAAAGAGTGCTCACCAAAAGCGAACGCGTTGGTTCGTCCCATTGTTCTTCAACATCAACGAGGAGTTTCTGACCTCCGGGCTCCGCGTGCATAAACTCCTGCTCAAGCGCTTTGATACGCTCGAGCATACGAAAAGTGTCGGTTCCAGAAAAAAGATACAGCATAGGCACAGCTAGTATACCGCGACCGGAGAAGAAACCAAAAACAGGCTTCTCGCCTGCTTCGGTCCATCTTTTCCGTAAAGATTATTGCCCTGGCTGCCACTCAAAGGCTGTGCCTGGCTCAACGACATTGACCCAGATTTGGCCAGGGACAAATTTGACTTCACGGCCAGATGCATCAAACATCATGAGCTTGCTCCCGAGGTTCGATTTATCCTTCTTCCAGGTACCCCGTTCTTGCTTCCCATTCATAAAGTAGTACGCGTCACCAGAATCGGTCTGGTCATACCATGGATCACCGAGCTGCATATTGTTGTACTGGCCTTCAATTTGTTCCGAACGAGCAAAAATGACAGCTACGTTCTTGGGAGTGATCCGGGTGCCATTGTTACGATCGGTATCAGCTACATTGCCCCAGAGGCGCTTCCAGGTATTGGATTCTTTGTCATAGAGATACTCCACTTCTCCTTGGCCAGGATAACCGATACGCACCCGACCGCCAGTTGGCCGACTATCGGTCCCAACTTCCTCTTGATGAGGATAACCGACAAAAGTATTCTCGGTGGCATACCCCAATCCTTTAGCTCGTTCGAATGCGGCTTGGACATTGACCCGACTAGTATCCTCGACTTTCATCGTACCCACGCGATCCGCCCGATAACAGACATCCGTGCCAGCGCCATTCCCTGCTGCTCCGGTACAGTCAATATTGTCGAGGATACCCTCCTTAATCTTGTCGAGGGCAAAATGTGAGCCACCCCAGTGCACATAGATAACATTCAGGCCTTTGGCGAGATGGAGGAAGTCGTGCCGCGAAGAACGCACTGCCCCTGCCTCTTTGGGTAAAGTACACTGATAGACGGCCATCAGACGGTTGATCGTGGCAGTAATCACTGGTATCTCAAATACCATGTCGGCATCTGACATCCCGGCTGCCGGACGAGCTGTCACATCAGCCGGCTGCATCACGGCGATTGGTCGGCGCTTCATATCTGCACATGGGAGTCCAGCAAGAGCGCTCACATTGTCAGGGTTAACCGGCTTAGTTTCGGTAACCGAAGGCTTAGGGGTATTGTTAAGGTCAATTTGTTTTCCTGTCTTTTCCCCATTACCGCCGCCCCACATATACCACACTCCACCAGCGACCAAGAGTACGAGCGCTACAAAAAGAAGTTTCTTAAACATAGAGGTAAAATTTACTGGCTATTTTTGACATGTTGGACAGTAGAAAACGCTCCGCTGTCCGATTTTTTTCCGTACGATTATTGTACCACAGCGCTTGCATGCTTCTCCCTCGCGGGCATAGACAAACAACATCTTCTGAAATCCGCCTTTTTTGCCGAAAGTGTCGCGGAAGTCCCCATCGGTCGTTCCACGTAATTTCACTGCTTCTCGTAATACCTTCTTGATTTTTCCGTGCAGCAACTCCGTTTCTTTTTGAGTAAGCTTTCCTAAAAAGCGTTCCGGAAGAATCCCTGCCCGAAACAATGCTTCGCTGCGATAAATATTCCCAATCCCCGCAATCTTCTCTTGTTCAAGAAGAAGAGTTCCAATTGGTTTTCTGGGAGAGTATTTTAAAAATGCTTTCAGAATCTCAACCGTAAAATCTTTCGAGAGCGCATCAACACCGAGTTTTTCAATGTGGCGATGATGTTCTACCTCAGTTGTTTTGCAAAGATCCACCCAAGCAAATTTACGCATGTCTGAAAAATCAATTCTGCTGCCATCAGTGAAAACAAATCGATGATGGATAAATTGATTGATGGGATCCTGCCATTCTTTGGCGTCTTGGTTAGTCTTGTCTTTGTAGAGAAGATGGCCCGTCATCTTGAGATGAATAATAATGGAATACCCATTATCAAGATCAATCACGATTGTTTTCCCAAAACGACGCGTTCCCAGAACTATTACTCCTTTGATATGCCTCTTAAGTTTCGGCACCGGTTCAAAGACTTTTTTGGGCCAATCAGTCCAAAAGTCGGCCAAAACTTTTCCCGAAATTTTCTTTCCGAGCTGTGAGACAACCGTTTGGACTTCAGGAAGCTCTGGCATAAGCACCTCTTTATATTAATACGGTATTTTTTCTCATTTCTCTCCAAAAATCAATACATCCAGATTGACTTTCGCCCTTTTCTCTGCTATACTACCCTTATAAGAACGGGTGTGAACCTGTCTTTTTTGTTTTTTTTAACTCACTAATACAAAAAGTATGGGTATTGAAATGTCTATGGAAGAGTGGAAAAAGCCTACGGCTGATTTTCACCCAGATCCATCCAAACTCGAGGATCCTGTCGAAAAAGTTATCGATCGGACTGGTGACCTAGAGGCTGCGTTCGATGAAATCAGCGTAGCTCTTGAAAAAGATCCTAACAATCCGGAGTTACGCCGACAAGCGAATCTTCTGATCAATCGAGCAGAAGATCTTGCGGGACGATTGCGGGATAGTGCTCACTAAAAATTTAAAACCGGCCCAAAAGCCGGTTTTTTGTTTTAAATTAAATTTCCCCCCAGGTATCACCGATATCGGTAGAAACTTTGAGCGGGACTTTAAGTCTATAGACTCCCTCCATCATTTTTTTGAGGGATTGTGCAAATTCTTCGGCGATTGGTTCGTCTACTTCAAAGATAAGCTCATCATGCACCTGAAGGAGGAGTACCGCTTTGCCTGCATATTGTTTCAAAAGCTTTTGTGATTCAAGCATAGCGAGCTTGACGATATCAGCCTCGAGTCCCTGAATCGGCATATTGATCGCCATCCGCTCGGCAGATCTGACTAGTGCAATATTGCCGCTTTCAATTTCTGGAAGGGAACGGCGGCGGCCCATTTCAGTCTCGACATAGCCATGCTCCTTCACGAAGACTTTCATAGCCTCCATATATTTGGCAACTCCTGCAAACTTTCTGAGATAGCCTTTAATGAATTCGCTCGCATGTTTCTGGTCGATCTTAGCCGCTTGAGCCAAACCAAAAGCTCCCATGCCATAAATAATGCCGAAATTTAACACCTTGGCTTCACGTCGCATCTCGTCAGTGACCGCCTCGGGTTTTACATCGTGCACCAGAGAAGCGGTCGTCCGATGAATGTCCTCATTATTCTGGAAAGCTTGGATCATCGTCTCATCACCAGAGAGATGGGCCGCGATACGGAGTTCAATCTGCGAGTAGTCCGCTCCGACGAGCTTTTTACCGGGAGCTGCTACAAAACCGGTACGCATCCGCTGTCCCCACTCAGTACGGATAGGGATATTTTGGAGATTCGGATCATTGGAGGACAATCGTCCGGTCGCCGCTACCGCCTGATCGTAGCGAGTATGGAGTCGCCCATCCTCGACTACCATCCCTGGGAGCACATCGACATATGTTGTTTTGAGCTTAAACAACTCGCGGTATTCCTCGATCATCGCCACAATCGGATAGTCCGCTCGAAGCTTCTCGAGTTCAGTGGAAGCCGTTGAGAAGCCGGTTTTGTTTTTCTTGATACTATCAGTCGGGATCGCAAGATCAACAAAAAGAATTTCAGCGAGTTGTTTCGGGGAGTTCAAGTTGAAATCACGGCCAGCAAGTTTGAAAATTTCCTTTTCGACGATTTGCAGTTTAGCGTCAATTTCGGTGCTGAGTTCGGTAAAGACTTCTTTCTTGAGAGTGATCCCCGCTTCTTCCATGGCAAAGAGCACTGGGACCAAAGGCAACTCCATATCATTCAAAATCGTCAGCACCGTTTTCTTCCCTCCCTGTGACACAGCCGTTTCTTGGAGTTGTTCACTCAACGCGCGATCAATCGTAAAAAGCGCTTGCACATTTTCAGTGAGACTACCAGTAGTGACCGAGCGACCAAGATGTGTTTCAAAGAGCGTTTCCAGGTCTAGTTTTCCGCTCGCTCCCAAACAATATGCTGAGAGCATCAGATCCACTTCCACTCCCGCAAAGGTTGCCCCAAAACGAGCGAGGTCATGCCACATTACCTTCCAATTGTAGACCAGTTTCTTTTGTCTAATATCAGCAAGCCAATTTTTAAGGAGCGGGATAGTTGCTTCGTTCCACGCTACCTCTCTCGCCTCTCTTTCCGTGGCAAGTCCCAAAGCTTCAATGCCACCCCCAAAAAGTGAGGCTTCTTTTTCTTTGAGGGTAACTGCCATCAATTTCCCTTGAGGCTTCCGTAAAAACTCTTGGAGTTCCTTTTCAGTTGTAATCACCGCCTGTTTCTTCGCTCCTTTTTTCTTCGTCTCCGAAATAAGCGGGGTGACAGAAATTGTTTCACCAGGAATACGCTTGAGCAAGCTAAAGAATTCGAGATCGCGCAAAAATTGCTTTAATTTTTCCTGGTCAAAATCATGGGCCACGGTCTTTTCTAGATCAAGTATGACCGGCGCTTCAGTATCGATGGTGCCAAGTTTTTTGGAAAGATAGGCCATGTCACGATCAGCCTCGAGTTTCTCACGCACTTTAGGCTTCACCTCATCCAAATGAGCGTAAATATTTTCGAGTGAACCGAGTTGTTGGATAAGTTCGGTCGCGGTTTTCTCACCCACGCCTTTGACGCCAGGGATATTGTCTGAATTATCGCCGCGAAGACCCTTGTAGTCCACTAAGTGTTCAGCCGGAAAGCCATACTTCGCCCTAACTTCATCTGGACCCAATAAAACCATGTCTTTGATTCCCTTGCGGAGCGTGAACACTTTTACCTTGTCGGTCACCAGTTGAAGGGTATCAGTATCTCCTGTCACGATAATCACGTTAACGCCGGACTTTTCTCCCTGCCGCGCCAAAGTCCCCACGCAGTCATCAGCTTCAAAACCTTGTTTCTCGTAAATAGGAATATTGAAAGCCTGCACCAATTCCTTTACTCGTGGGATTTGAGCATAGAGGTCGTCGGGCGCTGCCTGGCGAGTGGCCTTGTATTCTTTATACAGTTCATCCCGAAAGGTACCTCCAGGAAGATCAAAAGAAGCCGCGATATAGTCGGGCTTGAATTTCTCTAGTACTGAAAAAAGTGTCGTGGTAAAGCCATAGACAGCATTCACCGACTCACCGCTTTTGGTCGTCATAGGCGGCAGCGCATGATAGGAACGATGGATCAGTGCATTCCCATCCAATAAGACTAGGGTTTTTTGAGAAGTAGCCATATTTACTCGATTTCACGTATGTACTCAGCGATTAAATTTCTATTCTCATTTTCTTGATCTCCTTTAAAATAGAGTTCAATGAAATCAATGAAAACCACTGTTTGGCTCGATTCATTATGAGCATAGATAACACGAAACCGTGTCTCACCCCTCATCGAAGCACACGACAATCTCACTTTGAATATTGTTACTTTACCATCTGAAGAGGTATGTAACCGATCCCAATGTTTCCCACCAACACCTTGCGGCTTCATGCGTAGCACTTTTTCTAACTGTTCAAGATCAATATCCAGCGAACGATACTTCTTTTTTAGACGTTTCAACTGCTTGGCAAAAGCGGGGCGTTGTCGGAACTGCATACCAGTAGGTCATCGGTAGTTACAGCGCTTCGTATTCCCTCACTGATGTCTTTTCCGTGCGATAGAAAACGTGCTCATATTCAATATTTTCACCAAGCTCGGCCACTGCCCAGGGAGTGTCTTCATGAGAAAGATCCGAAAGTTCTTTGGCATTTCGATCCGCATAACGAGCTAACACATTATCAATCATTTTTAGCTCCTGAGCTGAAAGCAAGCTCAGATCCGCGCGACGGTGTGGAAGAAATTTTCGCTGGTCGTAAGTAAAGTATTTACTCTTTACTTCTTCCAACTCACCTACTTCTTTCATCTCCTCAACAACTTTGACAAATTCACGTGGGGTCGGGCCATGGTGGTTTTTGATGTATGTCAGACCCATCAACTGTTTCTCATACTTCTCAAAATAGTCAAAATCAATGAAATAGAGCAGTTTATAGAGTACGGTCATGCCAACATTTGGCTTTCCAGCTGTTTTCTCAAGAACGTAGAGGAAGACTTGCTTAAACTTTTCGACTTGTTTTTGTGGCACACTGATACGAACATCGCTTGTGACTGAACTATGTTCATTCAGTAGTCCAAAAATCTCTCGGATCTGTTCCATCTCTATCTTCGACAAAGATCTCTCACCTCGCTCAATCCTAATAAGCGTCGGGCGTGACAACCCAAGCCGGGAAGCAAGGTCGGCTTGAGACATGCCATACTCTTCACGCATTTTTCGAATATCCATTTTGATAGTCATATGTTCTCAGCTAGTAATTAAATAATATCATATTATCCACATTCTTTCCACTTAACATGTAAAGTAACGGTAAAGTACATGATAGATTTGACATAGTATCGTACATATTCTATCCTGTCAATGCCAGTAGGTCGTATGGCGCTAACTAACTACAAACAAACGATCATGACTAATCTACACGTTGTGAAGTCACAGAAGTCGTGGGTAGTGAAGGGAGAAAAGTCCTCACAGCCACTCTCTCGGCATCACACTCAGGAAAATGCTATCGAGCGTGCCAGCGGGATAGCCCGCAAAAACGACCTCGAGGTATTCATCCATGACCGTCATGGACGGATCCGTGAACGGAATACGTTCGGCAACGATCCATTCCCGCCAAAAGGGTAGGGTAGAAAACAACTGAATAAAGAGGCTAGGAGAGTTCCTTAGTTGTGGATTCTTCTTTTTTATTCCTCTTTCCCTCTGAGATACAGGTAAAAGCTCAAAGAAAATTTTTATTATCAATCGTAATTTCCCGCTCCGTTTCCGAAAGACTTTTCAAAATAATGTTCGTTCGCTCCTTGGGAAGCAGTTCTGCGATCCGTTCCGGCCATTCGAGGAGAACGAGTGCCTCTGGGTCAGCACACCACTCAGCAAAGCCCAGTTTTTCAAAATCGACTAATCCAACTCGGTAGGCGTCTGCATGATAAATACGGGTAACTCCACCTTTTGTTGGTTGGGGAAGAATGTGCTCGTTCATAAGAACAAATGTAGGTGACGGGTAGGGCGGGAGAGCCCCGAGACCATCAAGGACACCCTGAATCAGGGTAGTTTTGCCAGCTCCGAGGCCGCCAGAAAAAGTAATAAGTGCTGGGAGTAAAAATTGGGACGCCAAAACCTTGCCAAGCTCCTTCGTTTCTTCTTTAGAATGGGTAGTATAGGTAGCCATAGAGGGAGCATAGAGAATCTTCCCAGAAGAGGCAAGAGAATGTTTGACCACTTCTCTTTTCCTTGCTAGACTGCTCCCTCACCGAGATTTCTTTTCATCATTTTTGATGTTTGAAATTTGAGCTTTGAAATTCCTCACCATGTCTCTCTCAAAATCCGCCCAATTCCTTGAACTGGCCAAGACGCGCAAACAACCGCTCATTCTTCTCCCCCCTCATCCCAATCGGGATTGCTTGGCGACCAGCATTGCCTTAGCCCACTACTTGACCGAGATTGGTGCAGCCCCCACTCTCGCCGCTGTCGGCGCGGAGGAAAAACTGCGTGAACTTGCTTTTCTCCCTTGTCCTTCAGTGGTAGTCGAATCGCTTTCTGGATCGCGTGACTTTGTTCTTTCTTTCAATACCGAGCATAACCCCATTCTTGATGTTCGTACTGAACGAATGGGAAATGAGCTCCGCATCCATCTCACGCCCGAACACGGGACAATTGATCCGCGTGACTTTTCTTTTATTCTCGCCAAATACAAATTTGACCTCGTTATCACCATCGGTACTCCTGACAAAGAGTCCCTTGGAAGTATTTACGAAGCTCATCCAGATATTTTTTACGAAGTTCCCATCATTAACATTGACTACCACGGATCCAACGAACAGTTTGGCCAAGTTAACCTTGTCGAAGTCACTGCTTCCTCCAATGCTGAAATCGTGACCGCGCTCATCAAAGAAATTGGAGAGGAGTTCCTCGATGGAGCCATCGCTGAAGCACTTCTCACCGGACTCATGGCGGCTACGGATTCCTTCCAGAAGAAAACGACTACCCCCAAAGCACTCGAACTCGCATCACTCCTCATGGGTCGTGGCACTGATCAGCAAAAAATCGTGAAGCATCTCTACAAAACACAACCACTCCATCTCCTCAAGCTCTGGGGCCGCATCATGAGCAATATCCGTTCACATGACACGCTTTCGCTCATCACGGCTTCCGTCACTATCGAAGATCTCGTGCAGGCCCGCTCAAGTGTTTCTGACCTACCTACCGTCCTTGAGAAAATCCGCGGTAATTATGCCGGGGCCAGCACCTTTGCTGTAGCTTATGAAGAAAGCCCTGACATTACCCAACTCTTTGTAAAGAGCAATGAGGAAGGCTCGCTTGAGAAACTCCTCCCTCATTTCCCTGATGCCACACTGACCGACGACACTCTTCACGTGACTGTCAAACTCTCTAGCGAAGCAACTGAAATCTTTCTCGTCCAACTTCTCACCGCATCCTAAATAAAGGAAATGCTTCGTGCTTCGCACTGAAGAATGCTAAAATACAAGCATTACTTTTTGCTATGCCAAAAATCGCTCGTCAAATAACACCTCAAGTCTCCGTGACCAAGGAAGTTTCTGAAAAAGTCTTGAAAAAGATGCGTGAAGAAGCAATCGAAGATGCCGCTGAAGTACTCGCCAATGAGACTGGACTCCCATATCATGACCTTCACCTCTTCCCAGTTGATACTAATGATATCTCCCTCATCCCAGAGAGTGATGCTCGTCGATTGAAGGTAGCGAGCTTTCAAAAAAATGGAGATAAAGTATCGGTTGCTCTCGCCGATCCCAAAGACGAATCTATTATGAAATACCTTCAAGAGCTTGCCGACAAACAAGGTTGGCAGCTCTCCCTTTCGGTAGTATCCCAAGCCTCTCTGGAAAAAGTATGGGGCCGCTATCAAAGTCAGAAACTGCTCGAAACTCTCGACCAAATGCAAGTCAGTTTCGGAGGAGAAGACCTCATGAACTTTGAAAAAAATTTCAAGTCACTAAAAAAAATTGCCCGCAACGATGTCCCTACCTCTGAGATCATCGAAATTATTCTTGCTGGCGCTACCAAACTCAGAGGGAGCGATGTTCACATTGAAACCCATGAAAGTGGAGCCCGTATCCGTTATCGTATCGATGGGGTGCTCCAAGAAATAGGTAACATACCCGTATCTGTTTATCAGCTACTCCTCGCTCGTATCAAAATGCTCGGCAATATGAAAATCAATATCCGCGACCGAGCCCAGGATGGGCATTTCTTTGTCTCGGTTGATGGAAAACGTATTGACATTCGCGTGTCTCTTATCCCTGGCCAGCACGGCGAGAACATCAATATGCGCCTCCTTAATGGCGAGGACGTCAATGTGGATCTCGGTAGCCTGGGTATTTACGGCGTAGCCTATGAAATTCTCCAGAAAGCCATCTCCAAGCCCAATGGCATGATATTAAACACCGGACCTACTGGCTCAGGAAAAACGACCACACTCTACAGTATCATCAACAAGATCAACAATCCCACCATTAAGATCATCACCGTTGAAGATCCGATTGAATACGCGATTTCCGGAGTCGTCCAAACCGAAATCTCGCAGCGCCGCGACTATACCTTTGCTTCAGCACTCCGAGCGATCGTACGCCAAGACCCAGATGTCATCCTTGTGGGTGAAATCCGGGACGATGAAACCGCCGACACTGCTGTCTCGGCAGCTCTCACGGGACATCTCCTCCTCTCCACGCTCCATACCAATAGCGCCCTTGGCACCATCCCTCGCCTCCTCGAACTCGGCGTGAAACCATCGCTCATCGCTTCCTGTATGAATGTGATCGTGGCCCAGCGCCTCGTCCGTATTCTCTGCGAGAGGTGCAAGGAGCCGTATCTCCCTTCCAAGAAAACCATTGCTGCTCTCGAAAAGATTCTTGCTCTCATCCCTGATAATGGCAAAACGAAGAAACCCGAAAAAATTGAAACGCTCTACCGCCCCAAAGGTTGTCCGTATTGCACGCTCACTGGCTATCGCGGCCGTAAAGGCATTTTTGAAATCGTTGATATGACACAATCTATTCGTGATCTCGTTAGCAATATGGCTACGGAAAAAGAAATCTTTAACGAAGCTAGGAAGAACGGCTACATCCTCATGGCTGAGGATGGGCTCATCAAAGTCCTTGATGGTCTCACCACAATGGAAGAAGTCTGGGCGGCCACCGGCAAAGATAGCATCCTCGGTGAAATCTACGCCGAATTTTAAGAGGAAACAAAGTAACGTAGCAAAGAAGTTAGAAGATAGAGGTTAGAAATAAGGAAAAACTTGAATACAAATTTTAAGGCCCGGGCGGTACACAAACGCTCGGGCTTTTTGTTCAACTGTGCTCACGACTTTCCACCTGGCCAACGCCGATAACGATACATGAGAGCGAGCACGATTCCGAGACATGTCACACTCATCAACATCACGACGAGCACGGGCCAATTTTGCTTTAGGGCTGACTGCGTCAGAATCAGAGTTTGGATCGTGAACGACCCCCACACAGTTCCGAACGATAGCGAATCGCTTCTCTTCAGCTGACACAGGAGGCGAATCTGCGGGATAAAGATAGCCCATACTGCGAAGCCAGCCAGGTATACGGCGAGGTCAATCACTTTGGCAAAAAATTCCACGGAACACCTCCTGTCGACTAGATTGAAAGAACC
>CAZQWS010000002.1:23427-100898 GCA_964597355.1 uncultured Bdellovibrionales bacterium
GTCCTCAGGCATGGGAGCCCAAGGGATGGAGGAGTGTCGAGGTGTAACGCAGCCGGAACCACCTTACCCGATCTTGACTCTCACCGAAGCGAAAACTCATCCGGATTTTGAGAAGAAAAGATAGTGCTTCCCAAATTGTCTACATGTGAGGAACTTCTATAATCACATGAGGTTTATGTAAGGAACAAAAAACGGCTCTCTCTAATGGGGCCGAAATTGTTATTTGTTTTGTTCATACCTTTAAGTGGCACGAAGGACTAGGATAGCATTTCCTTGACAAGCTGTCAATACCACTAAAAAGGCTTTACTTGAGCCAAGAAATACTATTTTTCCTTTGGGGGAAAATCGGTTCCAAACTGAATTGGTAGCCTCGTCAAATGCCTGATAAAATAGGGGGAAGACTTGTTGCCATACTATCTTATGCTTAATACCTCTCTCGACCAAGAAGAAGACAAGCTGCTTGATACCACGCTTCGCCCACAGGCCTTTGCAGAATACATCGGGCAAGAAAAAATTAAGCGTAACCTTGAGCTCTTTATTAAGGCGGCCAAAAACCGTGGCGAGTCCATCGATCACGTCTTGCTCTACGGACCCGCAGGGTTGGGGAAAACCACTCTCGCACATATCATTGCCCGTGAAATGGGGGCTGGCATAAAAGTAACGAGTGGGCCAGCTATCGAACGGGTCGGTGATCTTGGTAGTATCCTCACCAACCTTGAACCAGGCGATGTTTTATTTATAGACGAGATCCATCGGCTCAACAAAACGATTGAGGAAGTGCTCTATCCAGCCATGGAAGACTACAAACTCGACATCATTATCGGCAAAGGTCCAGCTGCCCGTACCATCCAACTCGACCTTCCCCGTTTTACCCTGATCGGTGCCACCACTCGTTTGGGCTCTCTCACTAATCCTCTCCGCAATCGCTTTGGCTCCACTCATCGACTCGAGTTTTATAACGCTGACGAAATTGAAGAGATCGTGCGCCGTTCAAGCAAAATCCTCGGTGTCGCGCTCGATGACGCTGGAGCCCGAGAAATTGCTGGAGCCAGTCGCCGGACCCCCCGTGTCGCCAATCGGATCCTGAAGCGCGTCCGCGACTATGCCGAAGTGCATCATGCTGGTCATATCACACAATCGGTCGCGAGCGATGCTTTGGCGCTTTTTGAAATTGATAAGCTTGGGCTAGAACCAGCTGACCGCAGCATGCTCGGCGCTATCATCGATAAATTCAAAGGTGGACCAGCCGGACTCCAGGCTATCGCCGCTGTCACCGGCGAAGAGATGCATACACTCGAAGACGTCGTCGAACCATATCTCATCCAAATTGGTTTTCTCGAACGCACTCCACGCGGTCGCGTCGTCACAGTCGATGGTTACCGTCACCTCGGACTCACTCCTTCGCAGGATATCCAAGACAAACTCTTGTAGAAGATATTTTCAAAAGAAATGGGGAAGGCACTACACTTCCGGAAGTGTAGTGTATAATTCATGTATTCTTTATGCAAAGTTTTTTTGCGATTTGTTATCTTGTTTTCTTCCTTGGCTGCGTCATTGCGAGCTTGTTTATCTTGTTCCACCTCCTCCGCTACGCCCTTGATCGCAAGATGGCTATCCTCATGAGCCTCATTTTTACCACCGTCGTACTCGTTCTTCTCATTACCAATACTGTGCTTTTCTTCTCTCTCCCGCTCAATAGCCTCCTCCTCATCCCTCGCTCCTCTTCATCATCTTTCTCCCTATGACGCACAAGGATTTCAGTCGCTACCATTTCAAAGGACAACGCGAAAGCGAAGTCATTCTCTCCGTTATTCATCGTCACTGGTTTGATATCGCTACTCACTTTATTCTTATTGTGATGTTCACCGGATTCCTGGGAGCGGCTTTTTTCGCTCTACCAAGTGTCCTGAGTCAATCTGGGCTGTTTGCCAATGCGGCAATCATTCTTTTTATTCAAAACACCTTTCTCCTCCTCTTATGGCTCTACGCCTTCCTCGTATGGATCGATTATTACTTCGATGTCTGGATCATTACCAATGAGCGAGTAATCAACATCGAACAGAAAGGGCTCTTCGTCCGTTCCGTCAGCGAACTCAAGTTTTCCCGCATCCAAGATGTTACCTCAGAAGTACGCGGCATGATCCCCACTATTCTCAACTTTGGCGATGTCAAAGTGCAGACCGCTTCTGAAGAGGATTTCTTTCTCTTTCGCCAAGTACCTGACCCCTACCATATCAAAGATGTCATCATGGAACGCCTCCGCGTGGAACGAGACGAGGAAATTAACAAGGTAGTAAACGCTTCTCAAGGCGTCCCTCGACCACTTCCCCGTCCTCGCTCCTACGGCGCCTAAGACGAAAGCTCCAAATCTCAAGCGTCAAAACATTAGGATTCTCTCTTGGCAACATCCATAAAAATTGATAGGCTAAATTCTTATTGGATGGCGGTTTGTATTTTACCGATATTCGATATTCTAAATTCTTGATTCTTCTTCAAATGTCTGGACATTCACACTGGGCTACTACCCATAGAGCCAAAGGCGTCAATGATGCCAAACGGGCCGCTGTTTTCACTAAATACGGTCGTAATATCATCATTGCGGCCGAACATGGTGGCGGCAACCCTGATAGCAATTACATGCTGAAGATTGCGATCGATGCCGCCAGAAGTGTCAACATGCCCAAAGACAACATCGAGCGGGCCATCAAGCGCGGCACGGGTGAGCTCAAAGATGCTGCCAAGATCGAAGAATTTACCTATGAAGCCTACGGCCCAGGCCAAATCGCCCTTCTCATCGAAGCCGCAACGGACAACAAAAACCGCACCGTGAGCGAAGTGAAATCAATTCTCACTAAAGGCGGCGGGAAATTTGTCCCGACCGGCGCAGTGTCCTTTATGTTCCGCCGTGTCGGCCTCATCACTTTTTCACTGGAAAAATATTCCCAAGAGACGCTTGAAATGGAAACGCTTGAGTCTGGCGCTGATGACTTCTTTACCGCCGGAGAAAGTTTTGTAGTTGTCACGGCTATTGATAAGCTCCAGTCGGCTCAAGAATATTTCAAGAACAAAAATCTCTTGAGCGAGAATGCTGAACTCGGCTATCTCCCCTCCCAAACGAGTGAGCTCGATGAAAAAAATAAAGAAGCTTTTGATAAACTCATGGAAACTCTCGACGACCACCCCGATGTCCAGAAAGTCTGGGACAACCGCGCTTAATTCTACGAGCTACCCAGATTATTAAAGAACCCACGCTCCCTAATTCTACTCACAAAACCAACGACCGTAGTTTTGGTGATTGGGTAGGTAGTTATTAATAAGTCTGGAATAACCGCGCGTAATTTTCTCCAAAAGAAAAAGGCAAGGAGTATTTCACTCAACTCGCCTTGTGCACCGATCACGCTCGGGCTTCGGGAACCATCCCTGCGGGTAATCTCGGCTGATTTACCAGTTAGCCGTTGCCGCTTCTTTTCATGCCGTATGGAAGCGACTCACCTCGTGCCACGCTCGTTCTACTGAGCATCACACGTTGTGCAGGTCCTCGAGATGACCACCGCTAGTTAATTTATTACCCGCAGTCAGCTAGCGCTGCGGTTGCCTATTTACCCCCTTCGGAAGAGTTCCTCTCGCAAAGCGAGAGTCGGCACTTTTGCTAGAAGTACCGACACATCTGTGGCAACGACCTTGTACGTATTTGCACAAGGCCCCACATATGTGAGACTGACCTTCCGGCGCGCTACCAAGGCGCGCAGCAGAGGGCCGACCTCGCGATCAAGGAAACCGTCCTCGAACCGAGGCACCTCTTCTCCGAGTTCTGCCATCACCTCAAAGGTGATATCGGGCTCCCAATACTCCTCCCCAAAAGGATTGCAGAGGTAGGTCAAGGGATGCCATCCGTCGAGAAGCTCAACGAGGCGTGCAGCCAAGGGGTTCTTGGCGAAAACAGAGGGAATGGTGGCGATATAGACGGCCATGCTATCTCCTTGAAGTTGAAAAAGGACTTTCTCTAAAAGATTTCGAACGATGCTCAAAATCTTGATTGAGCGGAGAAGGTTTTGTGCTTCTCCTGGTGACATCAGATGATGTCATTGGCGATGAGCGCCTCGACCACCTTCTTTGTACGGGCCTTGCCGAAGCCCGGCGTGCGGATGAGCTTGCACTCGATGGCCTGGATATTGCTCGCTCTCGACTCGGCCCGATGGTCATACACATGACGCAGGAAGATGAGCACGTCGAGCGGCCGATGCCAGCCGAGTTCGGTAATAAGCAGATCTGTAACCGTCCGTGGCAGGCGGAGGGAGCGAATGCTTCCATTCGTGATGTCGACAACAGCCACAGCTTTCTCCTTGAAGTTGAAAAGAGCTAATTCTCTACGAGTCCACCACAGCATTGTGATGAACTTGATAGAGAGGGAGAGAGAAGAAGTTCTTTCTCGCCCTTGGCTAGCTTATTTTGTATACCGCAGTCAGCTAGCGCTGCGGTTGGAGATGGTTACCACTTGAAAGGCCAGTTACCTTCAAATCCGTTCAAGGGATTCAAAGGATTGACTGACTTCCAAGGGCGATTGACCTCGAGGACTTTCGGGTCGTTACCCCAGTAAAGGTCACGATACTCTCCTGCCATCTTTTCCAAGACGACAAGATTTCCAACGTGCCTCTTTACTGGAAACTTCCACGAAACTCCCCAAGGACCATCCCCGCTCCGGCGGGTGAAGTATACGAACCCGTCCTTCTGCTCCTCGAATTCTGCTCGAGGACCACCAGTGAAGCAGTATGTGTTCACACTGGTCAGGACTTGCTGTTCGATAATTTTCACCTCTACACCGGGGAAGCGTGACGGATTAATGCTACCAATCCGTGTTGAGCCAATGATATGGTAGATGGTCTCCACATCCACGACTTCGCCATTGTAGGTCCACACTTTGGCGGCGACGGTCTCCTCGATGACATAAACTTGCTTATCCATGATTGCTCCTCACCCCTAGTTCTGTTACTCAATACGAGTCAGTCAACTGGGGAGCCTAAGTTTTAGGATTCCGCGCGCTATCGATCACGTGCGTAGTCCTAAAACGTAGATTGGATAATCACGGTATTTCAAGGTACTGTTTCAAATTGAGATATCTTTGGACTCTCAACTTGACTCCCTAGCATACTCCAAAAATGGCATAATGTCAATAATAATGTCTACAATACTGTCAATTTATAGCTCGATGAATAGTTATTTTATGCTTTATATAAAGCTTTCATGGTATAAACAGGATATTATTTGTCAAAATTATTGACTATTTAATCAAAAAAGAGTAAAATGGGAGTAAATACGAGATCCCGGGTCAAGCCCGGGATGACATAAATGCTATGGAGCACTTGATAGAACCACTCAAAAATCTGGGGTTATCAGAAAAAGAGGCCAAAATCTACCTGGCCCTGCTTCAGCTTGGACCCGCTACCCCCTACCAAATCGCCAAAAAGGCCGAACTGAAGCGCCCGACTGCGTATGTCATAGCAGAGGAACTTGTCGAAAAGGGCCTCATCGTGCATGTCCCAGGAGAAAACCCCCGGAAATACATCGCCCGGACGCCGGATAGCTTCTTCGAAGAAGCCGAAGGGAAACTCCGCAGAGCCAAAAGCGCTCTCCCCGAGCTCCGTTCCTTCCAAAAGGGAACCGTAGAAAAGCCGAGCATCCTGTACTATGAAGGGCCCGAAGGCGTGCGCCAGGCCTATGAGTTCAAAAAGAAAGAGCTTCACGGTAAGGAAATTGTCGGTTTCTTCGCTTCGCCGGAAGACGCTTCGCCGGAAGTGACCAAGGTATTCATGGAATGGAACGACTATAAAGAAAAGTATGGCCCCAAAGTACGCGGCTTTACCGTCGATACCTCCATCCTTGCTCCCTACGCTGATTTCCTCACTCCAGGAAAAGGCAGTATCACGGCCAAGTTCATGCCACCCGATCTCTACAGTGCCAAAGCTTCGATCGAGTCGTGCGATGGACAATTTGTCCGTATCTGCCTCATTGAAAGTGCCGAAGCGCTCATTATCGAATCTCCAAAATTCGCTACTGCGCTCCAAGAGGTATTTGAACTCTTGTGGAAGTCACTCGAGGGAAAATATGATTCCCCTCAGCAATTGCAGTTGAGTAAAGAAAATAAATCTTGACCTATGAAAATTCTTGGTATTGACCCTGGGACAGCTACCGTGGGATGGGGTATGATAGAAGCAAAGAGCGGAAAACCAAAAGCTATTGCTTATGGCCACATCGCGACTGACAAATCCCTCCCTATCGAGACCCGTCTGCAAGAAATCCGGGATGATCTCACTACTCTCATCAAAAAATACCGGCCCGATCGAGTAGCTGTTGAAGAGCTCTTCTTTTTTAATAACCAAAAGACCGTCATCACCGTCGCTGAAGCGAGGGGTGTTATCCTCTTGACACTCGTTGATTTCTCTCTTACTATCGCCGAGTACACTCCCCTAGAGGTCAAGCAATCCCTCACCAATTATGGCCGGGCTGACAAGCAGCAGATGCAGCTCATGACTCAAAAACTCCTCGGCCTTTCCGCTCTCCCCAAACCTGACGATGCTGCTGACGCGCTCGCTATTGCTCTCTGTGACCTCGCTCGATATAAAATGGAATCAGCAGGTAAATAATTTTTTGTTACTGAGAATCACTTTTAATACTTTTGCTTTCTATACGGCAAAGCTTTTTTATGAACTACCATTCAATTGTAAATTTCTTTGTTCACGCTGGAGTACCACTAGAAACAGTGTATCTCCTTCTCATGCTTCCGGTCATCGCCACCATTGTGGCCTTTTCAAGACAAATTATCGGAGTTAAAGCCTTTGGTATTTATACTCCCTCTATTATTACCTTTGCCTTCCTCGCTTTTGGAGAAAAAGGACTCAAGTATGGTATTGCCATCTTTCTCGCAGTCCTCGGGGTAGGGATTCTGTCTCGATATCTTCTCCGTTCCTTTCGCCTTCTCTACCTTCCTCGTGTAGCCATCACTCTCTCTATTATTTCGCTTACCATTCTGGGTATTCTTGCCCTCGGTGCTAGCCTCAAACGAACCGGCCTTGCTGCTGTCGATATCTTTCCGCTCCTCATCATGATCACTCTCACGGAGAAATTCGTCGCAACCCAAATAGAGCAAGGGTCCAAGACGGCTCTTATTCTTGCTTTCGAAACGCTTGTTATATCGGTAATCGGTTTCTTTATCGTGAGCCAGACTTGGATCCGTGATTTCTTTCTCCACTACCCTTGGGCCATCCTCTTTACCATTGTCATCAACATTGGCCTCGGCAAATGGACCGGACTCCGTCTCATTGAACTGATCCGTTTCCGCTCTATCCTGCGGACTGAGCGCTAAGGCTACTATGTTTTCCTTTTTCCAAACCCAAAAGGCTATCCTCGGAATGAATGCCCGCAATCTCGACTACGTGCGGCCGTACAATCATGCCAAAGGAAAACGAATTGCTGATCAGAAACTCCTCTGCAAACGGGTACTCAAACAAGCTGGTATTCCTGTCCCAGGACTCATTGCCAAAATAAAGGATCAGGCAGCGCTTGATGCTTTCGATTGGAATACCCTCCCCAATAGCTTTGCTCTCAAACCGAATCGAGGTTTTGGCGGTGAAGGAATTCTTGTCGTCTACGCCCGAAAGAAAAATCATCCCGATACCTGGGTAAAAGCGGATGGGAGCACTATTACTGTCGATGATCTCAAAAACCACATCCGCAACATCCTTGATGGATCCTTTTCTCTTTCCAACAGTCCAGACGTGGCTTTCTTTGAAGAAAGATTGAAGCTTTCCAAGATTCTCAAACCCTACACCTATAAAGGGATTCCCGACATCCGAGTCATCATCTTCAACCGCGTGCCAGTAATGGCTATGCTCAGGCTTCCTACGGTAAGTTCGGGGGGAAAAGCAAACCTCCAGCAAGGTGCTATCGGTGTGGGTATCGACATGGCCAACGGCACTACCACCACAGCCATTATCGGCAAAGGAAAAAGAATCGAGTACGTCCCTGGAACCAGACTCCTTCTTTCTGGTATCAAAATTCCTCGCTGGAAGGATATCCTAACCATGGCCGTCACGGCTCAAGATGCTACTGGGCTCGGTTTTCTCGGCGCTGACGTCGCCATCGACCGCGACCTCGGAGCTGTCATTCTCGAGCTGAATGCAAGACCCGGGCTATCCATCCAACTTGCGAATGTGGCTGGCCTCAAGGAGCGCCTCGAGCGAGTGCGCGGACTCAAGATCAAAAGCGTCAATCATGGGGTCCGTGTTGGAATGAATCTTTTTGGTGGTGAGATTGAGGAGAACATTGAGGAATTGTCTGGCAAACACGTGATCGGCTCTATTGAGAAGGTTAAGTTCATCGGGAAAAACGACATAGAAATTGAAGTCGAAGCCAAAATTGATACCGGCGCTGATTCGAGCTCTATCGATCGTCGGCTCGCCGAAGAGCTTGGGTTTAGCGAAGCGTTGAAGGTTTTCGAATCGATCCCCAAGCCAACTGTTTCTCATCGTGATGAAGCTAACCAAATAGAAGAAAGCCTCCATAAAGCCGTTGTGGGAAAACACCCCGACCTCGCCGATGTTGCCTTCGTTTATTCTTCCAATGGATTCTCTTTTCGTCCAAAAGTGAACCTCACTCTTGTGCTGGATAAACAAGAGCTCTCAGCGAAACCAACTGTCGTTGATCGATCAACCCTCCAGTATCGTGCTATTATCGGACGGAGAAACTTAGGAAGTTTCTTAGTTGACGTAAGTAAGAAATAATTTATTCTTTGGTATGAAAAATATAGTCGTGCTCTACACGGGCGATGATTGGGATACTATGGTCTTATCAGACATGACACGGCGAGCCTTCGAAGAATGGCACGAGAAGGGACTCCAAGAAGGCGTTGCCTTTTTTCGGTCGAGCATCGACTGGTACGACGATGCGCGTGGAGTTTTCAAAAAAGGATGGGCATATCGTGAGAAAGAGTGGCACCGTATAGACGAACCCATCGTACCCACCGGGGTATACGATAAGACTGTCGGTACTTCTAACCTAGCACTTACCGAAAGGAAACTCGGGATGCTCCGTTTTTTTCCCGTTATCAACCATCCCTTTTTTGGTCTTTTCCTCGATAACAAATTCTCCCAAGCACTCCTCTTTAAAGACATCATGCCCCAAACAGCCCTCGTTCACAGCATCACTGAACTAGAAGAGAAAGCGAAGCAGTTTTCTGGCGAGAGAATTGTCCTGAAACCTCTTTCTGGTTCAGGGGGAAATGGAGTAAGGATCCTCGACAAGAATGCCCTCGGATCAGAACATCTCGAATTTCCTCTCCTCCTCCAAGCCTTCATTGAAGCTTACCGAGGCATCCCGGGTTTTTCAGAGGAGGCTTCAGTAGCTGATCTCCGTCTTGTCTACATCGATGGAACACTGGCCTACGCGCTTTCCCGAGTCGCCCGAACGGACTCTCTACTAACCAATTTTCATCAGGGAGCAACACCACTAGCCGTTCCACTCACGGCTATTCCGAGCGATACCCAAGCGCTAGCTAACAAGATCGCAGAGCAACTTTCTCTCTTCCCAAAAAGTATTTTCTCGCTTGATTTCATGCATGATAAAAATGGGAAGCCTCTGCTCATTGAGATGAATACCAAACCTGGTTTCGACCTTCTGTTCCTTCTGGGAGACGAACAACTCAAAAACAGCTATTTCCGTCGGTTTCTTTCACTCTTTCCTAATACCCTATGAAGATCGCTCTTGTCGCACCAGGTTTTGGCCAAACAGGAGGGCCAGAAGTTGCGGTTCAAAATTTAGCCCAAGCTTTTTCCGCAAAAAATATTGACTTTTCTCTTTTCGCGCCAGGTGATTGGGAAACACCCTACCCCCACATCCCTACTCTTTCAAAAAGCATTTGGAATATGGAAAATTTTTCGGAGCAAGGAGAATGGGAACGGCGTAATCTCATTTTCGCTAGTCAGACAACTGTCCTCCGCTACCAAAATGACTTCGATATTATTCATCTCCATGCACAGCGTAACGCCTATGCCGTAGCAGCTGGTTCTCGTTTACCCATAGTCGTAACGCTTCATAGCCAGATTGAGAATGGCACGTTCGACTTATTGAAAACAGCCGGTGTTCACACGGTTGGACTGACTCAAAACCAAGTCGGAAATTTTCCTGTAGACGCTATCATAAAGAATGGTCTTCCTCTCAACGAAATTACACCTTCCTTCGAAGCGGGTGAATACCTCCTCGCTGTTGGGCGCTTGAATATGCAAAAGGGTATTCATCAGGCCATCAAAATTGCGAAGCTGGCCAAGAAAAAACTTATTATCATTGGGCGCGTTGGGATTTCCGATGACCGCCAAGGATATTTCACGGAGCATATCAAACCATTCATTGACAATGAACAGGTGATCCACATCGAATCAGTCCCACGCGATAAGATGTTCGAATACTTTCGCCATGCTTCTTTTCTTCTCTTCCCTATCACGATTCCAGAATCAAATCCGCTGGTTGTAATAGAAGCACTTGCTGCAGGGACCCCCCTCCTAGGAACGACCGTGGCGCCGCTCCTTGAGATGTTCCCTAACTCCGAAAAAGTCGCTTTGTTCTCTGATAACCTTGAAAAGTTGGCCGAAGCAGCTCGCCATCCTGAACGTTTTGATCGAGCTGCTTGTCGACATTACGCGGAAAAGAACTTTGATAGTGGCCGGATGGCTGACGAATACATTGTGCTTTACGAAAAGATTCTCAATCTGCAAAAGTAAGAGAGCCCTCTCCATAAAAACCGGCATGAATAAGCCAAAACTCGTCATCACCGCTGATGATTATGGAATGTCTCCTCTTTTCAACCAGGGGATAGAAGAACTGGCTCTAGTCAAACTCATCACAGGTATCTCCGTCATGATCAGACGGCCCTTTATCGAGACGGCCAAACTAAATTTCCCAAACCTTTCTCTGGGTCTACATCTTGAACTTGAAGAATTATCGAGTATTAAGGAAATAGAAAACCAAATCATTTCTTTCCGAGACAAATTTGGGATGTTGCCTGCCTACCTCGACGGCCACCAGCATAAACATCTCACTAGCGGAAACCTCGCCCTCATTATTGAAGCAGCTCGCAAGTTTCATCTTCCTGTGCGTTCTCGTTTCCAGGAAGATCGACGGATTCTCCGCGAACAATTCATTGTCACTCCAGACAACTTCATCTCCTGGCACCCAACTCGTACCACTACCCTCGCCAAACGGTTACGGTCAACCCAGGCTTTTCCCATCTCCGAACTCGTCGTTCATCCTGGTTATTTCGACCCTACCTGTGACTACCCATACAACCAAGAGCGTGAGTCTGAACTTGTCTTCCTAAAAAGTCCCTCCTTCCAAGAACTCGTCACTCTTTTTGAACTTACTTCTTACTCCGCTATCGCTTAAAAGTTTCTTTTAAGAACTCATTTTTTGTGCTATAACAAAGGCACTTAGTTTATGTGCTTAACGTGCCTTTTATGCCTTATTGGAGCCCAAAAATGACCTTTTCGCGTAAAAATTCTGTCCCAAAGCGAGAACTCCTCCTTCCTCCCCGCGCAGCCCGACTTAAAAGACTTTGGCCATGGAAAAAAATCCTTCGTTTTGGCGGCCTAGCCTTTTTGGGTGTCGCTATCCTTGTTGGTGGTGCCTTCGCTTACTTCGCCAAAGATCTCCCCAGCCCAGGCAATTTCCGTGAGCGGATAGTAGCTGAATCAACCAAAATTTATGATCGCTCCGGTACCCATCTCCTCTACGAAGTGCATGGGGAGGAGAAACGCACCGTCATCCCTTTCGCTGACATGCCAGACGTGGTGAAATATGCGACTATCTCCCTTGAAGACCAAGATTTTTACCATCACTTTGGGGTGAAGTTCACTTCCATCTTGCGAGCCATCCTTAAAGACATCGTCACTCTCGACAAGGCGCAAGGAGGTTCAACCATCACCCAGCAGCTCGTCAAAAATACCCTCCTCTCCAACGAAAAATCAATCGCTCGTAAGATCAAGGAAGTTATCCTCGCTTTTGAACTTGAGGCCAAATATTCCAAGGATGAAATTCTCGAGATGTATCTCAATGAAATCCCGTATGGCTCTAATGCGTATGGGATTGAAGCCGCTGCACAGACATTCTTTGGAAAGCCGGCTCGAGAGCTTGCTCTCGATGAAGCTGCTCTCCTCGCCGCTCTCCCTCAAGCTACAACCTACTACTCTCCTTATGGTTCACGTACCGAAGCGCTCGCTGGTCGCCAATCCTACACTCTCAAACAAATGGCAGACCTCGGCTATATCACTCCCGAACAGCGAGATGAAGCCACCATCATTGATACCCTGGAGAAAATTCAACCACAGAAGGATATCATCGCCGCCCCCCACTTTGTCATGTATATCAAAGAATACCTTCAGGAGCGCTTCGGTGACCGAGCAGTCGAGGAGGGCGGCTACAAAGTTATCACTACTCTTGATTGGGATAAACAACAAATAGCTGAAAAGGTGGTTCGCGAAGGAGCTGAAAAAAATAAAATTTGGAATGCTTCCAACGCCGCTCTCGTAGCAATCGACCCCAAGAATGGCCAGATTCTCTCTATGGTAGGATCCAAAGACTACTTTGACGTCACTGTCGATGGTCAGGTCAATGTGGCTACTCGCGAACGCCAGCCAGGTTCTTCATTTAAACCGTATGTGTATCTCACTGCCTTTACCAAAGGCTACACCCCTGAGACACTCCTCTACGATGTGGAAACGGAGTTTGAAACTGAAGAAGGTAAAAGCTACAAACCCCAAAACTACGATGGGAAATTCCGCGGCCCACTTCCCATAAAAGAAGCTTTGGCCCAATCCCTCAACGTCCCAGCTGTTAAAACTCTCTACCTCGTAGGTGTCACTGAAGCTATCGCTCTTGCCAAAAATCTCGGTATTGAAGGACTTAATGATCCCAAACGCCTCGGTCTCTCACTTGTTCTCGGAGGAGGTGAAATACGTCTCCTTGACCATGTTCACGCGTATGCCACTCTTGCTAATGGTGGAATCAAACAGCCTATGGCGGCTATCCTCCGTATTGAAGACGCTCGAGGAGAAACCATCGAAGCCTTTACCAACACCCCTGGGGAACGAGTTATCGAGGAAAAGTATGTCACCATGCTCGAACATGTCATGTCAACCAATAGCTACCGCGCGCCAGTGTTTGGCGACAAGAGCCCCCTCGCCTTTAGTGATCGAGATGTGGCTGCAAAAACTGGTACCACTAATGAATTCCGTGACGGTTGGACACTTGGATTTACTCCATCACTCGCGGTAGGTGTTTGGGCTGGCAATAATGATAACAGCTCTATGAAGGAAGGAGCAGATGGTGTCAATGTAGCTGCTCCCATCTGGCGTGCCTATCTCAATGAAACGCTCACGAATTCTAGTAAAGAACGTTTCCCTAAATACGAAGAGGAAAAAGGTCTTACCACCCCACTCCTGAATGGCAAGATGGAGGAGGAGAAAAACCTCGATGTGTGTAATATCCCTGGTGAAGACGACAAATACTGCCTGGCCAACAAATACTGCCCTGAAGACGAACGTAAAGAGCGGGATTTTGTTGAAGCCCACGATATCCTTCACTATGTTAATCGACTCAACCCACGAGGAGAGAAACCCAAGGATCCAGAAAATGACCCACAGTACAAGAATTGGGAGAAAGCGGTGCGTGATTGGTATAAAAAGAAAAAAAACAAAGATACTATTACCGAAGAAGCTCCTGAAAAAGAATGTAGTGAAGATGATTTTAAGAAATACCGGCCAAGTATCACTCTTACAACACCCAGTTCCACTAATTCAAATACACTTACCATCGAAGCAGATGCTACCGCGCCCTACGGCGTAGAAAAAGTCACTTTTTCAGTGGACGGTGACACGGTTGGCGAACGAAGAGAGAAACCCTTCCAGGTTTCTTATGAGATCCCCCCTAGTAAAAACAATGGCACAATCGACATAGAAGTAGTCTTGGAAGATAAAAATGGAAATACGGTAGATGTTCGACAAGAAGTCTCTGTGAGCTACTAACGTGCCTACTCATCAGCGTGCAGGCCATGCAAAATACGTAGTTCAAGTACGGCGTCTGACCCGACTTCTTGATTGATACGCCTGCACAGTTCTTTTTCTTGGATCAAAAGCTCATTAGCCCAAAGAGGGCTAGCTACTTTTATGGAAAGTACTCTTTTTTCATACTGTGCAGGGTGGATCACTCCACCACCACGTTTCCCGTAAAATTCTCGTACAATCCGGCTAAAAAGGAAAAAAATTGTTTTAGCGTCTAGCAATTTTTCTCTCCCTGACTGTGTAGGGAGGGCTTGTTCTTGTTTTTGTTGAAACAAATGCCCAAGTGAACGCATAACTATTTTCTAATCGGCATAACAAGGTAAAAGTGACTCTTAGGGACATCTCCAGTAATCAAAATTGGCGTATCCTTGCTGTTCATATGAAAAGTAACCAAGTCTCCTGAAAGCGTGTTCACCCCTTCAAGCACATGCCGCGCCTGAAACACCAACTCTATATCTTCAAGTAATGGATTTTCAAGTCGTACTCGCGTACGCTGTTCACCTACTCCAGAAGAAAATGTTGCCACCTCTAAAACCTCACCTTCAGTAAGAAAACGACATTTCACCTCACCTGAACCATATTGAGAAAAGGTAGTCGCCATTTTGAGCGCCCGGATAAGCTCTTGTTTATTCACTTTTACCTCCAAACGAAACTCTTGAGGAAGAATTTGTTGATATTCTGGGTAGCGCCCTTGAATAACCCTCGATACAACCCGTGTACTCCCCACAGCAAAAAATATTTGATTTTCTTGGATTACCACCCCCACATTATCTTGTCCTTTTTGGAAAATACGCACAATCTCTTGTAAGGTATCAACTGGCAAAATAATATTCCCGCCTTGTTCTTCAAGAAACCGAGTTAACAACACTTGCTGTTCGCTCTCTAACCCCTCTAAAGTGTATTCAGCGAGACGAAAGCTATCAGTAGCAGCTATATGTACCCCCCGAGGTGAAATAGACAAGCAGACCCCTGTAAGTTCTATTCGACTTTCATTATGAGAAACCGCAAAAGCTACCTTCTGAAGTGCTTCTTCTAAAACAGCCCCATTAATCTGCACTGTATATTCTCCGGTATATTCAGGAATAATAGGGAAGTCTTTACTTTCAACACTTTGAATGCGAATTTCATCCTTCCCATTCTCTACTACCATTTGATTACTTTCCTGGTGAATCTCAATTACCTGATCTGGATCAAGGTTTTGGATAAAATGAGTTAAAAGCTTAGCTGGCACCACTATTTTCCCTTTTTCCTCAATCTTGGCTCCAAAAAAAGTCACCACACCAATCTCAAGATTGGTTGCTGAAAGCTTTAACTTTCCTTGTTCGGCCTCAAAAAGAATATTACTGAGTATTGGAAGATGACTTTGTTTACCTACAACCCACTCTAGGTAGGTAAGTACTGTGAGAAGGTTTTCATGAGTACAGGAGAATTTCATAAACGGTAATAGTGTATAAAGTAATTATATTAAATATTATTGCTATTATTACTTTTGTGGATTTCTGGATAAGTGTATTTGAGACTTTAGATAAAACTTTTTCATACAGGAAGGGCGGTGTGGGTAAATATTAGAAACTTTGGGTAATTCTTGGTGTGTCTATTGGAAGAAAGAGTAATTAAGGGGTTATGCAGAGATTATTCGATGGATATACCGAGTTATACAGACTTATCCACAAGGGATAACTACCCGCGGAGGATGTTGATTCTCTCGAGGAGTGTGGAGAGTTCCTCCTTAACACGAGTACGAGTTTCTTTTTCTTTGGCTATTTTTTCTACTGCATGGAGGACGGTAGTATGGTCTCTACCTCCGAAGTATTCTCCAATAGAAGAAAGTGGGGCTTCGAGTTCGGTTCTCATGAGGTACATAGCAACTTGCCTAGGATAAGCAATTTCTTTTTTACGGCCCTTTTTAACAAGGTCCTCTGGGGTGACATGATAAAAATCCGTAATAAGGCTAGTGATATCTTCTGGAGTGAGCTTCTTTTTGTGTTGGAGGACACTGTCCCCAAGTACTTTTTGGACCAAAGAGAGACTGATAGGTACGTGTTGGAGTTCGCTAAAAGCGGAAATCCGTGCCAGGGCACCTTCGAGCTCCCGCACGTTATTGGTAATATGTTCTGAGATGAAGTGGAGTGAGGCCGGATCAAGGGAGATTCCCTTCTCTTGAGCCTTAGCTTCGAGGATAGCCGCTCGAGTTTCAAGGTTGGGCCGACTAATATCAGCTATCATTCCTCCCTCAAAGCGAGAGCGAAGTCGTTCTTCGAGAGTGGGGATAGCTTTAGGAGGACGGTCACTGGAGATTACGATTTGCTTATTGATTTGGTAGAGAGCGTTAAAAATGTGGAAAAACTCATTTTGGGTTTTCTCACGACCGGAAAGAAATTGTACGTCATCGATAATAAGGAGGTCTATCTGTTCGTAAGCGGTCTTAAATTGATCAACTGACTGGTTTTTTATAGATTCGACTAATTCACTAGTGAAGCGTTCAGAAGTGATGTATTTTACACGCTTTTCAGGGGAATGTTTGAGAATCTCATTCCCAAGGGACTGAATAAGATGGGTTTTCCCAAGTCCTACCCCGCCATAAATGAAAAGAGGGTTGTAGAGGTGCCCAAGGTTCTGGGATACAGCAAAACAAGCAGCTCGAGCGAGTTCATTATTCTCAGCGACAATAAAATTCTCAAAAGTATAACGAGGGTTGAGGTTGTTTTTAAAAATGGAGGAAGAAGTAGTAGGAACATTGACAGAATCACCTATTTTCTTTCTAATAAAACTTGCTGATTGGTTAGGGTTGGTAAAAAATGGCTTAACCGCATCAATACTATTGACTACAATACCATTATGTGCCTTAGTCCTATTTTCTGGGACAATAGAACAACGAATCTCAGTGACTTCTGGGGTGAGGCTCTTGAGGGCCTTTAAGATGTAGAGGTTGTATTTATTCTCTAGCCATTCTTTCGCAAAACCATTAGGAACGGCGATAGTGGCCACTCCTTTTTCAAGTGAGAGGACAGTCGTGTTTTTGAACCAAGTAACAAAATTAGCCCTAGAAAGAGAAAGTTCAATTTGGCCTAAGGCGGCTTCCCAAAGCTCTTCGTTGGTCATACCTTTTTAGAATAATGGCTTGAATAAAGGAATAACTTAGAAAATAGTGGATAAATCACAGTATATCATGGTGAGGGGAAACAATCACCTCTGAAAAGTTAATAATTTGTGGAGAAACTGTTCATAATGTGCGCAAAAATCAATAAGAGAAAAAGTACATTGACTTTTCTTGAGAGGTAAAATATACTGCTCTTGTTATTCGGTATCCATTCGTTATGCCTAAAAGAACCTACCAACCAAAAACGCGCCGTCGAGCTCGCCGCCACGGTTTTTTGAAGCGCATGAGCACAAAAACCGGTCAGGTGGTTATCCAAAAACGTCGCCGCCAGGGCCGGAAGAAGCTTTCGGTCTAAATTCTTCATTCAACCTATGCTTGGAAAGCCCAATCGATTACGAGGGAAAAGGCTTTTTCAAGAAGTTTTTGCTCGTGGGAAACGGGTTTTTGTTGATGGAGTGGGTTGTTTTTCACTCCCCCTGAAAGATGGTACTCTAGTAGTAGGAGTGACATTCACTCAAAAAACTTTCCCTCACGCAGTCACCCGCCATCAATACAAACGGCGGTTACTCCACTTGGTACGAGAAGAAATCCCCTCAATACCGCAAGGGAGGGCCATAGTTTTCCATTTCCAGCGGCCACTCCCGAGACTTTCTCCCCTAGTATTACGGAGCATTGTCCAAAAACTTTTGTATCGTTCACTCTAAACAGCATCTTTTCTATGAGCACTTTGTACCACGCTTTTATCTACGATCCTCTCTATAATGCTCTTGTTTTTTTCTATGATGTTTTCCCGTTTCAGGATTTCGGGGTCGCTATCATTCTTACGACCGTTTTAATCAAGGGAGTCTTCTACGGGCTTTCTCGAAAGCAGATAGAATCCCAGAAAAAGATGCAAGAGGTTCAGCCGAAGATCAAGGCACTTCAGGAACGATATAAAGATGACAAGGAAAAACAAACTCGGGCGATTATGGAGTGCTATAAAGAAAACAAAGTTAACCCTTTTGCTGGCTGTTTCCCGCTCATTGTTCAACTGGTGTTTTTCATTGCTTTTTATCAAGTGATTATTAGCTTCACAGGGAATGATTTCAAAATAGACGCGGCAAATCTCTATTCTTTTCTGCCCAATCCCGAAACAGTGCATACGGAAGCCTTTGGATTCCTTGACCTTGTCAAAGCAGCTCCCTGGCTCGGGGCACTTGCGGCTTTGGCCCAGTATTTTCAGACCAAGATGCTGCTTCCCCACACTATGCCAGCTAAGAAAGAGGGGGGAAAGTCTGATATGGCTCAAGATATGGCTCAGATGATGGGGAAACAGATGCTCTATATTGGTCCAGCACTTATTTTCTTCTTTAGCTTCCAATTTCCGGCAGCTCTTTCGCTCTACTGGCTAGTCTCAACGCTCCTTTCATGGGGGCAGCAGAAGCTTATTTTTGATCGGCACCAACAAACTTCTTCTCATAGCGTATAAACCTCACCTATGATTCCTCTCTCACCTCGAGAATCACTCTCTCTTCAAACCAAAGACTTGCTCCAACGGTTAGGTTTCATGGCCCAAGTTTCTGTAAGCGAAAAAGCTCTTCCAGAAGATCGGGTAGAATACCACTGTGATATTCAGGTAGCTGAAGGACAACACCTTTTGATCGGACAACATGGAGCCAATCTTCAGGCTTTGCTCCACCTCTTACGGTTGCTTACGCGAACATCCCTTCCAGAACGAGCGGTGCTTAGTATTGATCTCAATCATTATTTTGCTGAAAAAAAGAGCTTCCTTGAACAAGAAACTATGCGGACAGTCAAAGAAGTAGTAGAAACGGGTCTCCCTATGGCCCTCCGACCGATGGTGGCCTATGAACGGAAATTGGTACACACCTTCCTTGCTTCCCATGACCGAGTCATGACAGAGAGCGTTGGGAGTGGCGAAGAACGTAAAGTCCTGATTCGTTTACGTGGAGAAAAGCCACTTGAAGAGTCCTCAGCTTCACACGAATAGAGTAGAATGGATTCATGGCCCTGGCACGAAAAATTGCCTATAATGTCGTTTTCAATTCGACCCTCAAGGTAGTCTCGACTGTTTTTATCGCGCTTCTCTCGATCCGGCTTATTACAGGGTACCTTGGGCAAGAAGGTTTTGGTGAGTATGCTACCGTACTGGCATTCTTTGCATTTTTTGGGGCGATTGGCGATCTTGGACTCGCTCATATAACTGCCAGAGAAATCGCGAAGCCCCAAGTTGATGAATCAACTATCCTTGGAAAGGTAGTGGCCCTGCGCCTCATAGCAAGTCTTGCACTTATTGTGGTGGCTCCACTGGCCCTATTCTTCCTGCACTATCGACACGAGGTAAAGGAAGGCATCATGATCGCTGTCGTTGCTTTACTGTTTGCCCAACTCTCCACCCTCCTCAACTCGTTGTATCAAAAACGATTAGCTATGGATCGAGTGGCTCTCGTGGAGTTTGTAGGGAAAGGCCTCCAACTCGGGCTCATTTACACAGTTGTTCGCTTTGACCTTGGATTTACGGCGCTAGTTGGAGTGCTCTTGGCCAACATGTGTTTCAATGCGGCAGTCGTATTTTTGCTCTCGCGACCGCTCGTGAAGTTCTCACTTCATTTTGACATTCCTTTTTGGAAGATTTTTCTCAAAGACACTCTTCCTCTAGGGGCTATGGCTTTTATCACTTTTCTTTATTTCAAAATGGATACTATCCTCCTCTCCATCCTGCAACCAGCTGCCGAGGTAGGCATTTACAACGTGGCCTACAAAATCATGGAGAACCTGATTTTCTTCCCAGCGATGTTGGTGGGACTCATTCTCCCACTACTCTCTCGGGCATACCATAGTGAACGGGCCCGATTTGAAGAAATTGCTAACAAGACAGTCAAGGTGTTCTGTATCTTGGTTCTTCCGGTGGTTATTGGGACAGTGTTTCTTGCTCCGGATATTGTACGGATTGTGAGTGGGACAAGTTTTGAAGCTTCAGCGGGAGTTCTCCAGATCCTCGCCTTTTCTCTAGCGGGTATTTTCTTTGGGCATTACTTCAATATGCTTATTCTGGTGGGGAACGCCCAAAAAAAACTGATGTATCTTTTACTTGGGATAGCGATAGTCAATATTAGTCTCAACATCTTTCTTATCCAAATATTCTCTTACCGTGGAGCAGCTATCGCTTCAGCCGCAACCGAACTACTCGTCGTGTTGGTTTCTGCCGGGCTGGTTTGGAAGGCTTTACATTTCTTCCCGAAACCTGACCGCCTGCTCCCAATACTCTTTTCAGCCTTTGTGATGGTGGTTACACTCATGCTGCTTTCCTCAGCCACCTTTCTTATTGCGGGGGGTGGAGCAGTATTGATGTACGCACTTTCCCTCTGGGGATTTCGGGCCATTACCCCAGAAGAGCTAGCCAGTGTTTTTGCTGGTCGTTCAAACGAAGAGACGCCTGATCCGGCGCTCTGGTGATTTTCTGTATGCCTAATCAATCCGTGCTTGTTATCGTCCTTAATTATCGAGGGAAAGATGTCCTCTTGCCTTGCCTTGCTTCGCTTCTTCCAACTCTTGGACCACAGGATGCTTGTCTGGTTGTAGACAATGGAGGAGAACCAGCCCTCATGGACTTAGTTAGGCAACAACTTCCTACGGTGCGCATTCTCTCAACCGGAGTAAATCTTGGCTTCGCTCGGGGGATGAATGTTGGTTTACGGATTGCACATGAGGAAGGGTTTGAAGCTGCTTGGCTGCTCAATAATGATGTACGGGTGGAACCAGGAGCTTTGGCCGCTTTGAAGTGTGCCCAAAGAGATTATGTGGGGAGGAATATCTTCTCTCCAGTTATATTAAATAAAGATGGGCAGATATGGTTTGCCGGAGGGAGAATAAATTATTGGCGCATGCGGGTAGAACACAGAAGGGATGCCCCAAAAGAAATGGCCCCTTTCTCTACGCAGTTTTTGACGGGTTGTGCCCTGTTTATCCCACGCGAGACGTGGGAATCAATTGGTTTTCTGGATGAACGTTACTTTTTATATTATGAAGACGCAGAATATAGCGTACGAGCCAAAGTTCATGGAGGGAAACTGTGGGTGGTTCCAGAGGCCCGAGTAAAGCACGCAGAAGTCAGTGAAGCTCATCCAGAGAAAGTCTACTGGCTCGTCCGAAGTGGGGTGGAGTTTTTCTCTCGCCATACGGTCGGCTGGAGGCGGAGTTGGGTTAGGGTGTATCTTATCGCTCGGCGGAGCAAGAACTTTCTGGATCGATTCTTTTTTGGAACAGCGCTTGCCCACTCCATCAAACGGGCGTATACTGATGCCTCGATTAAGTAGTTATGTCCCAGCCATTCCTTTCACTCATTTTTGTTAACTACCAAAGCGCTGCCTTGCTCAAGCGGGCTATAGTTTCCTGGGAAAAGCCATTGGGAGGGCTCCCTTACGAGGTCATTGTGGTCAATAATGATCCAAATGAAAATGAGGCGATTGAGAGGCTTTGTGTCCCTGGCAAGGTGAGTGTAAGGAATCTCGGCAAGAATGTTGGCTTTGGAGCGGCTAATAATAGAGCCGCCGTTTTGGCTCAAGGCGAATGGTTATTTCTTCTTAATCCAGATACAGAATATGCGACTGGTTCTATAGAGGAGCTTTTGCCAGTGCTTCAGGCGTACCCTCATTCTTTGGGAGGAGTTTGTTTGATTGATGAACAGGACAAGAAGGAAGCGTGGAGTGGCGGGAGATTCCCTACTCTCTGGAAGCTTATTTGGCAGCACTTACAGAGAACTCCCGTTCGGGCACTCTGGACGCAGCCGATGTTTACTGAGACGGATTGGGTGAGTGGGGCAGCCCTCCTTATTTCTCGAGAGAGTTTTAAACAGCTCAATGGGTTTGACGAGAACTTTTTCCTTTACTTTGAGGATGTTGATCTCGCCGAACGAGCCAAACAAAAAGGTTTGAGCGTGTGGCATTTTCCGAACCTAGTTGTGCGCCACAGAGGTGGAGCTAGCCACGGCGAACGTGCCAAGCAGAAACAAGCCTATTATGAAAGCGAGCGGCGTTATTTTTCAAAACATCGATCACCGCTTGAAGCTCGGTGTTTTGGCTGGTTGCAAAGAATATTTTTCTCCTAGTATGCTTTTCCTGTTTGCTCAACTTTTTCTTTTGTTTCTCCCTTTCCAGTTCGCTGTGCCTCTAGGATCAGAGGACATTCCATTGCTTCGCTTGGTTGCTCTGGGATTCATCTTTCTTTGGGGGATAAAAGTCTTGACGGAAAGAAAGTGTGTCTTCCCCCCGCTTTTTCCCCTTGCCCTCCTTTTGAGTTGGCTCTTTTCTTTGACGTTTAGTCTTTCCTTGGCCGAGGGTATCTCGCTTGGAATGCGCAAACTCATTTTTCTGTGGAATCTTCTTCCCCTTACTGTGGTGTGGTCTCTGTTTTTGGATGAGCAGAAAAAACTAACTCATTTAATAAGAGCCCTTATTATAGGGGGGGCATTGAGCGCTCTGGTGGGAATTAGTATTTTTCTTGCTCAATTTGTGGTAGGCGTAGAAAAAACATTTCACCTGCTCACAGAAACGGCACTTCCTTTTTTCCTTGGAGAACGTTTGGGGAATCTTGTCACTCTCTATCCGAGTCTTTTGGTAAATATTGGAGGCGAAACCTGGCTTCGGGCAACCGCTTTTTTCCCAGACCCCCATGTAGCCTCTTTCTTTTTCGGGATCATAGCCTGTCTCGCTTGGGGACTTTTTCTCGATACCAGGGATAAATTTTTTCTGTATTCGGGAAGCATCCTTCTTCTCGTAGACATTCTTACTTTTTCGCGGGGCGGTTACCTTGGCCTCTTGGCTGCTTTAGGTACTTTTTTCTTTGTCCAGAAGAAGGAGTGGGGGGTAAAACCATGGGTAGGCTCCACGGCTCTTCTCCCCCTGCTTCTTTGGTTTGGAGTGCCGGTGTACCAACGGTTTTTCTCAGTCTTTACCCTTGCCGATGCTTCTAGTTTGGATAGGCTTGCTCTTTGGGGAACAGCCTGGGAAACTATCCTCTACCATCCATGGGTTGGTCTAGGTTTAGGAAACTATGCTGAATGGATACATCCTGGCTTTGGAGCTAGTATTCCATATTATGCCCATAACCTATACCTTGATATTGCAACGGAGGGAGGCCTCATAAGCCTCTTCTTATTTCTTGGGCTCTGTAGTTGGAGTTTTGTTCGAGCGCTCCGGATGGCTTTGCAGGGAAGTGGACTAGCACTTGGAGTAACAGCTGCCTTTGCTCTTTATTTCACACACTCCTTCTTTGAGACAGCACTTTTCTCTCTTCACA
Source organism: uncultured Bdellovibrionales bacterium (assembly GCA_964597355.1). GTDB lineage: Bacteria > Patescibacteriota > Minisyncoccia > Moranbacterales > UBA1568 > SSEF01. The sequence continues at coordinate 46,927 of CAZQWS010000002.1, forward strand.
TCACTGTCCTCTTCTCTCTCCTCTTGGTACTTCCTTTCACCAGTAGCGCGAAGCAAACTCCTGTAGAATAAGGGAGCAGATATGATGTATCTATGGTAGCCTACCCTCTTTTTTTTCTTAGCCTGGTTTTTCTTCTTTTCCCTTTGGCCCACCTTCGATTCATTGAAGGTGTACCGGTTTACCTTTCTGAAATCCCACTTCTTTTTGTGCTGGTATGGTTTGCAACCTCACCAACTTTCTTTCAGAATCTTAAGAAGTTTGTTTCTCAAGAGAAATGGATTATAGGAGGAGGAATTTTGTTTCTCGTAGGAGCTACCCTTCCCTTTTTTTTTCAAACAGTTCCTGGCAGTTCCTTAGGATTACTTAAAAGTTTTATTGTCCTCCCACTGATGCTTATGACAACGGTAGGAGTTCTCGGACACGAGATAGCTTCCCAGAGAAGGATCCTTTCTGCTTGGTGGCTCGGTATTTTTGTAAGTGCTTTGGTGGGCACCATACTTCTTCTTGAGGACATACTCACCTATGATGGTCGTCTCGCTTCTTTGTACGCTTCGCCCAATCATTTTGCTATGCTACTTTCCCCAGGTGTTTTTATAGGACCCTTTCTTTTCAGGACGGCTGTATCAAAATGGCGATGGTTCTATATTCTTGGGACCTGTCTGATACTCATAGCGCTCCTTGCTACCAGATCATATGCCTCAATAGTGGCAGTAACTTTCGTGAGTCTTTTCTGGGAGGGTCCTTGTAAAAGGAGCGGGGCATTTTCATGGAAACCTATTGCCCTCACTGTTTTTTTAGTGGTTGGCTGGCTCTTCCTTGAAGGAACAACTACAAAGTTTCAATCAATTCTTGATTTTGGTGGACGGTCATCTTCGGCTTCACGACTGATGATTTGGGAATCAGCTTGGAAAATGAGTCAGGATAGTTTTCCTGTGGGTATCGGCATCGGTCGCTTTCAAGAGGTTTACCTTGAGTACCAACGATACTTCCCACCCTATCTTGAATGGGCAGTGCCAGAGCCACACAATCTGTTGCTGAGCCTTTTCTTATCAACAGGACTGATGGGACTTCTTGGTTTTTTTATAGCCACTATAGGGGTAGGGAAAAAACTTTGGCAAGCTTGTTTTGGAGAAAGTAACTCTCTCTTTGGACGATTGTATTTCAGCCTCCTGAGTTGGATACTCTTAGTGGGATTAGTAGATACTCCCTATTTCAAGAACGATCTAAGCTTTCTTTTTTGGGGGGTTGTAGGTCTTTCGCTCGCTTTTTTGGCAAGCAGAGAAGAGAAACAAGCTACAGGTTGACGCTGTAGAGTTTGTTGGTTGAACGATCAATGAAGAAAAGTCTGGTTTCGTCTGGAGAAAGGAAGAGATTCGTCGCGTCAAATGCCTGAGCAATTTCATTAAGGGGGACGAGTCGTTCACGTTTCCCTGTTTTTAAATTCATTTTCCAAAAAGTATCTTTAGTATAGATTGGTTTTCCAAAGTAATCATTAGGGAGGATGGTACCGGAGACGAAGGCATTGGGGAGAGCGTAGTAGATAGTCTGATTATCTTTACTCCAAGCAACTTTGCCTATAAAGGTAGGAACCAAGAGGTCACGGTAGTTTCCCCCGTTTTCATCAACGATCCCGAGACTTGGGGTACTTCCTCCACGAGTATCAACGCTGCTTATCAGAATGGAACGGCTATTGGGTGACCAGAGATAGTCACCTCCGTAGCGACCGGAAAGGAGGAGTTTCCTCCCTTCACCAGTGAAGCTTATGCTTTCGAGCCGACTTTCTTCCAATCCGTCAGGACGGGTCCAAAAGGCTACCTGGCTTGATTGGGGAATGGTGGAAACAAAGTAGTCGTTCGTATCAAGATCAGCAAGTTTCCTCCAATTTTCTCCCCGAGGAGAGGCGGTATTGATGGAGCGAGCGCCAGTGGTTGGGTCGGTGTAAACATAGTAAATTCCATCACCGATGGTATTCCAACTTAGGTGAGAGAGTTCTTTTCGGAGCGGGGTACTAGATTGGTTGCGGAAGTCGACGTAGTGCCAAAGGGGTGATTGATTTTCTTCAATCAGGACAAGGGCGCCAATAGCAACAGGTGACCAGAGTACCCGCTTTACCGTTCCAGGCAATGCCCCAAAGAGAGTGTCGGATTTATTAGTGTCGATAGCAGTGCGCTTGAGGGTCTTGTCTCGAAGTGAGTAGTAGAAGAGGTATTGCTCCTCTATTTTTGGGAACAAGATTGACTCATTGAGAAACATTTCAAAAGCGAGGGAACTTGTAGGAATATCCGTCTCTTTTCCTGCTTGAGTGGTAGCGTATTTCTCTGGGTCAGCGATAGGATTTGAGGTATTGTTTTTGAAGGCAAAGTTATACACCCCAAGGAAGATGAGGGTGAGGAGAAAAAATCCCAGTGATGCCCAAAAAACCTTTTTGATCACAAGAGAAACATTACTTAGTACACGTGAAATGAAGAGAGATTGGTCTGGGTCGAGTAGGATTTACAGTTAATACCGACTGCGGTGTAAGGTGCACAATCTTTTGAGTTTTCATAGAGCACGGTGAGGCCAGCTGCACGGAAAGCGTCATAGTAGGTCTTTATAGTTTCAGGATCAGTCCCTCCACCTGAATTGTTAAGATCGGCACATGTGCCGTTGGTATGACAGCCACTTAGGTGATTAACGGTCGGAGGCCATGATTCGGTTATACGCCAGCCATCGACATCACTGATAGCCTGGATTTTACTGAGGAGACCAGAGTTGAGAAAACAAGTGCTGAGCCCGCAACCCTTGTTGGGAACACTTGCTGGAATGGCGACACAATTGCTGCAGGCCTGGCAAGATACGGAGCTTGATTGCGGACAGCAACTAGCTCCAGTGTTGGGTGTGCCGCAGTTAGCTCCCGGGGTGTTGGTGGTAGTTGTTGGTGTAGTGGTAGGAGTTGATATCACACTCAACCCAGGTACCGCTAACCCCTCTACCAAATCAGGATTCAAGACATAGAGGAAAAGCCAAGCAAACAAAGCAATGATAATCCCGAGCAAGGCATCCACAATGATCGTCTTGGCTGTGCTCACCCGAGCCGTATTCCCCGCACTGGTCACATACATAAACCCGCCTACTGTAAGCATAAAGAGAGCGGCTATCCCTACTGCCCAGAAAACAAACTTGTACAAACGTTCGAGATAGCTCCCTAAGTCTCCACTCGTTCCAGCCTGCCCAGGAATCTCTTCAAGGAGGGTGTAGTTGAGCTTGTTGAGGGAAGCTTCGGCAATAGCAGCCCCGCAGCAGGATTGGCCTGTGATGGTGCAACCGCCAGAAACAGAGACTCTCCCAAGGCTAGTGCACGTTTCCGTCAAGCTTCCCATACAATCTCCTCCCTGACTTTTACAACTCCCACCGCCACCAGCGATACAGCATTGACCAGAATTACACGTACCAGCACCCGGTCCTTCACCAGTGCCACAAGCTGCTTTACATTGCCCGCCCACACTAGGATCAGTACACTGTTTGGCACTACAAGCCTGTGGCTTGGGCAGCGGATTGGAAGCATTAAATTTCCCACTCGGGAGGCAACATTTACCTGAAGCGACACAATCAACTTTTAAATATGCGCCAGCATCAAAGCTGTTACTATCGCATGTGTCTCCAATAGCATTGTATCCCCCTAATTCTTTACACTGATCTGCCGGCCATTCGGAATATGAAGCAGGAGAACAGCAGACGGTACCGCCAGCACCTAAGCCCGTACATTTGTTGGTGGGATCGCTGATGGAGCCCTGACCATTGTTACAAGCAATCTGACAAGAACCGCTGTTGTCTGTGCCGCACATGGCAGCGGTGGCAGTTTTGGTGTTCCCTGCAAGAAGGATAGCTGAGGCCATCAAGAGAACGCCAGAAAAAATAAGTTTAAGGACGCGCATAATGTTTGGATAAAGTTTCTGTATTGCCTCTAGTATACCACTACACCAATGGCATGAATATTCCTTGCCTTGAGATGTTTATTTTTTACTGAAGTCACCTGGTGTGCTGGTACTTGATCTTTGGGGACTGATGATGGTATACGCTGAGTTGTTTCTTTTGAGGATAAAAAACACTCAAGCTGTTATACTTGAGTGTCTCCTTTTTCGTAGTGTCCAGTATCTAGAACTCCCAGCTCCCGTTCATGCTCGAAGACTGAGTGTAGTTGACGACGGTGGTTTCAAAGAAATTACCCTTGTCACTATTCACATCTTGTAAACGATCGAGATGTTTGTAGGGATTTTCAATCGCTTCTGGGTAGAGCGGAGCGATAGCAAGCATAGCGAGCCGTTGATTAGCGAGCCACCTCGTGTAGTCTTCGGTAGTTTTACCATTGATACCTGGAATACGGTCGCCAAGAATATGTGTAGACCACTCAATCTCTTGATTGACGGCTGTTTTCATCATGCTGAGAATAAGCTTTTCATCGTAGAGATCAGGAAATTCCCGTTTAATCTCACGGATGAGATTGGCAAAGATGGTGACATGAGTCAGTTCATCACGACGGATATAAGCGATCATTCGGCCAGTAGCGAGCATTTTCATCCGATCAGTGAGAGTGTCGAAGAAGGCGAACCCATTGTAGAAATAGATTGATTCGAGGAGGAAATTGGCGACGATACCGCGGAAAAATGTCTTATCCGACGGCGTGTCGATGAAATCCTGGTAGATTTGCCCGATGTACTTATTGCGTTCGAGAAGCACCTTGTCGGTACGCCAGAAGTAATAGATTTCATCACGTTCTTTGGAATCAACCACCGACTCGAGGATGGTAGCGTAGGACTGAGAATGGATGGCTTCCTGATAGGCTTGGATGGAGAGAATGAGATTGACCTCAGGACTCGTCACATAGTCCGAGAAATGAGGTAAATTGACGGTCTGAATAGAGTCTAGGAAAGTCAGAAAGGAGATAATTCCTTTGTAGGCCCGCTGTTCTTCGGGAGAGAGTTCGCTATGAAACATACGGGCATCATCCTTGAGGCCAGAAACCTTTTCCGGTACCCAGAAATTACCTATCATAACCTGATAGAGCGACTTGGCCCAGGGGTATTTGACAGCATTGAGATTGAAGAGTCCTGTGGTAGCTCCTTTGATGATGGTACGGTGTTCGACGGTGTCATCTCCTGCTGGGTTAAAGAGGAGATTTGCCTTCATTTCAGTTATCATAAATGTAAAGTTGAGTTTCTTAGAGAATGAAAGAGATATGTTGGTGGAGTTAGCCAGAGCAGCTGACGCAGCTATCCTTGACTTCTCCAGAGAGACTTCTCACGTAGTAAACGGTCTTGATCTCTTTTTGCCAGGCCTGGAGGTAGTAGCCGTAGAGTTGAGCTGGGGAAACTCGTGATGGATCAATCATCCACTCAAAGCTGATTGACTGGTCTACCCATTTGTAGACAACGGCGATGAGACTGATGACATCAGCCATATCCATGTGAATATATTCCTTGTAGAACCAGAAATTGTCCTTGGAAAGCTTGGGGGCGACACGGATGGTTGGAGCAGAGAGGTTGGTTTCGACGAAGTAGCGCTTGTAGATCGGGAGGAGAGCGGCGGTAGTTCCGACGACACCAGCCGTGGAAGTATTGGGAGCTGGTGCCGTGTGGTAGGCGAAGCGGACACCGTGTGTGGCCATATCAGCAAAGAGTGCTTTCCACTCGGCGGCATGGGGAGTATTTTGCTCGTACCAAGCCTGATCACGGCCAAGGAGCATGCCTTTGGAATATTCACTGCCTGGATAGAGTTCATACGCACCTCGTTCTTTGGCGAGATCGACCGAAGCACGGTAGGTATTGTAGGCGTAGCGTTCGAACAGTTGATCTGTTTCTTTCCGAGCCTCTTCTGAATCATAGGATATCTTGCGCGTAGCGAGGTATTCGGCTAGTCCAAGGTATCCAACACCCACCGAACGGTAACGTTTAGAAGTTCGTTCAGACTCTTTGATGGGGTAATAATTGAGCGTAATAACGTTGTCGAGTACTCGCATGAGAACAGGGAAGACGTCTGCCATCATAGCTGGCTCATAGACAGTAGCTACATTGACTGAAGCGAGATTGCAGACAACGAGATCTCCTGGATCATAGTGGAGAACTATTTTCCCATCCTCGATGGTTTCTTCAATAAATTTCGAAGCAGAAGTATTTTGGCAGATCTCTGTACAGAGCTGAGTAGAGTAGATGTTGCCAGCGTGTTTGTTGGGGTTGTAACGGTTGACGGTATCACGGAAGAAAACATAGGGCATGCCAGTCTCAACGGTTGTTTTGAGGAATTTCTTGAAGAGCTCTTTTGTGTCAATAGTTTTTTTCATTTCAAGACGTGTGTCACGTTCTAGCTCTTCGTAAAAACGATCAAACTCTTCGCCGAAATGATCTTGGAGCGACTTACCGTAGAGACTCTTTACCTCATTGGGATCAAACAAAGTCCACTCTTTCCCATCACGCAGGCGACGCATGAAAATATCGGGAATAGAAACGGCTGGAAAGATATCGAAGGCTTTGGAACGGATATCCCCTGTTTCTGTCTGAAGATCGAGGAAATCATAAATATCGAGATGCCACATGTCGAGGGTGACTGAAATAGCACCGAGGCGGCTCCCTAGTTGATTCACAGCGACAGCAGTATCATTGATCACTTTGATCCATGGGTTTACTCCCCCACTCATTCCTTTTACTCCACGAATAGCACTGCCGCGAGAGCGAATATTTCCCAAGTAGACACCGACACCCCCGCCAAATTTAGAAATTTGAGCCATGTTCTCAACGGCATGGTAAATACCTCGGAGATCATCATCCACATTGATCTTGAAACAGCTGGAGAGTTGGTGATAGTTAGTGCGAGCATTGAGGAGGGTTGGTGTGGGAAGGGAGATGCGCTGCTTGGAACAGTGCTCATAGATCTTGAGCGCGAGCGCCAGGCGATTCCCCTTCTCTTCAGGAATGGCCAAGAAGAGCGCTACCGACATATACATCTCCTGGGGCAATTCATGGACGATCTTGTTTGGATTCAAGAGGTAACGCTTGATGAAAGAGACGATAGTAGTGTATTCGTAGCTTTCATCGGTCCCTTTGGAAAGATATTTCCCTGCCTCAAGAATTTCGGCTTCAGTATAGTATTGATAAAAGTCTTTGTAGTAGAGGCCTCGCTTGATATACTCGTCAAAATGCTCCTTGTACGCTTTGGGCGAGTAAATATCTCGCTGATCAAGGCCGCGGTTTTTGATAGCTTTCTTATACAACCCACCTAAAAGGATTCGGGCAGCGACATTTTGCCAAGCAATGTTTTCTACGGTGACGAGGTCAACACACGTTTTGACGAGGAGAGTCTCAATATCAGATGTCTTAATATCCTCAACGAGGTTTTTCTTAAATGACTCCATGAGATCGGTAAACTGGCATTCCTCTTCATATCCTTTTGAGGCGCGATCGAAGACAGTGCGAATCTTTCTGATATCAAAATATTCTTTGGAACCATCCGCCTTGGTTACTTTGAGGGTTTTCTCTTCAAATTCACGCACTAAGCGTTCATGTTTCTCCTCACGTTCTTTTTTGCGCTCTTCTCGATAGAGGATGTAGGCCTTAGCGAGCTCGAAATGATTAGCTTTGACGAGTTCACGTTCGACGATATCCTGGACATCCTCGACGGTTGGGACACGATTGACGAAGATTTCCCCGTAAACACGATCAAGGTCAACAATAACGGCATCCGTTACGTCTGGGATAAAACTTTTGTCAGTGATGGCGATGGCATCGCAAGCAAGTTCGATAGCGTGCTCAATACGCTTGCGGTCGAAAGGAATGATTTCTCCATCGCGACGGCGAATCTTTTCGAGGGTCATATTTTTGTGTTGCGGGGTTAGTTAGTGGATAGACTGGAAACGGGATGAGGCATCTAGAGGACTGAGACTAATGGTGTTCGAATCGTTTTTCTACGGCAGTCCAGTCGATGACCTTCATGAAAGCACTCAGGTAATCAGCTCGTTTCAAACCATAATCAATCATGAATGCGTGCTCGAAAACATCCATCACAAGGAGTGGTGTTGTGCCGACGAGGTTTCCCATATCATGCTCATTCACCCAGACATTGTAGAGTTTGTCGGATTCACTATCATGAGCGAGGACTACCCAGCCAATACCACGCATGGCACCGGTGGCCAGAAAGTTCTTTTCCCAATTTTCGTAATCCCCATAGATCTCAGAAAGTTTTTCTTTAAGAAATGTATGCGTAAGGGTAGTCGTCTCTTTGGTCATGTTGCCGAAATAGAGTTCGTGCATGCGCATCCCATTCCATTCCCAACCAAAACGCCGTTTGAGTTCGACAAACTCTGGAGAGGCAGTCTCCCCGCTTTCCGTGAGGGCTTTAAGTTTGGTGACCAATAGGTTGGTGTTCTTTACGTACCCCTCGTAGAGCGTGAAGTGATTAGTGAGAAGCGTATCAGAGAATCCGGAGAGTCCTAGAAGGTGTTCGAACTTTTTTGCCGCGTACGCCATAAGAAATTGTGTTTTAGATTTTTCCAACGAGATCAATACTTGGCTTCAAGGTCTTACTGCCTTTTTTCCAGTTAGCAGGACAAACTTCGCCGTGGTGTTCACGAACGAAGATAGCTGCCTCGAGTTTGCGCAAGAGTTCATCAGCTGAGCGGCCGACATTATTGGCGTGCACTTCATAGGCCTGGAGTATGCCGTCTGGATCAATCACGAAACTACCGCGGAGAGCGAGGCCGGCATCCTCCCCTTCGTCGATATAGACACCAAAAGTTTTAGAAATTTCTCCACTTGGATCAGCCACCATTGGGTAGGCAAGTGTTTTAATCGCTGGCGAATGGTCGTGCCAAGCTTTGTGGGTAAATTTGGTGTCAGTCGAAACCGAGAGGACCTCAGCGCCAAATGCTTGGAACTTTTTATAATTCTTTTGCATTTCTTCAAGTTCAGTAGGACATACAAACGTGAAGTCGGCTGGGTAGAAGAATACAACAATCCATGTGCCCTTGTAATCAGAAAAATGAGCGTGGCTAAATTTTTCTTGGTGGTAATAATCGAACTCAAGATTGGGCACGCGCTTTCCAATAACAGGAAAAAATCCGAGCTCGTTAGGCACAGTCTCGTCTTCGCAACAACCCCCACCACAACAATTATCTTGGTACATATATTTGAAAAAGTTAAGAGTAAAATTTTAGCTTTTCGCCAGATTTTTTTCTCAAAAAATCATTGGTGTTTCATCATGATAGAGAGTGCCTTTTGACCTGTCAAATAGGTCTTCAGGATAAGCCTTTTCTGCGTCAAAAGTAACCGCAGAAACTACATACATACTACTTGTAGTATGTATGCTGATTATCAGCATACTACCTTACTTTTGACTCCTCTTCCCAAAGTTACAGAAAGTACGTCGAGTATTGGGACAATCTGTGTATAAGACTTTTTGGCAATTTTCTCCTTAAAACGTGCTACAATCGGAGGACAATAAATCCTTGTTATGACACAACGAAAAGGAAAAAAAGTAAATCAATCCGTAAGCCCGCTCACGCAGACGGAAGTACGGGTAGTCAAACTTCGCTTGGTTGGTAAGCGGCTGGATCAGTTTTTGACCTTAGAATTTCCAGAACTTTCTCGGGAAAAAATGAAACTTCTTATTGCTGATGGGCAGATATGGGTAGATGGGAAAATAGTGACACGACCCAATATCCGATTAACGCTCGGTATGAAAGTGGCGTGGTCCAAGACGGCAAGGAAGATTTTGGTAAGGGAAAGTATCAAAAACGAGTCACCGGAAATGACGACATCTCTAGTCGTGGTCATAGCTGAAACTGATGATTTTCTTGTTTTGAACAAACCAGCTGGTCTTTCCATGCATCCAGTGAGAAAAGGACAGAGAAATACCCTCACAGACTGGTTATCTACGCGTTATCCACATATTGTTGGGGTAGGTGAAGTGCCAGAGCGGCCTGGTATGGTACATCGTCTTGATAAAGACACGTCCGGTATCGTGCTCATTGCCAAGCATCAGAAAGCATTTATGGCTTTAAAAAGCCTTTTTCAAGAGAGAAAAATAAGAAAAGAGTATTTAGCATTGGTGTATGGAACGGTTGCAAGCCCGAGTGGAGTAATAGATAAGCCCTTGGGACGAGTCAAAGGAAGTATTCGACGGGCTACACCTGATGGAAAACGAACTTTTGGTGGAGCACTACGGGAAGCAGAGACAGAATATGTCTTACACACACGTTATCCACAGTACGATTTGCTCTCTATTAAGCCAAAAACAGGCAGAACCCATCAAATTCGGGTCCACCTCGCTTCTCTAGGGCATCCTATCGTTGGTGATAAATTGTATCGTTTCAAAGAACACCGGCAAGATCCGCTTGTCCCTCTTTTTCAACTCCTTCATGCTGAAAGCGTGCGATTTCGTCTCTCCGGAAAGAACTATCGCTTCGAAGCCCCCCTTCCCGCCTATTTTCAGGATACCCTCTCTATTTTGGCTCTCCAAAAAGCCGAAAATGATGCCTCTCACCCATCTTGAACCGTGGCTATTCTCTAGCTCGGTCTTTGGCCTTGAGGAAGATTGACACAAAGTGTTGACTGCATCTCTGGCCGAAGGTAAAAAATGGCTAGACCCGAGAGCAGGGTTGGGGTTGACGGATTTTGGTTTGCCAGCTAGAATTGGAGCACTCAATACCCAAGCCCATAGAGACGGGGTATTTCTTTTTCCGGATCATTTTTTCTTACTTTATGCGCCAAGAACTCATAAAATTCAATGCAACTCTTCGGGCTAAACGAACTGACCTTCCTGAGTTTCAAGCTGGAGACGTGGTCAAGATTTATCGTAATATCAAAGAAGGAGGCAAAGAACGCAAGCAAATGTTTCAGGGCATGGTGATTGCCATCAAGGGTGGCCAAAGCTCCTCCCCTGTTGTTACCGTACGGAAAGTCTCTTCGGGGGTAGGGGTAGAATTGGTGCTTCCTATCCTTTCTGCTCAAATCGACAAGATTGAGCTTGTGAAGCGCACCAAGGCTCGCCGTGGCAAGCTCTACTATGTCCGTACCAAGAGTGCCAAGGTGATCGGTAAGAAGCTCAAAGAAGTGGCTTTTGAAATTGGCAAGGCTGGTAAGGAAGTGAAAGACGTAGTGAAAGAAGTGAAAGAAGCGGCTCAGGCGGAAGCTTCAGCTGAAGCTGTAGCAGCCGGAGAAACTCCCAAGGCTGATCAATAAGAAGACTGAGTGCTCGAAAAACGCACTCTTTTCTTTTTTGTCATCACGCTTTAGAGTAGGTTTATGTCTAGATGTTCTCCTTCGCTAAAGCTATGAAGGAACCAAAGGTGAGAGATTTTAGCACAAGGAGTTTGGGTAAGTTAGCCCTACGAAGTTTTAACGTAGTACGGGCCCAGGTGGCGGAATTGGTATACGCGCTAGCTTGAGGTGCTAGTTCCCGCAAGGGATTGGAGGTTCGAGTCCTCTCTTGGGCACAGAAAAGGCAAAGGGCGGCAAGCCCTTTTTCTTTTGCTAGAATAGATATACGCGTGCTTAGCTCAGTTGGTTAGAACATCTCGTTTACCCACCAGAAACGCTCTGCGTATGCGGTGCGGGCGGGCACCGAGAGGTTGGGCAGTTAGCTCAGTTGGTTAGAGCATCTCGTTTACACCGAGAGGGTCAGAGGTTCGAGTCCTCTACTGCCCACACAGGACAAGTATTGATTTTTTTTCTCGTTCAGGGATAATGGGAAATGTTTCGTTATAGGCCGGGGTAGCTCAGTGGTAGAGCGAAAGACTGAAAATCTTTGCGTCGGCAGTTCAATTCTGCCCCCCGGCACAGGTTCTTGTTTTATATCGAGGGTCCGTAGCTCAGCGGTTAGAGCGGGCGACTCATAATCGCTTGGTCGATGGTTCGATTCCATCCGGACCCACGGAAGAGTTGAAAAAGAAAGAAGAAAAATGTAAAATTTGTGCCAGATCAAAGTTGAAGCGGGCCTGCCCGCCGAAAGCTTTGCAAAGGTCGCCGCCACCAAGGTTTTGGCGGACTATAAGCGGGTATCGTATAGCGGCTATTATGAGTCCTTGCCAAGGACTAGATAGGGGTTCGACTCCCCTTACCCGCTCCAAAATAAAACAAGCGCCCATAAGGACGCTTGTTTTATTTCTTGGGTTGATAGGGAGTCGAACGGGTGGGAGCGAGACGAGTTTCCTTTCAACAGGAAGGAAGCGATGACGAGTGTCGACGGATGCGAATGAATGAGCATTCGGCGCCACCCAGGACAAGGAATGAGTGAGCGACGGCGAACGAGTGACGCGAAACTCCCCTTACCCGCTCACCCAAGAAACAAGGCTTATCAAAGCCTTGTTTTTTTGCTACCCCTAAACGGAGTCGAACTGAGGGTGGACAAGATGAAAAAAGTATAGTATTCTACACTGTCCAATTTGGACAAATAGCAACTTAAGAAAGAGGTAATACCGTGGAAAACATAGTTCTGTCCGACCTCCCTAATGCCCTCGTTTACGCCGAGCGCATCATTTCGGTGGCGGTGGATCTTCTGCGTCGAAATGGCCAGTCAGATAAGGAGGGTGGCTACTTCGCTGTCTTCGAAATCGGTCGTGCCAATCTGGTGTTGCTTGCTTCGATCGGCTACAACCTGCAAAGCAAGATCGAAGGTCGGCAACAGGTTTCTCAGGAGAAGTGCACCCGCATCTTGGCGAATGGTCACCCAACGAGCTACGAGAGCAGGGAGCCTGTAGCTGGTCGCTGGGGTGGTGCGGTGCGTGGAGAGGGGTACATCTTCAGCTTCTCTGGTCTGCCCGAACTCTGGGATGAAGCAGCGATGTTCGTGCTCGCCATCAAGCTCGGTCAACTGCACAAGAGCGAAGTCTTGAGGCAGATCAGCGAAGAACGCAATCCCCACCTCCGGCCGCTCCTCGAAGCGTGCCACTGGACAGAGTAACGTCTCGGCCATCGGTCATAAAGCAAGGAGAGCCTGACCAGCTCTCTTTAAATTTTTATATACTACAAATTTTGAAAACTTCAGTCCTTATCATACCTATCATCTAGCTCCAATAAATAAGCCATGCTGAGGAAATGGTTTTGTTTTTGGTGGATAACCAAATTGACAAAAGATAGAAGAAGAATAGGATGAAAGTGTTTTAACGAGCAAGCAGTACGCTCGCTAGAACCTTCTGTAAAAGCAAGAAGAAAAATTGCCTAGAAACCAAAGAGAAGATGGCTGATTTTTCTTTTGGATTACTCAGTACCTTGGGAGATTGAGATGAATGTACTTGTACCGAGAATGAAAGTTTGGCTCAGAGCACAATTGCACTATCTCCGAATTCGAATTTTGGGAAAGAATGCGGAAGAGCGGTCCTTTGAAACTTTGGCCCCCCGACTTGCCGAAGCGGCTGGCATGTCAGTTGCGAGCTCGCCTCAGGAACTGGCGACTGGCTTTTTGTCCGCGTTAGATTTTCTTCGTGAGGAAGAACAAGGATGGCAACGATTTGCTTTTTTTGCTTGTACCATTACTGGTTTACCGGTCAACGTCTCTCCGCAGCAGCTAATCCAAGCCTGCTTTGAGGAGTTGGACCGTCGGCTCTATCTACAGCCGCCGTCTCTCGAAACAAGAACAATACAAGTAGCACGGGCTTGGGAGGTGTTGAGACCATACCTGGAAAGTTTGGCTCGCGGAGCTCATATATCGCCAGAAGCTCCTCCTGAAGAGCTCGCGACTGGCGCAGTGAGAACGCTGGGTCAGCTGGTTGAACACTACACACACTTGGATGAGAGGGACAAGTGTAATCGACGTTACCTCAGGCTACTTGTTAAAGCGGGCGTCATCAATCCCGAACATGCCCGCACAGACCAAGGGGTCGCAGAACTACGCCAAGCCCTGGTACGCTTACAGGAGGCAGACCTAGTCAAAGAGTGAGCCCTACTCATAATTTCTCAAACCTTGAGTCTGACTACCTATCAGGGAGGAAATTTCCCCACTGATGGTCGGTAACTATGTATCAGAGCCTCCACAGGGTTATCACCCTAAGGAGGCTTTTGTTTTTTGGATGGATTTACTGCGTGGAATAAACGCAGTGCTACACCTTCACCGAGCTAGCTGATAGATACTTTGGTTTTTGGGCCTATCAACTAATTATCGGTAGTGGTATACTAAAGACACTTATCCATAACTTATGGACAAAACTTTTCAAAGAAAACGTATATTACTTATTGATGATGAGGCCTATCTGCGGGAGATTTATGATATAGAGCTCACTCAGGAGGGTTTTGAAGTGCTTTTGGCGGTCAATGGTGAAGAAGGCCTAGCGTCTATTCGGAAAGAAAAACCGGATGCTATTCTCCTCGATCTCCAAATGCCTGGGAAGAATGGTTTTGATGTGCTTCGGGCTTTGGGGGAAGATCAAGAACTCAAGATGATTCCGGTGATTGTCCTCTCGAACGCGGATGAAGAAGAGACATTCAAGAAGGTAGGTGAATTTGAAACACGCTTTTATCTCGTCAAAGCCCTCACTACCCCGCCAAAGGTAGCCAAAATTCTCCGTGAGGTGATTAAGTAAGGCTAAGAAGTAAGGATTCATGAGCTAGGAGCGAGAAAGAGAAAAATCCCTATTAAGGGATTTTTTGTTTAGGTTTTGAGGATGGATGGTAATTTTTCGTCCATTGGAATAAAACGAACCGAGAGAGAATTCACATAGTGGCGGAAAATATAGGTGTCGTCTTCAAAAAAAACGGCCATATTCGCCCTGAAATGGGGCTTCGGTGCCTTGTTTGAAGATTATGCAACCTTCTCTTTTTGGTTAAGGCGATTGTAGGACATAGCTTTCTATAATAGTATGGTATTTTGGCTTATCTAAGCCGTATATTTGTACACCACCCTCTTTTTAAAGGGCGCAAGTATTAAAAGCAGCCATTTACTGTTGACAGAATTATAAAAATATGCTACAATGGTCGGTCGTGGTGAAAAACCAGACTCAGTTGGATCAAGAAGTTGTTTGTTTCTCTCCCAACTGGCTTATGTGTAAAGATACTCTATGCGTCTTACCAAAGTGCTGGAAGTAGCAGCTATTATCGGTATCGCCCTTCTACCTGCTTTCGTAAAGGCCGAAGTGACTACAGAGCTTCCCCTTTCGTCCCAGTATGACTTCAAAAATGACCCCTTCCTTGTAGACTGGATCTTTATTGAGTCAGTGAAGGAGAAGGAGATTCCTCAGGAGCTTACCAAGGAAGATAAGACGCTCTTGCGTTGGAAAGAAAAGCAAGCTAAGCTCTGGGACACCATCGAATTTGGAAAAGAGTTTACGGTGAATGCTTCGGCGTATACCGCGGCTGCCGATGAATGTGGGAAGTCTGACGGTATCACCGCTTCTGGTTTGAAAGTTGCTGAAAAACGTACGCTTGCTTGTCCTCGTGAGTTTCCTTTCGGAACCAAGCTTAAGATCGAGGGATTGGGTGAGTACCGTTGTGAAGACCGCGGTGGCGCGATCAAGGGTAACAAGATCGATATCTACGTGGAGACCAAGAAGGAGGCGTTTGCCTTCGGTCGCCAGAACCTCACCGCTGAGATTATTCAATAAGGAAGAAGGTCCTCTCTCAAGAGGGCCTTTTCCTTTTATTGACGCTCCCCGCTCCCTTTGCTAGGCTTCACATGTTATAGAATAGGAATAAGGTCGCGTGGCCGAGCGGTTAGGCACGGGTCTGCAAAACCCTTTACTCCGGTTCAACTCCGGACGCGACCTCTAAGTTTATTAGAGTGACGGCCCGCCCCGTCTTCAACTCTGGCGGATAAAAATGGTACACATTAAAAATTCGGGCGAGTGGTGGAATGGTATACACGCGACACTTAAAATGTTGTGCCCAAAAGGCATGAGGGTTCGAGTCCCTCCTCGCCCACCTTTGCTACAATAAAGAAAAAGAAATATACATATGGGCTTGGCTGCCTTTTTGATCATTATCCAATCTTTGATTCTTTTGGTGCACTGGATCGTGTTTCGATCCATGGCACACTATTTTTCTTTTGACAGCGTAACCACCCAATTCTTTTGTGGGTTTTTTGTTCTACTCTCATTTTCATTCTTGTTTTCCAATATCTCTACCCGTTTCTTTCCAGGCACCTTTACCCGCTTCCTGTATTTTTTTTCTGCTATCTGGTTAGGCACTATCCATTTTCTTTTCCTTGGAGCGGTAGCCATAGCTCTTCTCCAACTGGCTTCCAGTTTTCTTCTTCTCCCCATGCCAGTTTGGGTAGTCTATACCCTCTATCTCGCAGCTTTTTTCTTGAGCTTGATTAGCCTCTCACAGTCTTATGATATTCACGTAACCAGAAAATCAGTTGCTCTCCCCAATCTTCCCAGTGCATGGCAAGGTAAGAAAACGGTATTCTTTGCGGATACGCATTATGGCAGTATCCATCGTGAGCGAGTGGCGATGGAGACTGTCAGATTGATTGAAAAAGAAAATCCATCACTCATCCTCATGGGAGGAGACTTCTTCGATGGTCCGCCAATTAATCCAGATCTGGTCACTCATCCCTATCGAGAACTGGCGAAAAAAGTAACCACCTTTTTTGTTTCGGGAAACCATGAAGAGTACGGTAAAAAAGCAGACTTTCTACGTTCGCTTGAAGAGCATGGTTTTCGAATTGTGAATGATAAAAAAGTAGTGGTGGATGGCCTGCAAATTGTTGGCCTCGATTTTATGACGACCCGTACTCATGCTGCGACCGAAATGACTTTGAAACACCTAGAGCTCGATCGCAATCTGCCCACTATCGTGTTGAAACATATTCCTCGTCATATGGAAGCTATTGAAGCGGCTGGCGGACACCTCATGCTTTCCGGTCACACCCACCAGGGCCAAGTCTGGCCAGCGAGTCTCATCACCCGCTACATCTACCGTGGGTACGATTATGGTTTGAAGGCATATAAAAACTTGCAGGTCTATACCACGAGCGGTACTGGCAGTTGGGGACCACCACAGCGTTTTGGTACCCAAGCAGAAATCGTGGTGTTTACCCTTGAAGAAAAGAAGTAAAAGTTCTAGACGGGAAAACTTTTTCTTGATACACTTCCTTTTCTAGTCCAGCACTCCTCTCAGGAGAGCTTTTACCAACTCGCTGTTTTGAGAGGAGTGAAGCATGAACATTTATAGATTAGCTCTCGATTTCGATGATGTTGTCACTGAAACCGGTGACCTGGTTCGGAGATTATTCTTTGAACGAGGGATCGAACTCCCGAAACATGTCTACCGTTTCTCGGATTGGCAAAATCCATCTTTTTCGGAAGATGAGTTTCTTGGTATTGTCCGTAGTGCGGTGACATCGCTCGAGTGGACAGAACATGTGCAAGCTGTTCCTGGTGCCGTTGAAGGAATTCTTGATCTCCGTTCTCTAGGAATAGAAGCTAACGTTTTGACGGCAAGAGGTAAGTGGACAGGAGACCTTATCTTTGTGGACCGTGTTCTCGAGCGTTTGGATCTCGCACATCTTTCTGTGGTAGGTACGGGTGGCCAACCGAAGGGCAATTTCATTGATGGTCATACGCTCGCTCTTGATGATCGTGAAAACGAACTCTTGAGTATGCCCAGCCATGTCCATCGGTTGCTTTTCCGGCGACCGCACAACGAAGCATTTTGGCAGCAGCCA
The DNA here is from genome assembly GCA_964597355.1 of uncultured Bdellovibrionales bacterium. GTDB lineage: Bacteria > Patescibacteriota > Minisyncoccia > Moranbacterales > UBA1568 > SSEF01. The sequence goes on from CAZQWS010000002.1 coordinate 64,552, forward strand.
ACCCATGGCATCATCCCTGTCCGGGATTGGCCGCATGTAGTTGAGGTGATCCGAAACCTTGTCCGCTGAGAGATGTATCCGTGATGGAAGAAGAGACTGTTGACGCAAGCGTGTTGGCAGTCTCAATTTTTTTATCATAAGTTGCTACTCACCAAAACTACGGCCGTGGTTTTGGTGAGTAAGTGTGGGAGACAGTTGGAGGAATTGAAGGCTCACTCCCTCTTTTGATCTGGTTGATGATCTTAGTGAGTTCTGAAAAGAAAAAAGCCCGGAGTTTCGGGCGGGAAAATAGGGTCGGACGTTGCGATTTCGGTGGTGGATTGGGTGGCTGGGGCTTTTCGTTGATTAGCGCTTCCAGCCAGCTGACGAATTGCTCATTTCGTTCTATCCAGGGATGTGCAGCGATATACCTTTCATAGGCATTTAGGTGCTTTCGCACGAGAGCCTGGGCATAGGGCCATTCGCCAACGTAGTAATTGGGATTGGCGAGCCGCCAGTTTCGGAGCGCTTCGCCTGTGTCACAGTACTCGCACGTTGCTTGGTGTACCCATTCTTCGTGTTCCCTCACGTAGCGCATGAAGAGACAAAGGAGGAGAAGACCGAGAACCATGTCCATGATAAACCTCTTTTAAAAGGGCGATTGACCTACTTGTTTGCCAACTGGTTGATAACCTTTGGAATTTTTTTGAAATCCTCGATGAGTGTAGCACGCATGGAGCCGTTGTAAAGAGCGGCCGCCGGATGATAGAGGGCGAAGAAAACTTGCTCACCGATATCATCAAACTTTCGGCGAAAAGCCTGGCCGTGGACTTCAGAAATTTTCTTACCAGGAATGAAATGTTCGAGGGCGTGACGGCCGAGGGTGACAATGATTTTTGGTTGGATAGTTTTGATCTGCTCATGGAGCCACGGCATGCAAGCATCGATTTCTTCCGGTTCGGGATCACGATTATTAGGCGGCCGATACTTGACCACATTGGTAATATAAATGTCTTCGCGTTTGAGATTGATCGTGGTGAGCATTTCAGCGAGAAACTTTCCAGCCGCTCCGACAAAGGGTTTCCCTTGCTCGTCTTCGTTTTTGCCAGGCGCTTCACCGACAAACATGATCTCAGCGTTGGCACTACCATCCCCTGGTACAGCTTGGATCGCTGTCTCGCGTAATTTACAAGGACACTCGAGGATCATCCGAGTATTGAGGAGTTGGAGTTGTGTTTCTTTGTCCATAACTTTAGACAATACTCCATCCAAGTTCGTTTTCGACAATCTTTCCTTTTACTTCAAAGCCACTGGCCATCTTGTGTCCTCCCCCACCCATCTTGTGGGCGATCTCGGAGACATCGACACCGTAGTGTTCGGAAGCTCGCAAACTGCCGCGGACGGTTTCCTCATCTCGCTCGGAAAGAACCAGGGCGAACTTGGCTTCAGGAACGGTGGAAAGGATGGAGGCCACTTGATAAATATCATCCGGAGTAGCTTCACATTCAGTGATATCATACTGGGTCACAGCAGTTACGAGGAGGCCGCTCTCTGGCACAAAGCGAGCTTTTTCGAAGGCTTTGCCCCACAGTTTCATGGCAGAAATTTGTTTGTTGGTAAAAAGCGTGTTCGATATTTTGGCGAGGGGTGCGCCGAGTTTCATCAGGTGTGATGCGATGTCCATGACCTGAGGCGACACGCTTGAGTGCTGGAAGTTGCCAGTGTCAAAGAGAATGCCCGTAAGAAGGGCGGTAGCGATCGGTCGAGTAACTTTGGCCTGAATATGGTTCAAGAAAAGATAAACGATTTCACTCGACGAAGAATACTTCGGATCAATCATTACCACGTCTCCTGTAAGAGAAATATCGGGGTGGTGATCAATGAGCGTTACGACTTGATTCTCGTTGACGCGATCAGTGAGAAGATGAAACCCGCGATCGACTGAGTCTGCGGCGATGATAGCATCAAATTCATTCCAGTTAACTTGGTCTGGATGGTAGAATTCTGTTTTCTCAAAAAGCGAACGGAGTGGTTCTGGAAAAGGATCAAAGCAAACGATAGTTGCCTTTTTTCCGATAGATTCAAGGTAGCCCCGCATAGCCACATTGGCGCCAACCGTATCAGGATCGGGACGTTTGTGAGCAACCAGGAGAAAATGCTCGCCATTTTCAATGACGTACTCTAATGTGCGAAATTCTTTACCAAAGTAGCGCATGTTCATTGAGTCAGAGTTATTCGGTGTGAATTTGTTTCAAAATTTTTTCAATTTCGTCGAGCCCACGATTGGTAACGTCGAGAGCGAAGCTGAGTTTGGGTAGCGGCCGTGTACCCATGCGGCTATGGAGGGCTCGTTCCAGGGTTCCCCGCTCGTGGGAAAGAGTTTTGAGTACATACTGAGTCTCGCTTTCAGGGAAAGTGCTAATGAATACTTTGGTCGAGCGGAGGTTGGGAGCGGTATCTACCCTGACAATAGTGGCCAACACTCCTTGCTTCAGGGAGACCTCGCGTTCCAGAAGTTCTCCCATAAGGGAGTGAATCAGCTCATTGATTTTGATAATGCGTTCAGACATAGTGGTGGATAACCTTGTATAAGTGACTAAAATGGCTTATTAGTGCCCCCACCAGGAATCGAACCCAGATCGTTCCCTTAGGACGGGACAGCTCTATCCATTGAGCTACAGGGGCAAATAATATGACGGATTCACTGAGAGAGAGGGTCAGTCTAGCAAGGATTCTCGTTTCGATCAACACTCATTATTCTATCTTACGTTCTTTCTCCCAAAACAAAAAATCCAGATCGAAAGGATTTGGAAGTTTGTTTGGATTGAGTAGTCCGTTAGCTAGCAGAGAATCAAATTTGGTGGACCATGCCGGATTCGAACCGGCCACCCCTTCCATGCCATGGAAGTGCTCTACCAAATGAGCTAATGGCCCAAAAATTCTAGTACTCTCTTATCATAGAGACTTTTTTCTATTCGTCAACGGTAAAAAGATGAAGAAGATATAAAGTGGCTTAAGTAAGCATTTTTTATAGAATTTACCCTGTGATTGCTCGGCGAATGATGGTATACTGTGAAACTATGTATACGCTGTTAAGAGAATTATTATGGGGAGAGAGAGCTTACCTTACTTATTGGTATGCTTTCTTGCTATCTTTCCCCTTCTCTTGGCGTAAAGTTATCTCCCCATCGGTTACAGGAGGGTCTTTTAACGAATACTTGGATCTTTCTCTTTATGTAGGAGACAGTCTCATTCTAGTAGCATTTATACTAATACTAAAACACGAAAATAGTAGAAAGTCAATATTAAGTAGTACTAAAATGTTCCACGTGGAACATTGGTTAGGAGTTATATTTGTTCTATACATCCTATGTTCATTTTTTTGGTCGGAAAATAAATGGCTCTGGATAGACGGAATTGTAAGCCTTATTCGTATTATTGCAATTCTCTCAATCTTTATTTTTACTTTTAAACTGGATAAAGAACAAGATGATTGTTCCACGTGGAACAATTTAAAGTATTTTACTTTTATTATCGCACTCTCTCTTTTACTGCAGTCATTTGTAGGTATTTCACAATTTATACATAATCGATCGATTGGTCTTGGCGTCATTGGAGAGAGTAGTTTAAATCAGTATACAGATGGGGTGGCAAAAATTGATTTTGATACATTTAAACAGATACGTGCTTACGGTACATTTCTGCATCCCAATGTGTTTTCTGGATATTTAGTTGTGAGTATACTGTTTGTTTTGACCTATTTACGTTTAAAAAGTGGAAAAATGTTCCACGTGGAACAATTTCTTCTCTACTTCAGTGTTTTATTGGCTACATTAGGCCTAATTTTTACTTTTTCAAAGATTGCAATAGTTTCATTTTGTATAATGATAGGATGGTATTTGTTCCACGTGGAACAAATACATTTGAAAAAAATGTTCCACGTGGAACATTTATTTTTTTTAATGGCTTTAGTAGGGTTTTTGTTGGTCATGTTTATTTTAGGAAGAGATCAGATATTAAAGTCAATATATGAAAGGCTTTTTATTTTTCATATACAACCAATACAGGGGGAAGAATTGCTTTTTGGTAAAGGAATGGGGCAGTCTGTCTATGCCTTGAGTGAAAATCACCCGAATTTAGAAAATTGGCAGTTGCAGCCAATCCATAATGTTTACCTTCTTATTATTTATGAAATTGGTTTATTCGGTTTTAGTATACTGTCTTATTTGATATTTGTGTATATACAAAATGTTCCACGTGGAACAAGTAGTCTTTTTTATGTTCCGATACTCATAATAGGAACTATCGCAATTTTTGATCACTACCTATGGGATATCTATGTTGGTCAGGTGTTGCTTGCTTTGGGATTTGGGTGGACTGTAGTAGGAGCATATATAGATATTGACAAAAATCAATAAATATTGCATTGAATTATTATTTTCCATTAGATTGTTAGTGGCGAGGTTTCAATGGAGTAATCTTGAAGAAAGAGGAGTTGTGTTAATAAAGATGTCTTTGTTGGTACAACGTTAGAGTGAGAAGTTCTTTGGAAATATATTTTTTTAAAAAAGCTTTTAGATAGAGCATATATGGTTGAGGATTATGTGTATTTAAAAAATAAATAGTAGCAGAGCTTCTGATTGTAGAGAGCTTGGTATAATTAGCTAGAAAGAAAGAATCTATCTGAGCTATGGTACTCTGTTTAGTGTGATGATATACTGAATCTGTCCAAAACAATATGGGATTTTCGATCAAAACAAAAATTTGGAATGGAAGTTTTTTTGTTTTTCTTTTTATCACTCTTTTTTCGTTTGGTTTGGTGGTGATGGCTGATGAATCAGAAACTCTTACTGCGTACTTTGAGGATGCTGATCAGGATGGTCTCTCGGCTGAAGAGGAAAAAGCTTTTGGAACCGATCCAGCAAATAGCGATACTGACGGAGATAGTTATTCGGATGGTGTAGAAATCGAAAGTGGTTATGATCCACTCAAGCCAGCTCCTGGAGATCGAATCACTCCTGAAGTGACTACGGAATCTGAAACAGTCGGTCCTAACGTTGTTAATTTGACTGATATAGCTTCTGATGAGTTGGTTGCTTTGGTTGAGGAGAAACAAGCGTCCCAGGAAGAACTGACCCCGGATGACTTGAATGCGGCAGTGGCGAAGGTACTGGAAAATGCCAATGAAGAGGTGGTGCTTCCAGAGGTGGGTGTTGATAAAATAAAAATAAAAGAGTTGTCTGATAAGCTCGAAGAAACAGAAAAGAAATTGAAACAGAAAGAAGATACGCTTGAGTATTTGACGACGATGAGTTATATACTCATGAGCAATTCTCCGGTAACGATACGCTCCGAAGAAGATGTACCGGGACTTTTGACCAAAGGAGCGCAGGATCTTGTTGTTGCTTTGACAACAGGAAACTTTGCTATGTTTGAGGACATCAAAGCTAAAAGCGACAAAGTTTTGGAAGAGATTCAAGCCGTCGAAGTGCCGGAAAATATGATAGGGACGCATGTCAAAGCTATTCAAATTGTCACTCTCGTCTTAACCCTTGGAGAGAAAATGAAAGCCGTAGATCCGACCAATGATCCTATTGGCCAGATGTTAGAGCTGTCTAAATTACAGGGGGCTTTATTTACGATGCAAAATTTCCTTGATGAATCAACTGAAAAAATGACAGAGATCGGTATTACTAATATCCCTCTCGACTTTTAGCGTACTATGGCACGTTTTCTTCTCTCCCAATATTGGCGCAAAAAAATAGCAGTAGTTTTTTTAGTAGGATTTCTCTTCGTGTCAGCCCCTCAGCCAGTCTATGCTTGGGATGCAGTTGTCGCAGCTTCCTTCCATCGGATGATTGACACACTCTGGGAAGCTATTCAAGGGCTCCTCAAAGGTATCGCTAAACGCTTAGCGGTGGAACTCGCGGTGCGCAAGGCGAATGAAGTGACTGGAGATGGACACAAGAATAGTCCAACCTTTATTACGGACTATAAACAATATCTCCAACAAGCTGTCTATCAAGAAACCATGATTGTGGCCAATGATTTTCTCACGGAAACACTGGGAGCCAAATATTCAGGACTCGTGTATACCGTCGCGAGTGGCAACCTTCAGTCTCTGGGAAGAAATTATGTCAGTTATTTGGCAGCCGAAGCCCAGGAGGGACTCCGTAGCCAGACATGTAAGTATAATTTGGATCAATACACGGTTGATCCACTGACCTCACTGCGTAATGGCAATTGGCGCGTATTCAATGCGGTGGTGTCCAACCCTTGCAACAACGCGGCTGGGTATAGTGCTGAAGTACGAAAGTTTTTCCAAGAAGATTTGAAAAAAAGAGCTGAACGCGCCAAGGTTAAGGCGATTGCCAACCAAGGGTTTATTGGGTCTGAAAAGAATGGAATCATCACAGCGCCGGGTGTACTGATTAAAGATTTGACTGCCAAAGTTAACGCACTACCGTACGATTTGATTGCTCCGGCTAATGAATGGACGGAAATATTAGCCGCAGCCGCGGGAGCCTTTGCTAATACAGTGATGAGTAATCTCGTGCAACGAGGGTTTGAAAGTGTGGCAAAAAAGGTGGATCGAGAATTGGGCAATGTCGATAGGAAAGTGACGGAAGCTCGCCAAGATATAGAAAAAGAGTTGGGTCCAGGAGCGTACTTCCTCCGTGCCGCTGCTCAACAGGGCGCCTCCATAGGGAGCACAAATACTCAACAGGGAACGGTTAACTTCCCTACCGATGGAGGGGTGTACTGTAATGGCGGTTGTTAAGTTTGAGGAGACTATTTTAAAATAATATAAAAATACCTCACAAGAGCGAGGTATTTTTATATAGTGGACAATACTGGATTTGAACCAGCGACCTTCATTCAGCACCAAATGCCTTAATTTCTTGAGTGTGGGTCTGTCCAGATTCGAACTGGAGACCTCTACAATGTCAATGTAGCGCTCTAACCAACTGAGCTACAGACCCAAGTTGTAAGGCATTTGGTGCTGGATCAATGTGACGCTCTAACCAACTGAGCTAATTGTCCTTTATGGGTGTAAGTGATAGGGCAAACTACCAGCCTTGGGCTGATCCGTTTTTGGCAAAAGCTACAAGCCCTATATTTATACTGATGGTGCCCCACTAGTGTTTTTCTCTCCCTCAATGATTTTCTTGGTAGTCTCGACTATTTTGATATGAGGAGTTGCAGCGAGAGCATGGAAGAAAAGGAGACGAAGTGTTTCTGTAATGAGAGTGGCCAATCCAAAAACAATAATACCTCCCAGTGCATTGGCAGTCACTTCTAGCCAGAAGAATGGGATGAGGACACTGGTGATAATAGCGAGGTTTAAGAAAAAAGTAAAGAGTAAGGAAAGGGCAATAAGAAAAAGTCCAAATAGTAGAGAGAAAAGGAGGTGTTTTTGAAAGAGTTTTAACCCGAGTTCGAGAGCGAGTCGGGGTTTGATCCCTGTGAGGAGGGAATAGAGGAGGCCAAATTCTTTCATATAGAAAAAGGTGAGAGCAATCACGAGAAGAAAAATGGTTCCCATCTGAAACAAGGAAGGAATAACCATCGGATTTACTTTTGAAGCGATGAGGATGGGTGAAAAAATAATGAGCCCCAATAGGGTGAGAGCGGCCCAGTATAGTGTTTCAAAGAGAAAAGAAAGACCAGCGGCGCGGAGAAGATGTTTTTGATGCGGATGGATTTCTTTTGGTGAATCAGGGAGTGTATTGAGGATGGTCCTTTCAATGAAAAGAAAGAGTGGGCCACGTAGAAGAACTCGGAGAATGCCGATACAAAGAAGAGCTAGTATAAGAACCATGAAAGTAGTTTGGTGTTCCAAAAAAAACGCGAAGAAGTTTTCTGGAGAGGAGAAATTGTCTTGGGGAAGGGGGGTGAGATGTTTGCTTAGCTGGAGAGAAAGGAAGCCGAGTACCCCAAAGGGAAGACCTAACCAGAGAAGCAGTTTTGACCGAAAGATAAGCCAAACTGCTTCTTCGAGGAGATTGAAGAAGGAGACGGTGGTCCGCATAGGAGTGGATTATACAGTTGTAGGAGCCGTAGGAGGTGTACCAGCCACTAGAGCGTCAAACTCTTCTTTTTCGAGTGTTTCTTTCGTAAGCAGAGTGTTGGCAATAGCGTCAAGGATTACTCGTTTTTCAGTCAAGATTTTGGTAGCTCGTTCGAAAGCCTCGCTGATAAGTTTCGAAACTTCGCTATCGATAGCTCGAGCGGTTTCTTCAGAGTAGTCGCGGTTTTCGTGCATTTCTCGACCGAGGAATACGAGCTCTTCTTTCTTCCCAAAGGTACGGGCACCAAGATTACTCATACCATAACGAGTGACCATGCTTCTGGCCATTTGTGTGGCACGTTCTAGGTCACTTGAGGGGCCAGTGGTGAGGTCGCCAAAGACGAGTTTCTCACTGGCATACCCGCCAAGAAATACCGCGAGTTCATCAAGGAAATAGTTCTTGGTGTGGAGAGTCTTGTCTTCGCTGGGAACGGCCAAGGTATAGCCACCGGCGTGACCACGAGAGATGATCGAGACTTTTTGTACCGGATCAGCGTTCTCAAGACTGGCTCCGACCAAGGCATGGCCACCTTCGTGATAGGCCACCACTTTCTTCTCCTTTTCGCTAATGGCTCGGCTGCGCCGTTCTGGTCCGAGGATCACTTTTTCTATCGATTCAGCCAGTTCTTGCTGGCCAATCTTTTGTTTGTTACGGCGAGTGGCAAGAATAGCGCCTTCATTGACGAGATTGGCGAGGTCAGCTCCGGAAAAACCAGGGGTGCGTTCGGCCAAACGGCGGAGATTGACATCAGTGTCCAAGGGTTTCCCTTTGGTATGGATCTTGAGGATAGCTTCGCGTTCGTTGATATCAGGGAGGTCCATGGTAACGCGACGATCGAAGCGTCCTGGGCGAAGAAGAGCTGGATCAAGCACATCGGGCCGGTTGGTCGAAGCAATGACAATCACGCTTTGGTCGGTTTCGAAGCCGTCCATCTCGACGAGGATTTGGTTGAGTGTTTGTTCGCGCTCATCGTGTCCACCACCAAGGCCAGCACCACGATGTCGTCCGACAGCGTCGATTTCATCGATAAAGACAATTGCAGGGGCGTTTTTCTTGGCCTGTTTGAAGAGGTCGCGTACCCGACTAGCTCCGACACCAACAAACATCTCAACAAACTCTGAGCCGCTAATATTGAAAAAAGGCACGCCAGCTTCGCCAGCTACGGCCTTAGCCATAAGAGTCTTGCCGGTTCCGGGAGGTCCGAGGAGGAGTACTCCTTTGGGAATTTTGGCGCCCATAGCCAAGAACTTCTTCGGTTGACGAAGGAACTCTACTACTTCCATGAGTTCTTGTTTGGTTTCGGCTGCTCCAGCCACATCTTTGAACGTAATACGTTTTTTCTTATCCTTGGGATCAAGCATGCGAGCCCGACTTGAACCAAATGAAAGGGCTTGAGCATTACCACGCTGAGCCTGGCGCATCATAAACCAGATAAAAGCCGAGATGAGAATGAAGGGGAGAAGAAAAGGGAGAATAGCGGCCATCCAGAAACCAAAGCCAGATTCTTTTTTGACAGTTACTGCTACGCTACCGAGTTTGTCTTTCTCAACGCCGTAATTGGTGAGGGTTTCGGTTAGTGAACTCTCGGATTCTTTACTTGCTTTAGCCTTGCTCCCATCAGTCTTTTCGATATTGAGAGCGTTGCCTTCGACGGTAATGGTTTTAATTTTACCGGCGTGAATCTCACTGACGAGCTCAGAAAGAGAGATATCAGCTGGCTTTTTCTCAGGTGAAGAGTACAAGATCATGATGCCAGAGAGCATGAGGAACAAGAACACCACGAGCCCGATATTTTTCATGAATTTGTCCATAGTTTTATAGAGAATGAAGAATCAAAAGAGCGATTACTTTATTGAACTGAATGACAAAAGTAAGCTTTAGCCTACCATAAAATTGGGTCTGTATCAACTGTACCTGGCCCTACCGTTTTTTTGAAGAGCTGACCGTTTTCCGTCCGAGAAGAACGACTGTTTCCGAGAGGGTGGCAATAATGTTCGGGTTAAAGGTTTCGAGGAGGGGCAGGAGTTCGTGACGGATACGATTACGCGTAAATCGTTTTGAGAAGTTGCTTTTATCGATGCGAAAAGGAATATCTTCGTGTTGGATAAAAGCCTCGATTTCGGAACGAGTACAGTGAAGGATCGGTCGGACAATGTGTGAGTGCGTGCGTTGAAAGGGTGAGAGGCCGAGCGGGCCTGAACCTCGCATGAGATTAAGGAGGAACGTTTCTACTAGGTCATTCATGGTGTGACCGGTGACGATCACATGAAATCGAAGTTCTTTGCGTACTTGCTCGAAAAGTTGGTAACGAATATCACGCAAGCTAGCTTCGATATTTTTCGTTGGTTTCTGTTTCGGATAAAACACCGAAAGCGGTACGTCGTATGCTTCACATACTTTTTGGACGAGTAGTTCATCACGATCTGAATCGCGACCACGGAGTTCATAATTGATGTGGACAACATGCAGAGTAAAAGCGTGTTTCTCTCGCAGTCGAGCGAGGAGTGTGAGGAGAGTCATGCTGTCTGGCCCACCTGAAACAGCCACGACGATTTTACTCCCCCGAGACAGGAGTTTCTCTTTGGCCAAAGCATTTTGAAACCGCCGAACAAAGGTAAGTCCAGCGTGAGTCTGGGCGAGCTTACGCGGCGAGATGCTTTTCGATGATTGCTTTAACTTGGGCGATTGCTTCATCGAGCTTGCCTTCTTCATTTTCGACTTGGTAGTCATAGATGCTTTTAGGGAGCCATTCACGGATATGGGCTAGTCGCGCCTGCACTTCTGTTTCGGGGAGCGGCTCACGAGAACGGATACGCTTCTCGATTATCTCCAGTGGAGTGGTAATCATAATAACAACGACTTCGGGGAAGCGCTGCTTAAGGGTGACTGCCCCCTCGAAATCAACTTTCCACACAGCGATTTTGTTTATTTTTTCGAAGCGTTCGAGTTCAGCTTTGGTTACCCCGTAATAAATTCCAGTGTACTTTTTTACATACTCTGCCAGCGCGTCGTTTTTGATCAACCCTTCAAACTCGGTCGGAGAGACGAAGTAGTACGGATGTCCCTGACTTTCATGAGAACGCATCGGACGGCTCACGGTTGTAACGATGCGTTCAATAGGAAGAAGCTTTTGCAATCCTTCGATGACGGAATCCTGACCAGAGCCGGATGGACCAAAAATAACAAAACAGTTTTTCATATTTGTTTATGAAAGTGCCCCACAAGAAGCGGAGCGTGGCACAATTACTTCTTCACCGGAATGAGGCCGAGGCGGTGTGAGCGGGGCTCGATGGAGAGAATTTTCCATTGATAGCTCTTGCCGATCTCGAATACCTCCTCCATTTTGCGAGCAGGATAAATCTCAGAGAACTCAGAGACGTGGGCCAAGCCGTGGATGTCTTTATCGAGGTACACGAAGGCACCGAAATGGTTCATCTTGTCGACGAGACCGGATACCAGGTCGCCAACTTTGTAGCGGTCGCCGACTTTCTCCCACGGATCTTCCTTGAGGGCTTTCATCGAGAGAGAGATACGGGCTTCATCGATACCGATAATCTTGGCTTCGATCGTGTCGCCAGTCTTTACGATCTCACGTGGATCATCAATGAGTTGCCAGGCGAGCTCTGAAATGTGAACCAAACCTTCGAGCTGTTTGCCTTTGTTTTCTTCGCCGGTGAGAGCAAATTTGACGAAAGCACCGAAGTCCACTACGCCTGACACTTCACCCTTGATAACATCACCGACATGGAGAAGGTTGACGAGAGCTTTTTCCTTTTCGCTCTGGGCGGCTTTTTCAGAAACAATGAGTTTCTCGTTTTCACGATCAGCGTCGAGGATACGAACATTGAGGTTTTCACCGATGAGTTTCTTCAAAAGATCGAGGATTTTGTTTTTGTCGCCATCTTCGACACGAGGGTAGTGGTCACCTGAAAGCTGTGATACAGGGAGGAAACCAGAGATACCGTTGACTTCAATGAGAAGACCGCCTTTGTTGGCATCCAAGACTTTGGTTGAAACGGGTTCCTTACTCTCGAGTTTGGCTTCGATATCTTCCCAGCTCTTGTCATGGGAGGCTTCACGGATTGAGAGCTCGATCATACCGTCTTCGTTCTCAAAGCTCATGAGGGTGGCCGTGACTTCGTCGCCGACTTTGAGTTTGCTCCCGCTACCGAGACCATCGCGCATTTCTTTGCCGAGAACAACACCGGTGCCGAGGGGTCCCAAGTCAACGAGGGCAGAGCTTGAACCGACATGGATTACGGTACCGGGGATAACATCGCCGAGTTCTGGGATAGTCTCGAGATGACTCTCATAGAGCTTCTCGAGCTCGGTCATGTTGCTTTTGAGTTTAATTTCTGGAGTGGCTGACATATATATACATGATTGAAGTGGGGTGACTTCTGGTTAAAAAATTAAAACCCCGTACAAAATATGGGGTGCGAGAGATCAAAAGAGAAGCTTTTCAGCTTACCTACCGAGATTCAAGCATCCCGTATTCAATTGTCTTAATGAAATTTAAGGTGTTCCCAGTGTAACAGGAGAGAGGAGAAACGTCAATTCCTGCGGAAGTTCCGAGAAAAAAAACAAGCCCCGCGATGACATATCGTGCAGGGCGATCGATTCCTATAATTCCAGGCTGTCCTGGTATGGAGGACAAGAACAAGACAGAGCGGGTCAGCTGGCATAGAGCCTCCAAAACGTCAGTAAAATCACTGACTAATTAAATTAGCATATTTTAGTATAAAGTCAATAGAAAAATCTTAAAAATGAGCCTTGATATGAGGGGGAATCCTTGCTAAACTAGGTATATTCAACAGGTTGAGAAGATCGAATTTTTTCTATGAATATCCAGTATTACGGCGATTATTGCTTTAAAATCACGACGAAGCCAAGTGGTCGGGCTACCGAAGATGTAGTGATCGTAACGGATGTACCTGAAAAAGAGACAGGATTACGTGCTCCCCAGGGGGAAGTGGACATTGTGCTGCTCTCTCACCAATCAGTAGATACCGAGAAACTCTCGGTGGTTAAGGGCGAACCAATAAAACTCTCAGTTCCTGGCGAATACTCTGCTAAAGGTATTGCGTTGCTTGGCTTTCCTAACACTCGTGATGGCAAGGATGGCGCCGAGCGTGGACTCAACACAATCTTTCTCTTTGAAACAGAAGAAATGACGCTTTGCTATCTGGGAGCGCTTGGGGTAGAGCCTGCCCCGAGTGTTATTGAGAAACTATCGGGCGTTGATATACTGTTTGTGCCGGCGAGTGGGGTAGATACGCTCTCAGTCAACAAAATGGATGAGTTGGTTCGGAAGATTGAACCAAAAGTAGTGATCCCGATGCACTATAAGATCAGTGGTATGGCGATGAAACTGCCGGATGTGAAGGCGTTCTGTGATGCGGTGGGAAACTGCCCCAAAGAGGCTCTTTCTAAGTGGAATGTGAAAAAGAAAGATTTGGAAGGGAAAAATATGGAAGTAGTTTTGTTTGAAAAGAACTGATCTTTCGATATATAAAAGCCTTTATCATTATGCGCTTTAATCTCGAACAATGGGTTGCCAAGGTCCAAGCTCAACCAGAGCCGATTCGTATGCGCTATCTCTTTGGTTGTGTAGCCTTTTCTATGCTCTTGGTGGTAGGAGTTTGGTCGCTTTCGGTTTCAGAAGGATTGCAGTCAATTTCTCAAGAAACGAAGAGCGCTGCCAAAGAAGTGCAGGGCTTGCTTCCTAAGACGGACGGTTTTTCTCTCGATAATCTACTCTCGGGTGACAAGAGTTTGGAAGAGCGGAAGAGAGAAGTGTCGGGAGAACTCTTTTTCCAAGAGGCGCTTGAGTCGCGAGAGACTCCAAATTTTGAAGAGGGCTTCTCACCAAAGGCAACCGGAGAAGACAGTACGACAACAGCCCCTACTCGTTAAAGAAATATTTGTATGGCGACCGAATCGACTTTTCATAGCGGCCGAATTGAAGCCCGCAATATAACGGATGAAGTCAAACAATCGTATCTTGATTACGCAATGTCAGTGATCGTCGGACGTGCGCTTCCGGACGTGCGCGACGGTTTGAAACCAGTACATCGGCGCATTCTATACTCTATGTGGACGAGTGGCTTGCGTTCAGGCGCCAAATTCCGTAAATCTGCGTCCGTGGTTGGAGATGTACTTGCCAAATACCACCCTCATGGTGACACAGCCGTGTATGATACGATGGTGCGTATGGCTCAGGATTTTTCTTTGCGCTATCCTCTTATTTGGGGTCAAGGAAACTTTGGTTCGATGGACGGTGACAGTGCAGCCGCGTATCGCTATACCGAGGCCAAGCTTAAGGCGATCGCCGAAGAGATGCTCGTCGATATTGAAAAAAACACCGTAGATTTTATTCCAAACTTTGATGGTATGCACGATGAACCGATCGTCTTACCATCGAAACTTCCGAACTTGCTTTTGAACGGAACAGTCGGTATTGCGGTTGGCATGGCTTCCAATATTCCGCCACATAACCTCAATGAAGTAGTCGATGCGATTTGCCACCAGATTGATAATCCAGAGTGTACTCTCGATGACCTCCTTCAATGCATCAAAGGTCCAGACTTTCCAACGGGCGGGATTATTTACAATGCGCGTGATATCAAAGAAGCATATGCCACTGGTCGCGGACCAATTGTGGCGCGCGCCAAAGCGGAGATCGTAGAAACCAAAGCTGGTACTTTCCAGATTGTCGTGTCGGAAATGACCTATGCTACCAACAAGGCAACGTTAATCGAGAAGATGGCGGACCTCGTCAAAGAAGATAAGATCCAAGGGATTCGCGATATTCGGGATGAGAGTGACAAGGATGGTGTGCGTCTGGTTATCGAACTCAAGAAAGACGCCTATCCACAAAAAGTTTTGAATAAACTGTATTCACTGACGGATCTTCAGAAGAACTTCAACGTAAACATGTTGGCGCTCGTTGACGGTGTTGATCCACAAATTCTCAACCTAAAAACGATTCTCGAACACTATATCACGCATCGCGAGAAAGTAGTGGTGCGGCGCAGTGAGTACGAACTCGAGAAAGCCAAAGATCGCGCCCATATTTTAGAGGGTTTGAAAATTGCTCTCGATCACATTGATGAGATTATCAAAACGATCAAACAGTCACCGACGAAGGAAGAGGCTCACCACAACCTCATGAAGAAGTTCAAGCTCTCAGATCGGCAGGCGACGGCTATTCTCGAAATGCGTCTTCAGACATTGGCTGGATTGGAACGTAAGAAAATCGAAGATGAGTTAGCTGAGAAGCTGAAGCTTATTGCCTATCTTGAAGATCTTTTGAAGCATCGCAAGAAGATTCTAACGCTTGTGAAAACAGAACTCCTGGAAGTGAAGGAAAAATTCGGTGATGAACGGAAGACTCGAGTGGTCAAGGGTGGTATCGGTGAATTTAGCCAAGAAGACCTTATTCCCAATGAAGAAGCGATCATTACGCTCACTGATGATGGGTATATCAAACGTATGAATCCTAACACCTATCGGGTTCAAAAGCGCGGTGGGAAGGGGGTTATCGGCGCGACCACCAAAGAAGAAGACAAGATTGCCAAGATGGTAACGATTGAAACACATGATAGCCTCATGTTCTTTACTGATACTGGCAAAGTGTTTCAGGCACTCGGCTATGATATCCCAGAGTCGTCGCGCACGGCCAAGGGTCAAGCGATTGTAAATTTCTTGCAGCTCGCCCAAGGAGAAAAGATTACTGCGGTGATCGCTCTTGGAAAAAAGGATGAAGCCAAATTTCTCTTTATGGCGACCACTGATGGTACGGTGAAGAAAACCAAAATTGAGGATTTTGCCAATGTGCGACGCTCAGGACTTATCGCTATTACTCTTGAGAAGGGTGATACCTTGAACTGGGTACGACCAACTGTAGGCGACAGTGAAGTAATGATTACCACCGAGAAGGGTCAGGCCATTCGCTTCAAAGAAACCGATGTTCGGGCTATGGGTAGGAATGCCGCTGGTGTACGGGGGATCAAACTCGGGAGCGGGGACAAAGTAGTTGCCATGGATGTAGTGGAAAAGGGCGGAAAAGATCGTGAACTTCTTATTCTTTCGGAAAATGGTTATGGGAAGCGCAGCGACCTCAAACACTATAAACTTCAAAAGCGCAGTGGTTCAGGAATTAAAACGATGAATGTAACCCCAAAGACAGGGAAGCTCGTCGGAGCCTACATTACTCGACCCGAGGACAAAGAAGTAGATATGATTGTGACTTCAGAAAAGGGGATCATTATCCGCGTGCCATTCGCTTCGATTCCACTCCTCTCTCGTGTAACTCAGGGAGTACGGATGATGAAACCTCAATCAGGGGATCGCGTCAGCGCCTTCACGGTACTGTAAAAGGCTAAGAAAGCCGTCCTTCGATGGGCTGATTGACAATAGATAGTAAACTGATTAAAGTCGTTAGTATCTTCCACAAACAGCCAAGGAGGCTGCCATGAGTGTTTTCATTGAAGAACCCTGCTTCGTACTCAGTTTTCGCTCCAATGGGCAGTTACTACGGCCAGAAGAGATCTGCACCTACGGGTTCGAGAAGAACAATGCCTGTGCTTGCATGGGTGGGCGAGTCCCGGAAGACCAGCAAGGGTGTCATGGGGCTACGTTCACTGCTCACAGCGCAGACATGGTCATTTCACACCCCATCGACCAATCCGAGCTCGGGCGTGAAGCAGTCTGAATACTGGTGGCTGACTGGCTCATGACGGAATCTCGTCACCCTCGAGACATGCAACCGCATGTCTCGAATCATTTCCAGTCTCTCTTGCAGAGAAACAGAAAGCGTGTTAGATTGCGATTACTAATTTTTTATACTTGTAGAGTGCTCTTTGGTTCACTTTGAACGAGGGAGTCGCTGACAAATAAGGCTATGGCCCTCTCACACAAGCAGAAGGAAAAGGTAACTGGCGACGTGAAGCGACACGACAAGGACACTGGTTCTCCCGAGTATCAGGTAGCACTTTTCACAGCTCAGATCAAGCGACTTACTGCCCACCTCAAGGAGAACAGCAAAGATTTTCATTCCCGCCGCGGGCTCCTCAAAATGGTATCGAAGCGCAAACACCTCCTCCAATACCTCCAGAAGGTTAATGAGAAAGCCTATAAGGCACTCGTGAAGAAACTTGGACTGAAATAGCTAGTGAAGGTTATCGCCACCCCTAAAGTGGCGAAACTTTTTTGGACAGTGTATAACAAAGTTAGTTTGGACTATGGTTCCCCGCCACAGTTCCGAAAAATATTTCAGTCAGCAGAGCATTATTTTCATGGTATCGCCTGCGGCTCGGTTTTGGGGAAGTTTAATTTTTTTAAGAACGAACTGAAGCGGGATGCTCATAAATGTAGCTACTCGTTTCACTCGTAGACATTTATGGCACATTTTGCCGATCAACGCGTCGGGGTACTCGTCGACATTCAGAACTTGTACTACAGCGCCCGTGTTTTGTACGGAAAGAAAGTAAATTTTAAGTCAGTGCTTGATGTAGCGGTAGGGGAACGGAAACTGATCCGCGCCTTGGCCTATGGCATCAAGACGACGGAAGGCATGGAAGAGAAATTCTTTGAAGCTCTCGTCAAAAGTGGCTACGACGTAAAGACCAAAGATCTCCAAATCTTCCCAGATGGTTCACGGAAAGGCGATTGGGACGTAGGGATTGCGATTGACGCGATTAAAATGGGAACGAAATTGGATGTGATTGTACTCGTTTCGGGTGATGGTGATTACGTCCATCTCGTCGAGTATCTCCAGAATACGTTTGGGTGTCGCGTGGAAGTAGTGGCTTTTGCTGAATCTTCCTCAGCCAAGCTCATCGAGAAAGCTGATGATTTTCTCAATCTTTCCGAGAACAAACGCCGTTTCCTAATCTAACGTTCGAATGTATTGAAATGAAGCCCGAGGATTACTCGGGTTTTATTGTGAGAAAAAGCAAAAACGCCTTGGGGAAGGCGTTTCGTAGGGGTGACGCGTTGGTCACTCGATGTCATCCGAGAAGCTTTTGACTCCTATGAGACGGTAGCCGTTCGGTTCGAGGACTCGTTCAATCTGGACTCCCGTGAGCACATGTTGTTCAAAAGTCTTGCGGAGTTTTGCGACCACACCCATTACTTTGGTGGTAGTGATGCTTCTTAACCCATAAGTATTCTGGGCAAGCGTCAGGATATCGACTACCTTTTCACGGTCTGCATGGAGCCGTCTCAAAATGGCTCGTTCCAAAGGTTGTAGGCTAATCGCCGTGCCGTTGATGTGTACTTGGAGGGGATCAGGCCGAGCAGAAATCTGGAGGCCTTGCCTCGGACGACGTTTGGTCGGCGGCGAGGCAGGCGTAGCGCTTGGCCAAATGGGCTGTTGAGGGAGAATACCCGGTCGCTGCCCTTGGAGCGTAGGAGCGCGGATGACCTTGGGTACCTTGAGTTCTCTTGAAGACATGGAGTGCCCCTTTCTGGAGTTTGGAGTGAGAATAAGACTTGGGAAAGAACGGTGTTGCTCAGTGGCTTAGAGCGTATCAGAAAAAAAGAAGTGAATCAAGTGTCATTTTGACAAAAACCATCACTGAGGAGTAGGCTCATGGCAACGCCTGAAAAGGCTTAGCTGTTTAAAATCAGAATATGGATCTTCTTTACTTTGTTAGGAGCATGCCATGGGTAAGAAAAATGTTCCTGTTGCAGAGATGTCTGATGATGCGCTCTTGGCTTTCTATGCAGGCTTAGTGAAAAAGATTGCCAGAAAATTGATGAGGAAACTACCAACAAACATCGAACTGGATGATCTCGTCCAAGAAGGGATGATCGCTCTCTGGGAGGCCCAGAAACGATTTGATCCTGACCAAGGAGTTATGTTTGAGACCTTCGCGAGCCGACGTATACAAGGAACCATGCTGGATTACTTGAGGAGAGAAAATCTCCTTTCAGGATGTAATTTCCGCAAGATGAGAAAGCTTAACCGGACCATCAATGGGGCGGAGCATATTAATCGGGGGGAGTTGGCCCGTGCTCTTGGGCTTTCCTTTCCTGACTTGGAAGAGATCCTCATATTTAGAAATCTTCAAGTCATGAGTGGCGAAGAGACGTCGGAAGACAAAGATGAGGGCGCATTGTTTGACAAGCTACCGAGTCCATATGGAGATCCTGTTGAAGTGATCGAACTCCATGAATTGATAGAACGGATTGAGTTAGCCTTGAAACGTCATGCGCGGCTTGCTAAAAGCGAACGGATATACGCGATTTTCCAACACCACTTGGAGGGCGAGTCATGGAGTGAGATAGCTCATATCATTGGTGTGAGTAAAGCACGCATGTTCCAAATAGTGGCAGGGATTAGAAATGCTGCCATGGTGAGCCCTCGATAAGAGAAGTCGATAAGTTTAAGGCATTGGTTTCCAAAGAGAGACCAATGCTGTTTTCTTTTGACAAAACACGAAAAATGGGATAGAGTGCAGCCATAATTCTTTTACATTTAGCCCAGTTGCGGTTTATAGGTACACGGTTTTCACTAACCAATAACCTATAACTTAAAACCTATAACAACTCAAAATTGCTTTGTTATCGGTGATAGGTTATGGGTAGTAGGTTAATGGAAACCGCGTGTTTATGAGCCGTTAGTTGGGCTCATAACTCTTATGCAAGGAGCCAAAAAATGGTCTCTTCAGCTCGGTGGACGGGAGCTTAGCATCTCAACCGGTCTTTTGGCAGCTCAGGCCAATGGAGCGGTCACCGTACAATATGGCGACACAGTCGTTCTCGCGACGGCCGTCATGAGCCAGTCAATGTCCAAAATCACAGGGTATTTCCCTTTGATGGTGGATTTTGAGGAACGTTATTATGCAGCCGGGAAAATCAAAGGTTCTCGGTTTATTAAACGTGAAGGAAAGCCCAGTGACGACGCTATTCTTTCAGGACGAGCCGTTGATCGCACTATTCGGCCGCTGTTTAATTCGCGCATGCGGAACGAAGTCCAGGTAGTGACAACTGTCCTCTCCTATGACGGGGAGAATGATCCAGATCTTGTAGCTATGATTGCAGCTTCCGCGGCGCTTACTCTTTCTGATATCCCTTGGGACGGGCCGATCGGAGCGGTGCGAGTGGGAATTCTCAGCGACGGAGGTTTCGTTCTGAATCCTTCGAGTGAAGAGCGACGTACGAGCGCGCTCGACCTCCTCGTAGCGGGTACCCAGGGGAAAATCAACATGATTGAGTGTGCAGCGAGTGAAATTCCCGAAGAGAAAATGACTGAGGCATTCCGCTTTGGACATGAGGCCATTCAGAAAATAACGAGTTTTATTGAATCTATCTGTAAGGAAGCTGGGAAAGAGAAGCGAGCAGCCGCTCTCTTGGTTGGTTCGGAAGCGTTTGAAGCCAAAATGAAAGAATATCTCTCTACTTCTGGCTTGGCGGAAGCATTGTATCTCCGCCCCAAGGCAGCCATGGTTGCCAAAACAGCTGAAGTAGAGGCAGAGGTTGCCAAGTATGCAGCGGAACACTTCCCAGAGGAGCCAAACCAGAGTGAAGTACTCTCGCTCATTATGGAGGAATTCTCGGACAATGTGCTGCATACCAATATTCTTGAGAAGGATACTCGTCCAGATGGCCGTGGTTTGACAGAGATCCGTCCTTTGTCGGCACAGATTGGCATTTTGCCTCGGACCCATGGGACTGGGCTCTTTAAGCGTGGAGAAACCCAGGTCTTGACCGTGACGACTTTGGGAGCACCTGGGGACGAGATGGTAGTTGATACCATGGAAACGGATGAGAAGAAACGCTACATGCACTTCTACAATTTTCCAGCCTATTCAGTAGGGGAAATTAAGCCAATGCGTGGTCCTGGACGACGCGAAGTTGGTCATGGAGCCTTGGCTGAGAAGGCGCTTTTGCCGGTACTGCCAACCAAAGAAGACTTCCCCTACACGATTCACCTTGTTTCAGAAGTACTTTCTTCGAATGGTTCTTCTTCGCAGGCCTCTGTTTGTGGTTCGACCCTTTCTCTTATGGATGCGGGCGTACCGATCAAGAAGCCGGTTTCAGGTATTGCTATGGGAGTGATCACAGGGAAAGACGGTAGTTTCAAAGTGTTGACTGATATCCAGGGTCTCGAAGATCATTACGGGGACATGGACTTTAAGGTAGCTGGCACGGTTGATGGAATTACTGCCATGCAGATGGATGTGAAAATCGATGGTTTGACGCCGGATATGCTCGGGATCGCTATCAAACAGGCAAAGGATGCCCGCTTAGAAATCATGCAGGTAATGCTTGAGGCTATCCCAGAGCCACGCAAAGTCATGTCGCCCTATGCGCCACGCATTATCACGCTTCATATCAACCCAGAGAAGATTCGGGATGTGATCGGTCCTGGCGGCAAGATGATCAACCAGATTATCGATGAGACGGGAGTGTCTATCGATATCGAAGACGATGGCTCAGTCTTCATTACTTCAGTTGATGAGACGAGCGCTGCGAAAGCGGTCGATTGGATTCGAAATATCACTCGAGAAGTGGCGCCTGGAGAGCTCTTTCAAGGCCGGATTACTCGGATTATGAACTTCGGTGCCTTTGCTGAAGTATTGCCGAACCAAGAAGGGCTTATCCATATTTCGGAACTGGCTGACTATCGGGTGGAAAAGGTCGAGGATATCGTCAAGGTAGGCGATATGGTGCCAGTCATTGTTAAAGAAATCGATGCCCAAGGCCGGATCAACCTTTCCCACAAAATGGCCAAAGCTAAGCTCGTACGAGAACAGCTTGGAGAAGATCAGGAGTAGGTTAGTATTGTTTGAGGTGGTCACTTAGCTTGTAGCGATATGCTAAGGCTTTTGGCCCTCTCAATCAAAGTGATATACTAAGGAAGCAATTTCGTGCTTCCTTTTAGTTTTTCTTTCAATACAAAATGTTTTTCTACTGATTATGTTTTCTTGGCTCAAGCACAACCCCCGTCTTGCTTCTCGCGGCCAGTATCCATCTGAGATTACCCGTGCCATTCACACTATGGCTGACGACATGGGTAAGCCAACTCAAGCAGAAGCTGTTGTTCAAGAACCACTTGTCGCCTTTCAGCCTGGCCAGGCTTCTGGAGCTGCGTTTTATGCTGCTCCAGAGATTCTTGAGTCCACAGATTCTTCTCCTCTAGCAACGAGCCCCTTTCTTAGTGATGCATCACCAGCAGTTTCGCCTCGTGTCTTGGAAGAAGAAAATCTATCGATTCCTCAGGGTGAAGAAGCTATGCTTTTGAATCAAATGCGCGAACTGGAAACAGCTACTTCAGTTACGACGAGTTCTCCCTCTACGGGTGAAGTTTTTCCGTCCACGGCAGTATTTTCCTGGAGGGAGAAAATTCGCCAGTACAAGGTATGGATCCTAGGTATCAGCATACCCATTCTTCTCTTGATAGGGGCAGTTTTTTGGTATTGGTGGCAGTCACGAGCGCAAACCCCCCCGCCAGTTGTGAGTGAAGGGGTGGTTAAAGAGGTTCTACCAACTATTGAGATCAAAGTGGAAAAGGAAGAGGAACCAACCAGGACACATTACTCGATTGACCAACCGAATCTTCTCTCTTTTGACATAGAGACGGTGACAGCCGAGAGTATTGTTATGGAATTTCTCAAGGTCGCACTTTCGATTAAGCAGGATAACCTGCGCCAGCCAGTAGAATTTTTGGCGAGAGACCAAAACTACAATCCATTGGCTTTTTCTCGTTTTGCGTATCTCCTCAATCTAGATCTTTCTCCAGAAATCCTGAGTACGCTGGACGAAAATTTCTCACTTTTCTTTTTCCTTGACCAAGAGTGGCCTCGGATGGGTCTCCTGCTTACCATTAAGGACAAAGCCGCCTTTACAGAGTCACTCAAGGCGGGAGAAATGACACTGCCAAAGACTTGGGAGCCTTTTTATCTCGACAAGACCACTGCCCCCAAGACAGGGCTTACTTTCCGTTCAGGAATATACCAAGATCGGCCACTCCGGTACGTCAATATTGATTCAACGATAAATCTGTCGGTTGATTATGTCGTACGGGAGAACCAATGGATTATTGGCACGAGTCAAAATACGCTTCGAGCCCTGCTTGATCAAAAAAACTGAAAAGATGTCGTAGCGGCCGATAGCTTTTAGATGTTGGGAGCAACAATCTTTGAATCTCAAAAGAAAGTCGAGAGACTTTTTCTCGAGGGAACAATGAATAGATCATGGAGAAAAGTATTTTAAAAAATACTTTTTACTTAGTAGTGTGCTAGGAACAGCGAGAGAAGTTGACTTCAGTGTTTTTTTCTGCTATACTAGATGTGTTGCAGTAAAAAATTCTTTGACAATTTGATCTTCTAACGTCTCCATAAGAGCAGAAGACCTCTCTTCTTGAATTTTTGTCTCAAGAGAAGATATCTTCTGCTGCTTAACCGCTGTGACAATGTTCATAGCTGCTCTCTTTTCTGGACACAGAGAGCCGGTCGCCAAAACAAACACACAAAATGTCGAGAAAATTAATATTGCTCGGCCTTTACACAAAAACAAAAAACAAAAACGTAGTTCCTTCACAAGTTTGCCAGGCTTAACGCCAAAAAGCGGTAGAAGATCGAGAAAGTAACCAGAACTTTCCACCCATTCGCGTCTGTCACAAAATACATACCTCTCCGCGTAGAAGCGACTTTGCCTCTCACCCGGGCTAGACTTCTCCAGAGATATGTTGGGCACACGCACGCTGGGCGCTTGCACAGCCAATTTTTTATAATATTGGGCGTCGTCAAGCGCCCGGCACCAACACCTTTTCCAAAAGTTGGGAGATGGGAGTGAGGAGATAGAGAAAAAGTCAGATGGCCAAGAATGGCCGTTTTTTTGTTGTCTGTCGACGAGTATTCGAGCCGCTACAGACAACAAACCCCGTGGATGGTTCACCGAAAACTATTTGTAAGCTGGAATGTAAGACGCAGCCGGTGTTTCTAGAGAGAGTGTATATTATCTCATGTGATATAAGCCATTTTACGGGGTCATGGTTCCTTGTATTTTTCGAGTCGCTACAGACTAAACCCTGAGTGGAATCGAAGGGTTATCATTGCTGAATGAGCCTTTTAGCCTTAGAATAAGCACAATTTCAACATTATGGCCGAACATATTGAAGTAGGGAAACAAGGAGAGGAACTGGCAGAAGCGTATCTTCGAGAGCAGGGTTACAAGATACTGGGCCGGAATATCGCTAATCCTCTGGGAAAACGCCTGGGGGAAATCGACATTGTGGCAGAAAAAACCAAGGAAGTTATCTTTGTTGAAGTCAAAACTCTTGTGGCGAAACCGGGACGAGAAGTCTATCTCCCTGAGTGGCAGGTAACCCGTTCTAAACTCGTGAAACTGGAACGGATTGCGGGTTATTACCTTCGAAACAATGGCTTGGCTGAGCGGAATTATCGTTTTGATGTGATAGCGGTGACTTTGCGGACTAATACCGATCCAGAAATCCGTCATATCGAGCACGCTTTCCTCTAGACGCTCTCCTTAAAAGCCTCTATACTGGAGGTACTTTTACTTTTCATACACCTTTATGGCGCTCGACCCGGCAATGCTCTCTCAACTCAAAGACAAGCTTCTGGCTGAAAAGACTCGCCTTGAAGCGGACCTTTCACGTATGGGCAATCCTACCGATGTCGCTGGGAATTATGAGATGAAATTCGATGATCTTGGGAATGACCCGGATGAAAATGCGAGTGAAGTCGAGGAATACGTCGATACGGTAGCAGTAGAAGGCAACTTGGAGGGCCAACTCAAGGACGTGAATGATGCTTTGGCCAAGATGGACGCTGGGGCATACGGTGTCTGTGAAAAAACAGGCGAAGAGATTCCAGTAGAGCGTCTCCAGGCTTTCCCAGCCGCTCGGAACAAGGTGGGAGCATAGTTAGCGTATGAAATTCCTGCAGAAAGAGGCGATTGGGCTGCCTCTTTTTGTTTTTTTATCTGTCATCGATCTTCTACTCCGCTTTACATGGCTAGCAAGAGACACTTTGATATGTAATCGAGGAGTATTTTGGGGGATAGAACTGCCACCCTTTTGGCTCATGCTTATTATCGGAGGATTGCTGCTTTGCCTTGGGCATTTGTTTATTCAGGCACGTTTCTTTGAAGAGCAGTTCTTTCTCGGGCTTATGTTGCTTGGCGGGGGAGTGAACGCTCTCGATCGGCTGGCGCATGACTGCGTGCTTGATTATTTCTCCTGGCCACTTGGTCTTGCAAGTCTTTTGCCAAACTTCAACCTGGCTGATATGATGCTACTTCTAGGGCTTTTCGGGCTGGGAGGAATCTTTTTGAAACGGAAACACTAATTTTATGCCGGCCAAGGTATTTTCAGGAGCAACATTTGGACTCGATGGAGTGTTGGTGGAAATTGAGGCGGATGTCCTAACCAAAGGGTTACACCAATTCAATGTCGTCGGTCTCCCTGATGCAGCAGTCAAAGAAGCTCGCGATCGGGTGAGTGCAGCGATCAAAAATACCGATTTCAAGCCACCACACATGAGCGGTCGAGTGACGATCAACCTAGCCCCGGCCGATCTCCCTAAGAGTTCATCAACTTACGATCTAGGAATGGCGCTTGCTTTTTTGGCAGCGACCAAACAAATCGGTTTCCATCCGGAAGGAAAGTTTTTTATCGGAGAACTCGCGCTTGATGGCCGCTTGCGCCGGGTCAATGGCGTATTATCGCTGGTTTTGTTTGCTAAAGAAGCTGGTTTCAAGGAAGTATTTATACCCAAAGAAAATGCGAAGGAAGCCGCTTTGGTACCAGGCATGACCATTTTTGCCGGAGAACGTCTACGCGATATCACCGAGCATCTCGAAGGCCGCAAGCTGCTCTCGTCTGAGGTGCCTACGGTGCCAGAATCCCAACTCAATCCTTTCGGGAATGACATGGCTCAAATCAAGGGCCAAGAACACGTGAAGCGAGCGCTCGAAATCGCGGCGGCAGGTGGGCATAATATTCTCATGATTGGGCCTCCGGGAAGTGGGAAGACCCTTCTTGCCAAGACTTTGCCTTCGATTCTCCCGAGTCTTTCCTTTGAAGAGTGTCTTGAAATTACCCAAATTTTCTCTATTGCTGGGCAACTCCACAGGAATGTAGCTCTTATTGCTGACCGGCCTTTTCGTTCGCCTCATCATAGTGCGAGCACGATTTCCCTCATTGGGGGAGGGAGTTTCCCTCGGCCAGGTGAAATCAGTCTGGCCCATCGTGGGGTGTTGTTTCTTGATGAATTTGCAGAGTTTCCCCGGATGGCTCTTGAAAGCCTCCGTCAGCCACTCGAAGATGGGACAGTGGTGGTTTCTCGGGCTAAGGGCACGCTTACCTTTCCGGCTCGCTTTATGCTGGTTGCTGCCATGAATCCTTGTCCGTGCGGTCACTTTGGTGACCCTGAGCGAGTATGCGGCTGCAGTCCATATGCTAGAGAGAAATATCGCCAAAAAGTGTCAGGGCCAATCCTTGATCGTATCGATCTCCATATTGAAGTGCCGCGGCTCAAGTTTGACGCGCTCCGTGACCCACGCCCAGGAGAAAAGAGTGAATCCATCCGTGAACGAGTGGAAAAAGCGAGACGTATCCAACGAGAGCGATTGAAGACAACCAAACGCTTCACCAATGCCGAGCTCGATACCAAACTGCTCGAGGTACATTGCGGACTCGATCAGGCCTGTCAGAATGTTTTGCGTGAAGCCGTATCCTTCTATAAACTATCACCACGGGCCTATACCCGTATCCTCAAAGTAGCTCGGACGATTGCTGACCTCGCTGGGTCGGAAAAACTGACCGAGGACCATATCACCGAGGCTCTTCATTATCGTTTGCGATAGGACTCGTCTGTTTGTACTCAAAATTCGTAAAGCGCGTGGTGAGAGGATGTTAGTTGAGCTGGGTCCTTATTCCTTAATGCCTGATGCTCATATTCACAGCGATTGGCTAGGTACGAATTTCTCCGTCCAAACAGGCAAGTCCTATAACTTATTTCAGCATGCGCACCTTTTTCTTAATCTTGTGTTTGGTTGGGGCTCTCGGACTCAGTTTTGTTGTTTTTACCGGGCCATGGGATACCCGCGAATCTCTGCACTCGAGCAATGAACGGACCGTAACCCTTATAGTTAATAACCAACTGATTGGAAATTTTACTACTGAAGCTTCTACGGTGGCTGAGTTCTTGCGTTCAAAAAACTTCACTCCTACTGAGGCGGACAAAATATGGCCCAATCCTGGAGAAAAGTTGGTACTTGGAACCTCGATCGTGCTCGAACAGGCCCGGGCTGTGGCCATCAAAGCCGATGGTAAAACAGAAACTGTACACACGACGGAAAATACAGCTCTCGATATTTTGAATGAACGAAACATTGTTCTTGATGAGGATGATATGGTGGAACCGTCACGTGAAGAAGTGGTATCGGCTGATGGGACGATTGAAGTAACTCGTGTTGAGATCCGAGAAGAACATAGGGATACCGCAATTGATTTTGCTACCAAGGTGAATGAAGACAGTGAATTATCGTGGCGAACGAAGAAGGTGACACAGAAAGGTGAAAAGGGGACGAAGCGGACCACCTATCGGGTGAGCTATCATAATGGCAAGGAGGTAAAGAGGAAGGTAATAAAGACGGAAACGGTCAAAGAACCGGTGATCGAAATCGTGACTCAGGGCACCTATGTGAAGCTTGGCAAAAAACATACGGGCGCAGCCTCGTGGTATGCTTGGACTGGAACCATGGCTGCAGCGAATCCCTGGCTTCCCAAGGGGAGCTATGTGAAGGTTACCAATGTCGATAATGGGAAAAGCGTGATCGTAGTGATTAACGACCGAGGACCTTTTGTACCAGGCCGTATCATTGATCTTGACAAGGTGGCCTTTGAAAAAATTGCTTCGCTTGGAGCGGGCGTGATCAATGTGAAAATGGAGGAGATTACGAACTAATATGAATGTAAAAGCCAAGAAATCTTTGGGGCAGAATTTTCTCAAGGACGAAGGTATTATTGAGCAGATTTTGACGACGGCTCTGGTTGGGCCGGAAGATCATGTGTTTGAAGTGGGTCCTGGGACTGGCGCCCTGACGCAGCGATTGGTGGAACGAGCGCGCCATGTGGTGGCCGTCGAGCTCGACCACGTACTCGTGGAGCGACTGCAACAACATTTCGAAAAAAGCGATGGGGTATCTATCCTCGAGGGGAATGTACTCGACATGAATTTGAATGCCGTTTTGGAGCATGCCGGTTGTGAAGGAGGTAAATACAAAGTAGTCGCCAATATCCCATACTACATTACAGCTCCGATTATTCGCACCCTCCTTTCACTCGAACTTCAACCCAAGAGTTTGACGTTGATGGTCCAAAAAGAAGTAGCGGAACGGATGACGGCGAAACCAGGCGACATGAGCTTGCTTTCGCTTATGGTCCAGTATTATAGTGATGCGCGGATTGTTTTTCTGGTGCCACGTGAAGCCTTTGATCCGGTGCCAGCTGTAGACAGCGCAGTGGTTCATCTCGTACCTAAAAGAATTTTTGATGCTGAAGGTGACCGATCTTTTTTTCGAGTGGCGCGTGCTGGTTTTGCAGCTCGTCGGAAAACCTTGGCCAACAATTTGAGTTCAAGTTTGGGTGTCGCCCGTGTAGAAATTGAGAAAGTACTTGCTCTACAAGGATTGCGGACAGATATTCGCGCACAGGCACTTTCAGTGAATGATTGGGAAAAAGTATCCCAGGCGCTCCTCTCTCTTTTGAAAGCATAGAGATTAGCGGGACAAAAATTGCCAGGCGACAAAAGCCACATAGCCACTCACGAGGGCGATATACCAATGGGTTAAGTGGCGGTAATTGAAATAACGGTGGTCTTTGGAGCTCATTTGGAGGAGCCAGTAGGCGATGGAACCAAAGAAAAAGGCTAAGAAAAAAAGGTGGGGCACGTCAAAAACGAAGACACTCATCATGAACATGATAAGGAGCATACCACCGATGAATTGTTTGGCTCTCGCTTCACCGAGAAGGACGGGGAGGGTGTGGACTCCATCAGCCTTGTCCCCCGGAATGTCTTTGAAATCCTTGATGGGGAGGAGGAATGTGTAGGCGATAAAAAGGAGAGTGGGAACCGACCAGGGAAGGGTAGTGATGCTCTTTTCGGTCGAGAAAACGGTATAGCCACCGAGGAAAATGAGGAGGCTCGCTCCTGAAGCAAGAAGCGTGGCAAGAATGGGAAAGCGCTTGAGGCGGAGTGGCCAAGCAGAGTACACCCAGGCAATTGCTTGGTAGAGCGCGAGGAGTACGGCGAGTTGCGTAGAAATGAAACCGGCAAAAAAGAGGGAGAAGCTAAAGGCGAGCACTCCGATGGTGGCATAGGTAGGCCGGTCGATAGCATGCGTAATGAGAGGGCGTTCTGGATTGGTGAGGGTATCAATCGATACGTCGTGGAGATCGTTTACAATGACCGAGGTAAGCCAGGCCAATACTACAGCAAAGATCATCATAAAGAGGCCAATCCAGTGCATCCAATCGTTTTCAAAGGTGATTTTCCCTTCATACACAAACACGAGTCCGGCACCAATGAGCAAAAGACCGGCGTGGTAGATTACTTGGGGAAGACGGAGATTATGCCAGAGGGCCGAGAGGGTAGTGCGAAAAAAGCAAGAAAGAATACCGAGGACAAGGAGGGGGAGGAGGAGGGCGTACACGAGCCCCATCTTAATCGCTAAGACCACAGCTACATTGGGAGGACTGATGAAATACAGTGGTTCGGGGGAAAGCATGAAACCAGCCACATCTAGTTCCGTGAGTGTGAAAAATCCTTCGCTTGGTCCCATGAGGAAGAGCGTCACGAGGGAAGGAAGGGCACCAATGAGAAAGAGAACGGTGTAGAGGATGAGAGTACCAAAAAGGGTGCGAAGGAGGTTTCTTGTTTTGATCCATACGTACAAAGTCGTAGAGAAGAGTACGAGGGCTACCTCAGTCCGCACTCCGTATGTGATGCCGACATCAGGCCGATCACCAAAAAAGGTCAAATAACGTTCTCCAAGACCAGCCAGCCCGTCGAATGTATAGAAACTCCAGAAACCTGCTCCTCGTGAAATAATTTCATCAATAATAGGAGGAACCCAAATGATAAGGAAACCGAAGCATAGTATGGTGGCTGCCTGTCGGATATTGACCCGAGCGAGCCAGGCTACTACTGGGAGAGCAGCGAGGTAAGTGAAGGAAAAAGTAAAGAAGAAATGGGAAAGTTTGTAGAAGTAATGGTCAGCGAAGTAAAACGGGTTGTGTTCAAAAAAAAGTTCGATCGCCACCCGAACGGCAATAATAGCAAAGAGAGTGATGAACCATGTCCCCAAGGTGAACGGTATAGTTTCAATTTTTTCAAAAAGAAGTTGTAGGCGTTTTTCCATAGTGTTTTAGTATACCACCATACCAAGCGATGTCTATACTCTTGGCTTGTAGCTGGTATCCAGTTAAGGAATTTCACGTTTTTTGATAGATGAGCTTCTCGGAATAGGTGTTGGGTATACGGCATCTCCCTTGGCGGAGCTATTTGACGGGAAGTTCCTTTTATGAGGTGCTTTTGTAAGACTACTTCGGAAGTAGGGACTTGTTTGCTATACTAAAGAAGTGCCAATTCATCCGTTTAACAGTTTCCTTATGATTGGATTTATTTTTTTAGGTATTGTTGTTTTGGTATTGCTCATGGGGGTGGTGTATTACAACAAATTTGTCCGGCTCAATGCTCGGACAGATGAGGCCTGGAGTGATATCGATGTGCAACTCAAGCGTCGCTATGATCTTATCCCGAACCTTATTAATACGGTAAAGGGATATGCGACCCATGAGCGCGAACTCTTGGAACGAGTGACCGAGGCTCGTAGTAAGGCAATGCAAGCTGGCTCCGTCGAAGATCATGCCCAGGCGGAAAACATGCTGGCCGGGGCTCTCAAGAGCTTGTTTGCAGTATCAGAGAACTATCCAGACCTCAAAGCCAATACCAATTTCCTTGAACTCCAACGTGAACTATCTGATACGGAGAACAAGATCCAAGCGGCTCGCCGTTTCTACAATGGCAATGTGATGGAACTTAACTCGGCGGTCGATATGTTCCCATCCAATATCGTCGCGAGCATGTTCAAATTTGTGAAGCGCGAATTCTTTGAAATCAACGAAGCTGAAAAAGAGCCAGTAAAGGTAGGGTTCTAGCCCATCCTTCTCACCTGGTATACTGAGAGATAGACGATTTCTGTCTATCTTTTTGCTTTATGAATACTGCTTCAAAAAAAGGTATTTGGATAGCGGTGGCTCTTATTGCTCTATGTGTTGCCACAGCTCTCGGCGCACTGTTTTTTGGAAGAAAAGTGTTTCCAGAAAATCTTTCTCCAGCCATGAAAAGTTTCCGTTCGTATGCCCAAACAAAGGGATTGGAAATTGATGGGGCGCTCGTGCGTCGAGATGGATCCAACGCAAGGTATCGAGCTATTCTTCACATAGGAGAACAGGAAGACAATCATTTTTTCTTTATCGATGAATTTGCCAAGGAGAGTGACGCTCGGTTGAGGAAAGAGCAATTGAGAGCAAATGACATGGTGACTCCAGCCAGAGTCGTTCAGAACAGTACTTTTGTTTTGTACATTTCGAACGATTGGGATCCCAATGATCCACTGGCCGAGAAATTGAAGGAGACCTTTCAGTCTTGGCGAGCGGTGCCTTCGCCGGCAACACAACTCTAGACAACGGGGAGAGAAAATCGTATACTGTAACCTCTATGGCAACTGCATATACTCATTCCAGTAAGAATATCAGCCTCACTTGGCTGTACCTGTCCATCTTTTTGATAGTTGTGATCGGGATCGGCTATGTGTTTGCCCAGGCTTACGGCAGTAGCGTCATCCTGTATGTCGCGGTCGGTTTTTCTGTGATCACAAGCTTTGCTTCGTATTGGTGGAGTGACCGGATTGTACTTTCGATGTCACACGCCCAATTAGTTAAGCGTGAAAACCACCCAGAGCTTTACACGCTGGTTGAAAATCTGGCGATTACGGCCGGGCTGCCGACGCCCAAGATTTATATTACCAATGACCCAGCCCTCAATGCTTTTGCCACGGGTCGCAATCCCGAGCATGGCGTGATTTGTTTCACGACCGGCATCCTCGCCCGCCTCAATCGTGTGGAGCTCGAAGGCGTCGCAGCTCACGAGCTCTCCCATATCAAGAACCGTGACACGCTTGTTTCGACCGTCGTGGTAATTCTCGCTGGTTTTATTTCGATTCTCGCGGATATGTTTCAGCATTCACTTATCTTCGGAGGTTCACGGGATAATGATAATCGCAACAATGGCATGATGATGATTGTGGGTATCGTACTTTCGATTCTCGCTCCGATCGCAGCCCTCCTTATCCGTCTAGCGATTTCCAGGAAACGCGAGCTCCTCGCTGATGCCTCGGGAGCTCTTATGACTCGTTATCCAGAAGGACTTGCTAGTGCCCTCCAAAAAATTTCTGGCGATCCGCAACCGGTAGCGACCGCGAGTGATGCTACAGCCCACCTCTATATCTCCAATCCTTTCAAAGGCCGGCACCTGACACGACTTTTTATGACTCATCCACCTGTAGAGGAGCGTATTGCCGCCCTTCGTGACATGAACTTGGGTCGCTAACCTATGCTTCCCCGCTCATCCTTTGTTCGGGCCAAACCAAAAACGCTTTCAGCCGGCAAAATAGGCCGGTATTATTTTACGTTGCATTCAGAATACAAAATGCGTGAGTATTATTTGTCACGACAGCGCGTGATCCGGATTATTCGTAGTCCTAGACGAACTGAAGTCGGCATTGTCGAGAACACGATTGCCGTGATGCAGCCGGCTTCGACCAAAACAGTCGGTGGCAAAGAAACCTGGACTCAGGAATTGTGGGTGATGTATCGGGTACACTCACCGACGAAGCTTTCCAAATCCAAACTCGAGCAACTTTTGAATCAGGCTGAGCTCAAGATTATCAGTGCCTGGCGCTATCCCGGGGTAAGTCCGAAGAGGGATCCTATCCCCAGTGATATTCTACGGGAAATTGAAAATAGAGGAGAGAATTCTGATGAAATGGCTTAAATAAGCCAAATAAATAAGATTTCTTCAGAAAAGGCTTCAGTAAGCCTTTTCTTTTACTTTATTTAAGCTTCAAAGATGCTATTTTAGCATTGACTCCAAGGCTATTTTGGAGTATAATGTCTTTTCAGTACCTTAACGAGCTTTTCGAAGCTCATACCGGCCATTTCGGCCATCTCAACCGCTCAAGGAGAGCAACATGGCTTTTCAAGCAATCGTTATCCCGTCCGCTCCGTCAAAGCAAGCTCTCTGGGAGATCCAGATCTTGCCGGAGCATCGGACGCAAACGAATTTCAAGTGGGAGACGATCCGGCACTTTGTGCTGATCAACTTCGTCTCGAGTGACGAAGAACCTCCGACCACGATCGAGGAAACCCCTGAGGGTGGAATTCGCATCCGGTTCCATCCCAGCCGGGAGAACGAGAGGCAATTGTGTCATGTTCTGGGCTGGTTGGCTGCACCACGCAGCTACATGTCCTAGGACAAGACTGAACAAGTTGGGAGATGTAATTAGAACTCTAACAAGCATCTCCCCTCGACTTGGATTACGAATAGCGATATTCGCCATCCATGAGAGTTCTCAAGAGTTCCTGTGTTACAACTCAATTTACCTTGAAGGGGGCTTTCATCATGAATGCGAATGCGACTCGTCTGTTTTCTGTTGCCGTCCTGGTAAGTCTCTTGGCAGCGGCTATACTGCTTGTCGGCTGTGGCACTACCCATCAGGTGTATGTACCGACAATGCGGGATTACAAGGAGGTGGGGCACAATCGCCAGCTGGCGTACGATGCGCTGTTCCGGTACGGTTACGGCGCGGGTGTGACGATTCCCTTCGGTGTCGCCACCCCGACCTTCCATGTCGCACAACCTCGCGTCCACGGCAATCTCATCCAATGGAGTGGCCATGGAGTTCAGGGCATGACTCGGAACACTGCCACTCAAGCAGTGGCGACCTCGGCCAATCCGAGGCTCCACCCGAGCTTTGCCAAGGTCAATCTCGATCAAATCGAGGCACTGTACCAGTTATACTGCCGACCCGGGGCTCCGAAAGCTGGTGAATTGAGCCGGCATGATTGCCAAAACCTCGCCGACGAGCGCAATCACCTCCAAGAAGAAATGAGTACCTCGCTCTTCCGCGAGGAAGCAGTGTGCCACTACCAAGAAGTAAATGGTAGGCAGTCGCGGGTCTGCCAGGAGACAGAACGCGGCCTTTGGCGCAAGAAGTAACAAGAGTCTGAGTCTCGCCCAAACGAGTATATGAAGCGGTTGTTGGGATTTCCCGGCGATCGCTTCTTTCTTTTCATAATAAATCGAGAATGTGGGTTACAATAGAGAAGTAAGAGATTGTATTGCAAAAATGAAACAAACAAAAATTGTAGCAACCATTGGGCCAGCTTCCGAAAAGAAAGAAACATTGCGGGAAATGATCCAGGCGGGGATGAACGTCGCCCGGCTGA
Organism: uncultured Bdellovibrionales bacterium; assembly: GCA_964597355.1. Classification (GTDB taxonomy): domain Bacteria; phylum Patescibacteriota; class Minisyncoccia; order Moranbacterales; family UBA1568; genus SSEF01. Next base: position 99,154 of record CAZQWS010000002.1, read on the forward strand.
ACTTTTCGCATGCGCAGTATGACTGGTGCCGGCAAGTGGTAGCGCATATCCGCTCTCTCTCTCATGAGCTTGGGATCCCAGTGGCTATTCTCGGCGATCTCCAGGGGCCACGCATTCGTACCGAAGTGAGTTTCCCTATTGCAGTGAAGCAAGGCTTTATAGTGACGGTTGCCGAGTTATCGGAGCGTCCGCAGTTTGAAGCGAGCGAACCGGTTGTCTTTCTCGATACCCCAGGACTTGTGGGGAAGCTCGCTCTTGATGAGCGTATTCTGATTGACGATGGATTGATCGAGCTTGTAGTGACTGAAGTAGGCGAGAAGCGAGTCAAGGCGATTGCTAAAAATGACGGGACGATCAAACCACGAAAAGGAGTTATCCTGCCAGAAACTGATTTCAGCCTTCCGCTCCTTTCTGAAAAAGATATTGCTGATCTCGCCTTCATGCTCGAAGAGAGGATTGATTACATAGGCCTCTCTTTCGTGGGTTCAGCCGAAGAGGTAGAGGCAGTGCGTGAAAAGATGAAGGCCCAACGACTTGCTCAGGGTGACAAGTCAAAATATTTTCCAAAACTCTGTTCCAAAATTGAGCGAAAAATTGCACTGAAACATTTACGCTCAGTTATCGAAGCAAGTGACGCCGTGATGGTAGCGCGCGGAGACCTCGGTATTGAAATGCCAGAAAGTGAAATCGCTCTTCTTCAAAAAGAAATTATCATGGAGAGTCTCAAAGCTGCTCGGCCAGTGATCGTAGCGACGCAGATGATGCAAAGCATGGTAGCTAATCCTCGGCCGACTCGGGCTGAAGTAAGCGATGTGTCCAATGCGGTGATTGACCATACGGATGCAGTGATGCTCTCTGAGGAGTCAGCTTCTGGAAAATATCCTGTCGAAACTATTGCGACGATGCGTGAAATTATTGAAAAGACAGAAGAGTCACCATTCGATGATCTCTATAAAGCGCTCGACCTCAATACCTATACGGAGTACGCGGTGATGATGCGGAGCGTCTATGAACTTTCTCAGAGCTTCAAGGTAAAGGCTGTCCTCCTCATTTCTATTAGTGGCTTCACGGCTCGACTGCTCTCACACTTCCGTCCTGAGGCACCGATCTATGTGGCAACTAATGCGGAATCAACCTGGAGAGAGCTTGCGTTGGTGTGGGGAGTGAATCCCTACTTGTTTTCTCAGGATAAGAAACTCGATACGATGCTCGAACGTCTTATTGAACGTCTCAAACAAGAAGGCAAGCTTGCGACGGGGGATCAGACGGTTGTGTTCTATGGCCGGACGCCAGAACAGGACACAATGAAACTCGTTGGATTACGGCCGATCCGATAGAACATCTTGTTGAACTACTTGACGGATTATCCCCCTTTACTTTCGTACGATGTATACTATGAGTGTAGGTTTAGCCATTTAATTCTTTACAAGTCATATGGACAATACCAATCCGACTGGCGCACCCATGGGAGAAACTACTCCTCCAGTGATGCCAGAAACTCCACCTGAGGGTGGGAGTAATCAGGGGGCTCCGAAAGAAGAACTCATGGGCTTTATTGCCAAGGTCGAAGCTTGGCTCGATCTTTACATGGTAAAGAAAGCCCCGTTTCAGATTCCTATGGGGGGGAAGGAATTTCTCGCGACCATTGCCCCGTACCTTGTTATTATCGGAGTCGTTCTTTTCGTGCTTTCACTACCAGCCCTCCTCGGTCTCGGAATGATGGGTGGGGCACTCGGAATGATGGG
>CAZQWS010000003.1:0-83798 GCA_964597355.1 uncultured Bdellovibrionales bacterium
ACCCGAAAAAAGCTCGGTTTATCTTTCGGCGTGTCCCCACCATTGAAACCAGTGCCAATAACTACTGGAATGACCATCTGGAGCTCAATGCACGGACACTCTTTGATAGCCAGAAAATGATAAAGAACCGCCTCTATTCGGACGAAAGCGTATGTTGAGCATTGAAGAAACCAGAAGGCTTATCGGCGATGAAACGCTCACCGATGTGGAAGTAACCGAAATCAGGGACGCTTTCCAAATCCTTGGCGAAATCATCTTTGAGCAGTGGCTTTCCGAAAGGAAGGCTCCTGCTCAAGACGGCGAACCCCCGACCACAAAGGGATAGCCAATTGAAATCCATAATTACGCTTATATGAAACGAAGATACAATCCGAGGCTTATCACGTCTCGCCATAGTTATACCCCCGAAGAAATAGCCCTGCTCTTTGACATCAACAAGAAGACTGTCTTCCGATGGCTAGCAAATGGATTGCCACCGCTTGAGAAGAACACGAGACCGCTCCTCATTATGGGCGATGAGCTCCGACACTACCTCACGGAGAAGAAAAAGAAACGGAAAGTAAGTCTCAAAAAAAATGAGTATTTCTGTTTCAAATGCAAGAGAGCAACCCGAGCAAAATCAGGAACAGAAAAGATGGTTCCCACTGGCAATAGAATTGGGAAGGATGCACGGGAACAGTTCTTCAGAAGAGGAAAATGCGAACGATGCGGGACAGAAGTAAACTGTCTCGCACGATACTCCCAAAGGGACTAATGTAATCCCTTTCATCTCTCATAAATGTCCATATAGCCACAACTCATCAATAACGCCTAAATACATATGTCAAAAGCAAATTACAAGAACGAAATGACGAAACGAGAGTTCTTCTCCTTCCTCAAAAACTCCGAGCAATTTTCAGATGACTCTATCATCTGTTTTGAGAAAGCCCTCCTCTTCTGGGAGGATTTCACCAAGATGGATGATTTCCATTCCTTTGACGACAAAAAGGCTATCGCTTTCAGAGATTGGCTCAAAAGCAAAAATCGGAAAGGTTCCGAAAACCCTATCAGCTTGAGCTACTGCTATGACACTCTCCGCCGATTACGGAAATTCTTTGAATGGCTCGCTCAACAGCCAAAGTCAAAAATCAATTCTACTCATACAAGCTTCCTCAACCTCTCACGGAAAGAGAGCCAGATTGCTACCCGAGCACGAAAAGTAGATGTCCCCGCCTTTGAAGAGGTCTTGCAGGTTCTAGAAAGCATCAATGGTGAAACCGAGGTGGAAAAACGTGATAGAGCCCTCATTGCCTTCACCCTCCTCACTGGAGCGAGAATTTCCGCTATAGTGAGCCTCCGAATGAAACACTTTGACAGACGGAGGCTTGTTATAGAGCAAGACCCTGCTTCTGGAGTGAAAACCAAGTTTTCCAAACAGATAATCACCGTGCTCTTTCCTCTGCCCGATGAAAAACCGCTTGCCTATTTTCTGGAATGGTTTGACTACCTTGACCAAGCAAGAGGCTTCTCATCAAACGACCCAATTTTCCCCGCAACGAAACTAGAGCAAGGGAAGGAAAGCATCAGCTACTACAGTTCAGGAAATGTTGAACCCCTCTTTTGGAGCAATGCCAGTCCCGCTCGTAAGGTATTTGAAAAACGCTTCACGGGTGCAAACATTCCCTACTACCACCCGCACACGCTCCGCCATCTCATCGTCAAAGAGTTCATCAAAACCCGCCTTACCGAAGAGGAGAAGAAAGCTATTAGCCAAAATCTCGGACACGAAGATGTTGGCACCACATTTGGTTCCTATGGCTATGGAAAAATCTCTACCGATAGACAGACAGAGCTCGTGCGAAGCATCAGGTTTGGGCTTCCAGAAACAGAGCAAATTTTTGAGGGAATGAGTGATGCTTCCATAAAAAAGCTCGCAAAAATCCTCAAAAAAGAGTTGTCAGAACCCGAAAAATGAGGCATAATAAATATGCACCCAATTAGAAACACGTTAGAGGATTTTTTATTTCGTCGCCTGAAAAGGCGGTTCTGCCGACGAAAAATGCCTCTGGCGTTCTAGTTGGGTGCCAGAACCGCCTTTTGAGTATCCAAAATTATGAAAGGAATAATCTATACTCGCGTATCAAGCGACGAACAAATCAAAGGCACCTCACTTGATTTCCAAGAAGAGATTTGCCGAAACTATTGTAAGGAACGAGGAATTGAAGTCATCGCTGTTTTCCGAGAGGAAGGAGCTTCAGCTAAATCCGCCGACCGTAAAGAGTTTTTGCGAGCTATTGAACTCTGCCGAAAGAATAAGGGCAAAATGGATGCGTTCGTGGTTGCTAAAGTAGACAGGTTCGCCAGAAATACCGAAGACCATTTCTATGTCCGCAAAATGCTCATTGATTACGGCGTAACCCTCCATTCCGTTACAGAACCCATCGGCAACAACCCAACGGAGAAATTTATAGAGACCGTGCTTGCGGGAAGTGCAGAATTTGATAATGCCGTCCGCCGTCAGCGTTGCGTAGATGGGATGGCTTCAAAAATCAATCAAGGTATCTTTCCGTGGAAACCCCCTATCGGTTATGTTTGCGGACACGCCAAAAAACGAGGTGAGAAGAAAACAGAGCCCGACAAACCCGACGAAAACATTTTTCCAATCATCCAACGAGGACTGAAAGAGTATGCCAGAGGGCAAGTTTCCCAAACAGAGCTTGCACGGCTTTTCAATGATTGGGGACTTGATAAATACCGTGGAAGAAAAACGAGAGTGCAATTCGTGAGCGGGTTGCTTTTCAGACATTTGAATTTCTATGCAGGTATCATTGTCAATCCGTGGGCGAACGAGGAAGTCAAAGGATTGCATAAGCCGATGATTACGGAAGAGGAGCATTATCAAATCAAGCAACGAATGGCGGGTAAAGGCGTAAAAATAAACCGCCACAAAGTAAATCCTGCTTTCCCTTTGCGGAAAACTCTCCTCTGTGGAGATTGTGGTAAAGCTGTAACGGCAAGCGTTTCTCACGGAACGGGTGGAGCATACCCCTACTATCACTGCTTCACTAAAGGTTGTCCTATGTATTGCAAAAGTCTCTCGGTTGAAAAGGTAGCGGAAGACTTTGTGAAAAAACTTCAGGAGATTGTCCCGAAGAAAAAATTTATTAAGGTCTTCAATGCAACTGTTTTGAGTATATGGAAAGACAAAGGTGGACACTTTGAAGCCGAGGCGAAACGATACGACAAAGAAATCGCTATTCTGGAAGAGAAGCGAAAGCGGATATTTGAAATGCGAGAAGACGGCTCCTACACGAAGGAGGAATTTACGGAACGGAAAGCCGAAGTAGATAATGAACTGATAGCCTCTCGTATCTCACGCAGTGAGTCTCGGATAGAGCAATTTGATATGGAAGCCTCTGTAGCATATGCGGAACGCTACATAAGCGATTTGGGACGGCAATGGACAGATTTACCGCCTCATCTCTATCCTCGGTTCCAAAAATTGGTTTTTCCCGAGGGAATACCCTACACCAAAGGTAAAGGATTTGGAACTGCCAAGCTAGGGCTCATCTTTGAGATAAACGAGACTATTGGTGTTCAAAAATCCGATTTGGTGGACCTAGGCAGAATCGGACTGCCGTCTCCACAATGCGAATGTGGCGTCGTACCACTGGACCATAGGCCCATATGATTGTCTAACGGGGCGCGTGCACTGTTTTACCACTAGACTACAGGCCCCAAGGAAAAACGAAGCCAGTATATGTGGTTTCAAAACAAAAAGCAAACAGGCATCGCATGGTATACTAGCCTCATGAATTCGTTTAATGCTTCAACACGACTATGCACAAAATTACCGTAAAGTACCTCGCTCATAACATCGCTACTGTAGTTGGCCTCGTCCTCGTGTGGCGAGGCATTTGGCATCTTCTTGATGGGGTAGATGCTCTTTTTTTCGCCGGTAGCCATTTCTGGACAGCCATCCCGGGTGTTATTCTTGGACTCATCATCCTTTACCTTCCTGACAAAGACCTCAAAGAAATTGAGAAGCTGTAATTCCTCTCAATTCCATTAGGTGCAAAACCTGGATTGACGCCAGGTTTTTTTTTCGTTCATACTGCATCATTAGTTCTTGAACAATTCTTTCTGCTCACTATCGGAGTCGGCATGAATACTTGTTCTCATCAACATGGTCCAGGAGAACGTAATCGCTACCTCAAGATAGGGGCTATCTCCCTCTTTACATTTCTCGGAGAAATCTTGGCCAGCTTTCTTACCAATAGCCTCGCCCTAAGAACTGATGCTTTCCATACCCTCTCGGACAGCCTTGAGGGATTCATGAATGCTTCCATTGCCCATCGAGCACGCTATTTGAGCGATTCAGTTCCTCTGCGAAAAATTGGTTTTGCCCTTAGCCTCATTCTCATTGGTACATCAAGCATCTTCATGCTATTTGAGGCAAGAAATCGACTTGCCAGCCTAGAGTTAGAACCCTTCTCCCTCTGGGCGATCGGAGCAGCACTCTTTGCGCTCAGCATGAATCTCTGGCAATTTCGTATCCACAGAGAGGCGCCAGACCACCATCACAACCATACCTATCAAGGCCAGCTCCTCCATCTCACTCTTGATATTGGCGCCAGTCTAGCTGCCATTGCCGGAACAACCCTGTCATCACTCGCTGAAATACCCAAAGCCGACGCCTGGGCAGCGCTGGCCATCATCGGCTTTATTTGGTTCCGCATCTGGCAGGGTTATGACACCGTGTGGGGAAAGAAAATTGCCCCAAAAACACACTGGCACTGCCACCACTGACCACCCCTCGCTTTCACGGAAAACTTGGGGTGGTTATTTTTATACGACCACTTCAATTTTTTGTTCCAATACCTGGTCTCCATCACCAAAGAGGAACTTGGTACGGAATTTCTTATTCTCGAGAAACAGTGGGATCCAATAACGATCATCCGGCCACATCTCATCATACGGAATAGCGTCAACTGAATACCACTTCGGTTTCATTTCTTCCGTTTCAATTGGCTCCCCCTCCCAAGCATCACCCCGGAAGGTGTGTACTTCAAGGACATTTCCCCTATCGTGCGCAAATTCAAACTCATGCACGCCTAACTCTTCCATCTTCGTTAAAGTAATATCGCATTCTTCCTTGGTCTCGCGTCGTGCAGCCGCTTCAATCGTTTCCCCTTCCTCAACCTTCCCACCAAAACCATTCCACCGCCCAGCCCCAAAACCCCGTTTCTTCATCCCCAAGAGCACTTCTTCCCCTCGACGCACAATCACGAGTGTCAAAAGCTTGTGGGTCATAGTAGGATCTTTATAGATTAATAAATCACGATTGGCGTCCCGATCTCTGTCCAAGTATACACCCGCTCGGCCGCTCCTATCCCCAGCCGAACGCAGCCATGTGAGACTGGAGTGCCAAGATGATTCGCGCCCTCTTTGTAACCGCCTGGCCACTCTGGAAGTTCATGAATCCCATACTTCCCATCGGGAGTGATGGCCTGCCAAAAAGGCATGAAAAGGCTGTACTTTTTTGACCAAGGCCGCTCTGCCTTATTCCGAATCGCAAATTCCCCTTTCGGAGTGTCCATACCACGCTTCCCAGAAGAAATAATGTACGCATCAAGAGCCCTACCATTCTCAAACAAAGTCATCACCTGATTGTCAATGTTGATATCGATGTACTTCCCTTCCGTTTTTTTAGCTTGAGTAAATCGCTTTGCTTCTTCGGCCCGCGCTACAAGATCTCGATTGCGTGTTTTTGGAGTGGGCGGTAGCGTAGCAAAAGAATTCTTGCTCAATAGCTGGTAAGTAGTATCAGGTTCTCCTCGCCACTTAGCATACACGGAAAGAGTATAGTTCTTCCCGGCCGGAAGCGTCTCTTTGGGAAGAATTTCAAACACTGTCTTATCGGCATTGTTTTGATACACCACTTCTGTCTGTGGATCCAGACGAAAATCAATAAAGAAATCCTTTACCGAACGATCAAAACTCACTCGCAGCGGATCTTCAATACCAAGGAGCACATCTTTGGCCGCGTCTTGTGGGAAGACTTCCGTCAATTTTGGATAGCTCGGCCCTTCGACGCGGAAGAGTGTTTGGGGAGTCTTGCCAAACCAACTTGTCTTCCCTTGATCAATCGACACTTGGTAACGTGAATCGAGCGGCCAATGCTCTTCTGGAAAAAGAAGGAGTGTACGATTATGTTCATGCCATTCTATCCTGAGAGGATGGGCTGGTTCGATGTTGATTTTGCCCGCCAAAGAATTGGGCTGGATAGACTGAGAGAAACGTATCGTCAATACATCCCGAGGACCACTAAGCACCTCGTTTTCTAGGGTGACCGTAACCGGAACCTTGCGTATTTCCCAATACCAAACCGTCAGGACAAACATGACGAGAATCAGTCCAGCAAAGAATAACCAAAAAAAGAAAAAGGTGACAACGCGACGCATGGGAGCCAAAAACTACTGATGAGATGCTTCATAATGAGTCGGAGTGTCTTTGATCAACCCCAGGTGCCGTTCCATGGCTCGGAAGATGCGCTTGCGAACCAAAAACGTCACCAGAGCCGTCACCGACGCGAGCACCGCTCCCGAAGCAATACCGCCCCAAAACTGTGGCCAAAACTGATCCCAAAAGTTCATAAGGTAAATTACAAGTTAAAAGGTATTTCTAGTATAGCGTATACCCAAAATGCGAGATGCTCTAGTGAAACAATTCTTGTTCTTCTGACTTCAAGAGTGTCATGAGTTCATCAAAATACGGTTTGATCTCTGGCGACAGGGCTACTTTGTCTTTCTTGGATTCGTACACTCGATCCAATCCTATCCCGGCTTCTTTCCAAGTTCTCCCTCCATCAAGGTACATGTGGAGTACAGGTTCGATCTTGTCGAGGGCGTAGACAAAGCGACTCTCGGCGTCACCTCGAGCTTCATATGCCTCGATCGCCGCATGGAGGTCAGGAAATTCAGTGAGTGTCTCGCGCAACTTCATAATAGCTGCCGCCTCGCGTTCATGTTTACTCGCGAGATGAGCTGCATCCTCAGTGTAAATATACGTATCGCCGGCATACACCTCGAGAAAATCATGCACCAAAGCATAACGAATCACTTTATCCTGGTCGAGATTGGTTTTGGTACTCGAAACAATATACCAAGCCATCATTGCCAAGTTATACGAGTGTTCGGTATCATTCTCCCAACGGTTTTGTCCCGTCACCCGGAGCACCCGCTCGACGAACCGAAACTCATCTAAGAGTTTAGTAAATTGCAGTAGTTTCTCAAGCATACCTCTTACAAGTTCAGTCCAGATTTTTTAATCGAGCTTCTCGAGTTCTTTTATATCGGTTCGCCAAAAACTTCTTCTTTGACTTTACGAATACTCTCTTGATCTTCGAGAATCACTCCTTTGTGGAGTTTGTAGAGAAGCGGGATCACACCACAGTTTACACACTTCCCCCAATTACACCCTTTTCTCTCATGGTGCAATTTCCGACACATGGCGAGTTCTTTTTCAAAAACTGCTTGATCCATAGGATTAAAACTTTATATCCCAATCTGTCCTAGGGGAAACCCTATAATTTTCAGGACGACCTAAGTCAATTCCAACGCTAAAACTTCCAACCGTAGTAATCAAATCACCAAAAATATTCCTATAGGTTATATAATATCTTGGATCCAAAAAAAGATCTCTATCTCCATTTGGTCGAGCACCAGTAATAACCTTCACTTTCCATAGATCAGATTCTTTCTCTCTTTCTATATTTAAAAAGCTTTCTTTAATTCCAAGAGCTGGTATATCCAAGAAAACTTTCCTCGCTAACCCTGAACCGATATTTTTGATATATACATCAAATCTCTCTGGCTCAATATTTTTTGCAGAGATGTACAGTATAGGATTACTGCCGGTTTTTAAAGATTTTGCTGACTGGGCAGCAGAATACCAAGCAGCAACAGCGGCAGCGACCGTTGCTAAGGCAGCAATAATACTAAAAAAGCTATCGGGGGTTATAGTAATTGGTACTGTGTAAGGGTTACACATAACCTCTTATCTATATTTATTGCCTATGCGATGGTGAGTTAATAGCACCACATTTTTTCCACTTCAAACCGCTTCCGCATGGACAGGGGTCATTGCGACCGATCGCGTCAGCATTATGGATCGGCGCTTGGATTTCTTTTGAACCATTGCCTACTTGCCCACCCTGCACAAGAGCAGTTCCACTAAACTGTTCAATATTTTCGGAGGCCCCACGAAACTCCAGCGTGCGTGGCGTAGACGAGGTCACTCCCGGGTGCGCCGGCGTCAGTTTCATGAGGGAAACCAGATACGTCTTTCGGACCGTATCCATGAGACCCATAAAAAGATCGTAGGCTTCGCGCTTGTACTCAATGAGGGGATCACGCTGGCCATAGCCCCGGAGGCCAATTCCTTGCCTGAGATAATCAATTTCATCCAAGTGATTCATCCACAGCGTATCGAGCGACTGTAAGAGGAGGAGTTTCTGGAGTTTATTCCAATCCTCTTTCCCAATGAGGGTTTCCTTGGCACTGTACACTCGCTTCGCTTCGCCCACCAAATATTCAGCGATAGCCGTCCGTTTCTCGGCTTCCGTTTTAGCCCGATCGTCATGAATCGACTCAAGTTTGGTGAGCGCTTCTTTTTCGGAAAGCTCGGGGAAAAGATTGTTGGCTTCCGCGACGATTTCTTTGAGTTGCCAGTCTCCCTCCTCACCCGCGGTGTGAAAACCAACGACTCGTTCAAACTCTTCTCCAAAAAGCAGGAGAGTGATGTCGCGGTATTCGGTTGCCTCGAGCCAGACTGTGCGCTTCTTGTAAATCACCTCGCGCTGCTTATTCATCACATCATCATAGTCCAGCACATGCTTGCGAAGATCGAAGTTATAGCCTTCGATTTTGGACTGGGCGCTTTCAATCGTCTTCGAGATCATCCCATTTTCAATCGGCTCATCCTCAGGCAGTCCCAATTTGGTCATAATGTTTTTCATCCGGTCCCCACCAAAACGCCGCATCAACTCATCCTCGAGCGACACGTAAAACTGCGAAGCCCCGGGATCGCCCTGGCGTCCTGCGCGACCGCGAAGCTGATTGTCGATACGCCGCGCTTCATGCCGCTCGGTACCGATGATGATGAGCCCGCCAAGCTCCTTGACCTCTTCACCTAATTTAATGTCCGTACCACGACCAGCCATATTGGTTGCGATAGTAACAGCGCCTTTTTGGCCAGCATTTTTGATAATCTGCGCTTCGCGTTCATGGTTCTTGGCGTTCAACACTTCATGCGGCACACCCGCCTGGATTAGCAAGGTTGCAAGGTACTCAGATTTCTCGATAGCAATCGTACCGATAAGGATCGGCTGACCCGTGGCGTGGATTTCCTTCACTCGATTTACAATGGCCCGAAACTTTCCCTCTTCGCCCTTATACACCACATCAGCCATATCTTTCCGGATAGTCGGCTTATGGGTCGGGATTTCCGTCACGTCAATCTTGTACACCTTGGAAAATTCTTCGGCTGAAGTCGAAGCTGTACCGGTCATACCAGCGAGCTTCTCATAAATACGGAAGTAGTTCTGAAAGGTGATGGTGGCCAAAGTCCTCGATTCACGCTGCACGACCACTCCCTCTTTGGCTTCGATCGCCTGATGCAACCCTTCACTATAGCGTCGGCCTGGCATGAGGCGACCCGTAAAGTCGTCAACGATAATTACTTGGCCGTCTTTCACGACATAATCGCGATCGCGATTGAAAATAATTTGGGCTTTGAGTGATTGTTCCAAATGATGTACATATTGCACATTACCGGTCGCATAAATGTTTTCCATCCCAAGCATTTTTTCGACATGCTCGATGCCCGCGTCAGTCAAGGTCACTACTTTCATCTTTTCATCGACGGTATAGTCAGTTTCGGGCTGAAGTTTTGGCACAATCGAAGCAAAACGTTCATAGAGTTTCGTCGACTCAGCATCGGGCGCAGAAATAATGAGCGGGGTACGCGCTTCATCGATAAGGATAGAGTCTACTTCGTCGACAATAGCGAAATGAAGTGGCCGCTGTACCCGATCTTCGAGACGGCTGACCATATTGTCACGGAGATAATCGAAACCAAATTCGTTGTTGGTCCCATAGGTAATATCACAGGCGTAGGCCTCACGACGAGAAACCGGCTCGAGGTTTTCCATCTCTACGGTAACGGCATCCGTATCTATTACCTTGTGAACATAACGATACGAGGCTCCCTGACCCAAGATACAGCCAGTGGTAAGACCGAGAAAACTGTAAACTTGGCCCATCCAACTTGCATCACGCTTGGCGAGATAATCATTGACCGTGACGACATGCACTCCTTTTCCAGAGAGGGCATTGAGATAAATCGGAAGAGTCGAGGTCAGCGTTTTCCCTTCACCAGTTTTCATTTCTGCAATTTTGCCCTGATGGAGGACCATACCGCCGAGCATCTGCACATCATAGTGCCGCTCGCCAATCACTCGTTTGGCGGCTTCACGGACTACGGCAAAAGCCTCAGGGAGAAGATCATCGAGCTTGGTACCATTTTTCAACCGCTCACGAAACTCATCGGTTTTTGCTCGCAAAGCTTCATCGGAAAGATTTTGGAGAGCAGGTTCAAATTGAGCAATGAGGGGCAAAGTTGGCCGCAGCTTATCCACTTCGCGTTCATTGGAACCAAACAATTTCTGGAAAAAAGACATAGGAAACAATATCAAAAATCAGACTTAAAATGCCGGTAAAGAGGACTAAAAACAAGCTTTTTAAGTACTAAAAGCTTGTTTTAGAATACTCCAAAACCACCCCTCAGTAAATAGCCTATACCAAGCCAAAAATCCCCTAAAATCGAGCAGCTTCGTCTACTACCAATTTCTTTTTGATAGATCGCAATCCTCGCCGTTTCAGGTCGCGACTCTTCGTTTTATTCTTCGTCAATTGATGCTCAAGCTCATCCACCACTATATCGATAGAACCTTCGATACTGGCGGTCGTTTCTTCGGCCCGATAGAGATTATGCGGTGTTTTGATCATCACCTCCACTCGAAATTTTCCCTGTTTGTCCCGATCTACCTCTACTTCGAATTGACTGACTGCATCTACCAGTTTCTTGAGCCTGCCTAACCGTTTCTCTATGTATTCGCTGGTTCGTTCATCGAGCTCAAGTCCCTTGGTAAGATAGCGAGTCATACGCGTTTTCGTTACCTATTACCCTTTTATTTTACCACCACCCATCAAAATTCTCTAAAGCAGCCCATCGTATGCTCCAGCTATCCCCGAGAGAAGAAAAGGTAAAGCAATCATCAAAGCCAAAAGCGGCACCAAAACCAAAGCTAATTGAGCGATAAACCCAAACAAAATGTATTTCCGCACCTTCTCTGTTGTTTCCTGCAACCGATCCACTTTTCCCTCAAGCACCCGCATTTGCATTGAAAGATCTTCCATAGGTTTCAATAGTTTCTTTTAGTATACTCCTCAACTTTCTTTTAAAGAATGACCTCCTCCCCGGGCACCACTGCGTTCGCCCGGGGTTTCCTTGTGTGTCGCTTCGCTCATTCAGAAATGAGCTCGTAATGGTTCCATTCATCCCCGCACTCCATTCGTCCTATGTGATGGGACTCATTCCGTGCGGGGTTTCCTGGTATATCAAAAAAAATAAGAGGAAGTCGGAAGGCTTCCTCTCTTGGCGCCGCGTGTCGCGGCTAGTGGACGAGTTCGGCGTGGAGCTCATGGAGCTCGCTCGCCATGACGATGTACTGAGGGCCGCCCCCGATCGGTTGAATCATCAGTGCCAGCTTGGGTGGCACCGCGCCTTCGGGCTCGACCACGAGGACAACATCCTCCTGGTCGGGAGTGACCGACACAATTCGACAGCGGAGGCCACCGTCAACTTGGTAGCGCTGCCCAGAAACGAATGACATCATCTCTCTGACTCCTTCGTTGATGAATGAGCCACAAACCTGGCTCGGGTGGGGTGAATGAACTTTTGGAACTGAACTTAAGTATAGCATATATCTGACTTTAAATCAATAGAAATTATGGCTTAAACAAGCATTAATTTTGGAAATTTTGACCGAAAGAAAACAGGGACCCGTATGTTTACGAATCCCTTTCATCCCGTCCGACGAGCATTTACGCTCATACTCGCCCGTACATTGAGGCTATCCTGTTGAAATTCCCTTTCTTCCGTGGCTCCCATTTGAGTGGGTTGGTTACGGAAAGCATTGAGGCCAAGGAACGCGTCGTGAACCTGGGTATCGGCACTGGTTTCCGGAGGAAAACGGAAGTGGAGGCTGTGACACCCCAGAGAGCAATAGCTTCCCAATGATCCGATATCCATCTCGCGCACGACATTGAAGCAGTCATCCCGCCGACAATGAACGTATCGCATGGACATCTCCTACAACATTGAGGTTGTTGCTTCTAGTCTACTCTTTTGTGGAAAAGAAAAAATATTTTGTCAAACAGTTTTTTGAAAAAAGAAAAGGGTTGATCATAGAATCAACCCACAGGAAGTATTTCCCAATTACTGCACTCGTGGCAGATACGTTCGCCACTAAACTGATGAATACAGCCCTGTTCGCAGTATTGCCAACTCTTTGGCTTCCCCCGTGGAAAGATTGGCTGCGGTGCTGACCGTTCCACCCGAAGCCAAATCACCCTTCGTACCACTACAAACGACACGGCTTCCGCTACGGCGCTCTTCATGCTACACCTCCTGCTTACAAAGAACTAGAATCCGACCAACTGCACCTCTTCTCGTAATTCTACACCAAGTTCGGTTCTCACTCGCTGTTTGACGAGAGAAGCCAACATGATCACATTTTCGGCCGTCGCCGATCCGGTGTTGACGAAGTAGTTTGGGTGAAGCTGACTGACTTGTGCTCCTCCAATTTTCTTCCCTCGCAGTCCCACATGATCGATAAGCCATCCAGCCGGCAGTTTATCGCCTTTTGATTCGAGCCCAGTATCTTTTTCAAACTCAACATGGAGATCGCGATTGACCACAGTCGGATTCATGAAGAAAGAACCAGCGCATTTGACACTCTGGGGATGTTTAGCCTCGCGCTTGGCGATGGTATCGCGATTAATCCGATCGAGCTCGGCCGCGTCTCCTGGCAAGAGTTCAAGCTCCGCCGAAAGGATCACGAGTTCAGGATGACTTTTGAAATAGCTCGATCGGTATCCAAACTGGCATTCGGCATGACTAAACTCTCGGAGCTTCCCCTCCTTGTGATCATAGAACTTCACTTTTTTTACGACATCCTTCATCTCCATGCCAAAGGCTCCAGCGTTACCACGCACTGCCCCACCCAAGGAACCTGGGATACCAGCCAAACGTTCCATCCCTGCAAGCCCTGCCTTACTCGCCGCCTCTACCACCACAAGGAGATTGGTTCCTGCGTCCGTGGTGATTTTCTGTTCGTACACTCGGAGACTAGCGTTGACAACATGGATCACGAGTCCTCTCACTCCACGATCGCTAATCAAGAGATTGCTCCCACCAGAAAAAACAAAAATTTTGAGTTCGTTTTTCTCGGCGTATTCAAGCGCCTCAATAAGCTCTCCCGTGGTCGTTACTTCCGCAAAAAACTCGGCTGGCCCACCGATGTTAAAGGTGGTAAATGGTGCCAGTAAGACATAGGGTTTGATGGAGAACATACTACAAAGTAATCTATTGCTGTTTAGTAAGAAACGTCTCAGCGATCTGCCATACGTCACCCGCGCCCATAGTGACGATCAGCCCTGATTCCGTTATTTGGCCCGAGAGAGTCTCCACTACCGCCCATCGATCCGCGATATACCTCGCCTTCCCTGGCCAGATTCGATTGATCCGCTCGACAATATCACTCGAAGCCACTCCTCCTTGGGTTTCGCGCGCGCTACCATAGATATCGATAAGAATGACGCGATCCGCCAAGCCAAGCGTCTCAGCGAAGTCTTCCAAAAGCGCCTTAGTTCGCGTATACGTGTGGGGATGAAAAACGACAGTCAAAAGACGTTTAGGGTAGAGCTCACGAAACGCCGTCAGTGTCGCCCGAATCTCTTCTGGATGATGGGCATAGTCGTCAAACACCAACGCCTTTCCTACCGACCCCAAAAATTCAAAGCGTCGTTTAGTACCACGAAACTGAATGAAAGTTCCCGCAAGCGTATCCAATGGGATTTTGAAATGGAGGAGTGTACTGACAACCGCGGCCGCATTCAAGCAATTGTGTTTACCTGAAAGTGAGAGTGCCCAAGGCCCAAATGTTTCACCTTCAAAAGTCACGCTAAAACAAGACCGGATGCCGGATTGACCTTCTGAACTTTCTGGATCAACAGTCGTATATTCGCTGATATGGATATCATTCTCGGGCAAAAATCCGTAAAAAAGCTTCTTCCCACCAAAAACCTCGGCAACGTGACGCACCCGCGCGTCATCACCACAAGCGACCAGAAAACCATGCCGCGGGAGACGGTCCACGAAACGCTCAAACACTGCCTCATATTCGCCAACTGTCGGAAAAAAGTCAGGATGATCCCAATCCACGCTCGTCAGAATGATGCCGATAGGCGTGTAGAAGCGCAGTTTATCCTGATATTCATCCGCTTCGATCACGAGATACGGCCCCGCACCCGAAAGTGCCCCACCCCGCCAACTTTTGATCTCACTCCCGACAATAGCAGATGGATCTTGTCCCGTGCCTCGCAATGCTTCCGCCAAAAGTGCGCTCGTTGTTGTTTTGCCATGGGTACCACATACCGCAAGCGTAAGCTTGCTTTCAGTAAGATGCCCCAGAGCTTCCGGATAGGACAATGTCGGTTTTCCGCTCGATTTCACCAACTGCAACTCCTCATTGTTTGCTTCGGTATAGGCAGTCGAATAAATACACAAGTCAAAAGAAGAAGTTTCGACATTGGCTACCGAAAAAGGAACTTTGACGGCGACACCAAGACGCTTGAGGATAGCATCGGTGAAAAAGACTTCCTCCGTATCACTCCCAGTGACAGTGACACCTTGGAGCACCAAAAACTCGGCCAGAGCCGTCATGCCCGCCCCTTTTATTCCGATCATGTAAATACGTTTAGCTTTCAAGAGTTCCATACGCTACCAATCACAGCAAAAATTTAGTACATCGATATCACGCCCTCCGCAATCAACTTAGCTGCGTCTGGATGATAAAAGGTATGGATTGCTTCACCCATTTTCTGTCGTCGCTCCACGTCTCCCAAGAGCTCTCCGAGGAGTGTCGCCAGAAGATTTTCCACTACATTGGCCTCTTCCACGACAATCGCCCCACCTGTATGAGCCACTTCATAGGCGTTCAGGCGCTGTTCGTCGTTGGCCGCCGTAGGCAATGGGACGAGAATACTTGGCTTCTTGAGCGCGGCAAGCTCAGTTATACTCCCTGCTCCTGCGCGAGCGATCACTACATCCGCCGCAGCATAGGCCCGACCCATATCAGGCACGTCAAGAAAGGGTACCGGTCGATACTGTGCGTTGTCTTCACTGACGCCTTTTTCGAGCGCGAGTTTTCGCACTTCTTCCATATGTGTTTCGCCCACTAGATGCAGCACCTGTATTCCCCGTTCGAGTAACTCAGGCAAAGTCTTGATAATGAGATGGTTGAGCGCTCGTGCCCCAAGACTCCCACCCATCACCATGACGAGCGGCCGCGCTGGATCAAATCGAAAGTATGCGCGTGACTCTGCCGGATCCGCTCCGAAAATTTCCGTCCGCACGGGATTACCCGTCAACATCACTTTAGCTGGAGGGAAATACTGACGCGCCCGTTCATAAGCGATCGCAATCCGCCGAGCAAAGCGTGAAACGAAACGATTGGCTCGACCAGCCACCGCGTCGGAGTCATGCATCAGGATAGGAATACGGTAGACAAACGCTGCAATAGCAATCGGTACCGAAGCCGCTCCTCCTTTGGAAAAGATTGCGTCTGGCATAAACCACAAGAGATGCCACAGCGCCTGGAGACAAGCCAACGGAAACTTGAAGAAATCAATAACATTCAACAACGAAAAATAGCGGCGCCACTTGGCCGTCAAAAGAAACTTCGCTCGAATCCCCTCTGTAGCCATCGCATCTTTTTCAAACGGACCACGCGATCCCAGAAACAGAAATTCCACGTCCCCCTGAGTCAGGTTACGAATTTCGCGCGACACCGCCACAAGAGGAAAGGTATGCCCTCCCGAAAGGCCGCCAGTAAGTACAATGCGTTTAGCCATAGTTCAGTAAGCAATAAACAACAAACAGAGAATAAAAACTATCCACTTCTTCCTCCTTACTCCTACATTTTCACTTCTCTCTCAGTGTAGAGTGGCGGCTCACATTGAGCAAGATACCGATCGCCGCCATGAGAATGGCAAGAGAAGTCCCACCGAAACTGATAAAGGGAAGTGGGATTCCGGTAAGCGGGATCAGTCCGGAAATAGCAGCAATATTGATAAACGCCTGACAGACCACCCAGGCAGTAATACCCGTCGCCAGAAGTTTGGCGAACATATCTGGCGCCTCTCTCGCGATAAGCATGCCTCGCCACAAGAAAGCCGTAAAGAGTGCCAAGACAAACGCTACGCCCAGTAATCCAGTTTCTTCTGACAGTACCGCGAAGATAGAGTCAGTGACTGGTTCGGGAAGATAGTTAAACTTCTGGCGACTATGACCCAGTCCTACCCCAAATAGTCCGCCCGAACCGATGGCGAGAAGTGCCTGCGTCATCTGATATCCAGCTCCCAATGGATCATGCTCTGGATTGAGAAAGACGAGAAACCGCTGCATTCGGTACGGAGCAATCCTGATAAGCACCGCAAGAAAAACGAGAGCTCCAAAAAACAGCGAAAAAAGATGCATGATACTCGCGCCAGAAGCGAAAAAAATAGTCATTGAAACACAAAAAATAAGCCCAAGCGTTCCGGTATCGGGCTGTTTGATAATGAGAAATCCCACCACCATGAGAATCACCAGGAAGGGTAGGAACCCCTGGTAAAAGTCTTTGGCCTGTCGTTCGCCTTTGGTAGAAAGCCACGCTGCCAAATAAAGTACAATCGCAAGCTTCATCACTTCTGATGGTTGGAAAGAAATCGGGCCGAGATCTACCCAACGAGCCGCTCCATAAACAGTCGTCCCAAAGCCTGGAATAAATACCAGGATTAAGAGGCTCATGGCCGTCAGAAAAATTGGCATCACGAGCCGGCGCCACAGCATATAGGGAATACGCTCGCAGATGAGGAGAAGGATAGTACCCGCCCCAAGGCCAATCAGTTGCTGCTTGAAAAAATAATATGGATCATCAAAGCGGACATTGCCGTAAGATACTCCGGCGCTCGCGATAGCCGTAAGCCCTGTACCAATCAAGAGAAAGAGAATGAGTTTAACGACCCGATCGCTTTCTCCCAGTTTTGTTTTAGTCGTGAGACGCATGATCGTCTTGGTTTTGTTTTTGAGCTTTGGTCGTTCGCCACTTTTCAATTTCTGCGTGATGGCCGGAAAGCAGCACCGGTGGCACCGCCCAATCCCGATAAACCTCCGGCTTCGTATACTGAGGATACTCCAATGTCTCGCCGTCACTAAATGATTCGGTAAGCGCACTAGTTTCATTGCCAAGTACTCCAGGAATAAGCCGCGCTACCGCATCGACGACTATCATGGCGGGAAGTTCTCCTCCGGTTAGCACGAAATCTCCGATAGACAATTCTTCATCGGCAATACGCTCGGCTACCCGTTCATCCACCCCCTCGTACCGGCCACAAAGAAGTATCAGTCGATCGTATTCAGTGAGACGCTTGACATCTCCTTGGACAAAACGCTTGCCTTTGGCAGACAAGAGGATTACTCGCGTTTTCTTAGCTGGCTCTGCTTCTTTAAGAGCGGTCACCGCCAGATCAAACGGCTCTACTTTCATCACCATCCCAGCCCCGCCGCCATAGGGTGTATCATCAGTGAGATGATGTTTATCAGTCGTCCAATTACGCAATTGATGTAAATAAATACCTATTTTCCCATCCTTTTGGGCGCGTTTTAAAATCGAGGCTTGGGTATAACTCTCTAAGCTTTCTGGAAAAATGGAAATAATATCAAAACGCATACACAAAATAAAGGCTCAACCACCCATAGTAAGCTCAGAGCTATTTTAGCATGTTTCCCGATAAAAAATTGGCCACGGAAGAGAAAGAAGGTTGGGCACACTCAACTCCTCTCTCGCTTCCGAGGCTAAAGTTTATTCTTCTGTTGTTATGTATTTGTCTCCTTTACTCAAAATGAACGGGCGATTGAGTTTGAGTTCGTATGTTTCTGTGCCGCTATCCCGAAGTACTGTGACTGTTATCGGCATATCATTCACACCTGGCTGCTTCTCGATTTTGAGATCATACTCATCAGCTTTCACCGTTTCCGGCAAGCGATATTCCCAGGTCACTTGTTTGGTTGTACCAAGTGGGACATGGACAAGGGCTCCAAAATATTTCTTGCCAAGTTCGCTACCAAAAACGGCCGGCTTGAAGTTTCCAGTAACTTTTTCCAACCAACTTCCTTCGGGTACATACAGCCGTGAAAAAGTCTGGTAATCACGCGTCATATAGTCTTTTTGCGTAGCGGTATGTTCGTACGTCACCACAACCTTGGCCTTCTTGGCATCACCACGAAGGTCAAGTGTATAATTAACTGAACGTCGCATCCGATAGTCGCTTTTCAAGGCATTCAGGTTGGAATCGACCAGCATGAGATAATCATCCTCCCATTTTGTATCAAGCTCCCCGCTCCAACCGGCCGTCTTCACTGTCTCCTGCAAGTCTTCGTCTTTAAAAAGTATTTGGATGTCCTTCTTATGGAGATCATCCAAAACCACCTTGAAGAGTTCGTACTTTTTCGGGATGGAGAGGTCTTTGACCTTATCGAGAATGATATTCCCTAACTCATGCATAACTTGTTTGCGATCCCCTCGACTAATCCCCTGCTTATAAAACGCCTGTTCTACCTGGTATTCAAGATCCAAAACACCCGTTTCAGCGTCATATTCCCCTGGATAACCTGGTACCACTACTGGCCCCGTAATCGAAAGAAATGAAGAAAGCACGTTGGTCGTAATACCGATCACGCCATCAAACTCCTCTTTTCCTTCACCCATATGATAAAAATCTTCAGCCGCTTTGGCATTGACCGCCCAATCAGGCGAAACATTTGAGTCACGCAACTTGAGCGTCCGCACGCCGAGCGTTTCAGACAATGGATACGGTGCCGGTACGGTATCCGGAATCCTCCCATCGAAGTTAATCACATCATGCGAACTAAATTCCGTGACTTCGCCATCGTTCACTTTGAGAATACCAAAAGAACCGATGAAGCCACCACCGGGCCGGAGTTCCATATTATTTTGAAACAAGACCAGAAATACTTTTTCCTCGCCACGCGTATCGTAGAAATGTCCGGCTATTTTGGCGATCGTTTTGAGGTCACCCTGCATTTCTTCAGAAAAAGGCAGGATATTTGAAATGTCCGTCAATGAATCCAGTCGGCTGGAGCGAGTTTCCCAGTAAAAATACCAAGCTCCCAAAAAGAGCGCGCTCACCAATATAAATCCGGTCCAGAATTTCCATGTCATAAAAACAATCAACAGTAAACAATAAACAGGAGACCGTTATCTTCCTCACTCTAAAAACGTTGCAACCTCTCTTACAGTCTACCAGACAATAGCTCATTAAGACGGCGTTTGTATTCTGCTTGGGTTGGTTCAGCTGTTCTGAGTTCTTCCACGGCAGTCGGTGTACCAAGTACTGCTTCCGCCTGCGTCGCTTGGAATGCTGCCGTGGCATCGATATCAGCTTTGTAAAGCCGCGCGGTGGCTGCTTCGAGCGGCGACAAATCATCAGCGATCGGGAGATTGTCCGGCGCTGGACCCGTAGCCACGCCGTGCTGTGTGGGCATAGTCTCTGATGTTTCTTCTTCAAACACCTGAGTATCGGCCATTGTTTCCTTTTCGGTCGCGTCGGATTCTTCTGGCCAAGCCTCGATTACATCCACTGGATTGGGATCAGAAAAAGTTTCTTCATATGCGTAAGTCTCAGGCTGTTCACCTGTTGCTGGCGTTGGTTCAATCTCGAGTGGCGTATCGACTTGAGCGGCTGCTTCACGTTGCGACCAATACGGAGGGACTACTTTGGGACGAAATGTTTCAGGAGAAATGTGATATGGCTTCTGGAACGTCTGTCGAGTAGCTCGACGGGAAAAAATTCGCTCGAGCAAAGAGAGCACAAGGAAGAACGCAAGCGTCACGCCAAAGCCTGAACCGACACTAGTTCCGATAAACCAGGTCCACGAGCTCACCCGCGTTTCAAACCATGGGCCATCAATCACGCGGAGATCAAGCTCTGATTCAAAACTGTAGAATTGACTCAGTTGATGTACAAGCTCTTTAGTGAGTAGTTCCAATACTTGCTTGGCCTCGTCTCGAGTTTCAAGCATCGCCGTGACCTCAAGCAAGCTGCTTCCAGAAACGACTTCCGCCTCAATATGTTTGGCCCAGCCATTGCCCTCCAAAACCGTCCAATCAACCATCATTGCCCGCTCCGCTCCTTGGGCAAGGACGCGCTTTTCAAATGATTCAGTAAAGAGTACGTTTTTGGCATTTGCTGGAGCTACAATCGCTGTCTCCGTCTTTGGCAAGATAAGCAAGGAAATATGTCCTTGTGTATGACGAAAACTCCCAAGCCAGAAAAGACCTGAAGCGATCGTAAGGGCGACGAATGTTACCCAGAAATATGTGGAGAGAAAGTTACGCAACATGTTTTGATTCAAAGTGATAGCGGGCTTCGTAGTCCTTCATTGTCTCACCGTAGAGCTCGACTGTTTTCGCGGCAATTGCTTCCCAGCTATAATGCTCGACCACTCGATCCTTGGCTTTGACTCCAAGTTTGACGGCCTCTTCTGGTCGATTGATATAGTAAGCCAGTTCTTGTTTCAATCCATCCACGTCTTTGGTAGGGAAGGTAACTCCTGCACCGCCACGAATCGCCTCGACATTGGCTGGAATGTCAGAAACGATAATCGGCAAGCCAAAGGCCATAGCTTCAAGCAACGCCACCGAAAGACCCTCATCTTCAGATGGTTGAACAAACATCCCGGCCTCAGTAAAGAGTGTTGCTAGTGGCGTTCTAGTCAGTTCACCAGTAAAGATAATATTGGATCGGCCAGCAGCCATGAGCTTGAGATAGGCTTCGTATTCTTTGGTTTCTTTGGTACCCGTATGAGTTCCGACAATCACAAGTTTATAGTTGTTAGGCAGTTTGGTCGTATCCTCAAGTTCCATAAACGCCTTGATGAGATACTGAATTCCTTTGTGCCCAACCAAACGGGAAACTGACAAGACATAGTTTCCTGGCCGCAAGCGATACTGGCTCAGGACAGTTTGATCGTGACAAGGTTCTACCTCGGCTCCATTAGGGATCGCAATTGCTTGAGAACCATAGAAAGACCGTGCATACTTTGCCAGGTGTTCGCTCACCGCGACGGTCCGCTCAGGAATATGGCAGGTAAAAAACTCCGCTGCCTTAAGACAGAGCTGAGCAAACCATCCCCACTTCTGGTGGAAATAATCTCGACTATGAAACGTGGCGATCACCCGCGTGCGCGGGATAAAAATTCGAGGAATAAAAGATAGTATCGATGGCCCAATCGACTGAAAATGAATTACATCATACCCCTGAAAAAGAGCGTGTAGCGTCGCGAACAAAGCATGCGAAATAGCATCCAAATGCTTGGTATGAATTGAAGGCAACGAAACAAGCTGCACTCCTTTGAAAGACTGTTTGTCTCGAGGGGTATAGTGAGGTCGAGTATACACCGTCACCTCATGTCCTAACCGGCGAAGCTCCACCGAGAGTTTCTCAACATGCTTCTCCACCCCACCAGAGAGCGCAGGGATCCCTTTTTGTCCGATGAAAGCAATTTTCATACGTTTTGGGACAGGTAAAAGTTAACTGTGAATACTAGCAAGAAAAACGATTCTTGTCAACCCACCTGCGAACGCATAAACTCATTCTCCCTTTAGTAAAGCCAAAACCTGGTAGCCTGAGAGAATCCGGAGGCAATGGAAGAAGTAACCAGGAACTGATCTTGGAAAAGAAGAGACGAGATGGAGATGCTCTTTGAGGTAATCAAAAACTGACTCGATCTTGGTTCGTGTTTTAAGCAACCAATACTGCCACTTGGTCATAAGATTCCTCTTCTGTTTGGGATGGGGTGGAGCAATGACGATCATCCTCAAGTGAAGAGTTTTAACAATAGAGCGATACGGGCAGTCTTTGAACCATCTTGGCTACCCCTATTATCCTTAATAGTAGCTTTTGTCAAGCCGCCCAACCTCCAGTACAATAGAGAAGCTGAACAAACACAAAAAATATTCCATGTCACTCCATACTCTTTTTTCGCCCAAAAGCGTCGCTGTAATCGGAGCTTCCACTCGCCCAGGTTCTGTAGGTAACGACGTCGCAAAAAATCTCGCCAAAAGCGATTTTCGTGGCGCAGTCTATTTCGTCAACCCTAAAGGCGGTGAACTCTTTGGCAAGGTTTGTTACCCTTCAATCAGTGCCCTGCCCGAACCAGTCGAGCTCGTCATTATCATTGTCCCAGCCACGATCGTCCCACACGTACTCAAAGAAGCGGGGGAAAAAATGACCCGGGCTGCCGTAATCATTTCCGCGGGCTTCCGTGAAACAGGTAGCACTGGCAAAGCTTTAGAAGAAGAGGTTATCGCCATCGCCAAAGAATATCGCATGGAGCTCCTCGGCCCAAACTGCCTTGGTTTCATTCGTCCTAAAGCTTTCCTCAATGCCTCCTTTGCGTCTACCCTCCCTGTCGACGGCCCTATCGCGTTCTTTTCCCAAAGCGGCGCTCTCACCAGCGCTTTCCTTGATCTCAGTCATGGTAATCTTGGATTTTCCACTTTCGCCTCAATCGGCAACAAAGCTCTTCTCGATGAAGCAGCTTTTCTCGCTCATTTCAAGGAGGACACAGCCACCAAAGTTATCGGCTTCTATACCGAAAGTCTCGTCAATGCCCCTCGCCTGATCAAACTCGGTCAAACACTGCTTGCTAAAAGTAAGCCTGTCATTGCGCTGAAATCAGGCACGACCGAAGCTGGCACCAGCGCCTCGAGTTCACATACGGGTGCCGTAGCCGGAAGCGATGCCGCTTATACTGCGCTCTTTCGACAATCCCGCATCACTCGCGCCAAAAACTTTCAAGACCTCCTTGATCTCCTCTCAATCTTTGCGCATAACCCACTCCCAAAGAACAATCGAGTCGCTATCGTCACCAACGCTGGTGGATTAGGAGTACTCGCTACCGATGCTTGCATCGAAAACGGACTAACATTGGCTACACTTGATGCAGCTACCATTGCTAAACTTCAAAAAATTCTCCCACCGGCCGCCAATAGCCACAATCCAATCGATGTCTTGGGTGATGCTTTGGCCGAGCGCTACGCCCAAGCGCTCGACATCGTCGCCCAAGACAAACACATTGATCTACTCCTGGTTATCCTCACTCCTCAAACTATGACTGAGGATGAAAAAACAGCTGCGGCCGTTACCGCCATTCATAAAAAATATCCCGAACTCCCTATCGCTACTGTGTTCTCGGGAAAAAAGTTAGTTGAAAAAGGTATTCAGGAACTCGAACATGTGGGCATCCCTAACTTCCTCTCGCCGGAACGGGCGGCTCGAACCTTGGGCGCTTTGGCTCAAGTAGCGAAATGGCAAACGAGCCAAATAAACGAGGTTATGGCAACGTTTACCGATATTGACCAAACACCAGTACAACAAGTACTAGAGACAGCGCGCAGGAACAACACCCTTCAACTCGGTGAGGCACCTGCGACTACTCTTCTTAAAGCCTATCAATTTCCTTTTCTTTCAAGCCAACTCGTCACTACTCGCGAGCAGGCCATAACTTTCGCCCAGACACTCGGGAAATCGATCGCACTCAAAATCGCTTCGCCGGATATTATCCATAAATCTGATGTCGGTGGCGTACTACTCGATATAAACCCAGATGAAGCTGATGTTGCCTTCGAGCACCTGATCGACACAGTGCGACAGCATGTACCAGAAGCAAGGATCGATGGCGCGATGGCAGTGGAAATGGCTGAGTCAGATGGAATCGAGCTCCTTCTTGGTCTCAAGCAAGAAGCAGGCTTGGGCACGCTCGTCGTTCTTGGCCTCGGTGGCATCTATGTTGAAGTGTTCAATGACATCAGCATGCGCTTTGCTCCACTTTCGGAAAATGACATTGAAGAAATGATTGCTGAACTCAGGGCCTATCCACTCCTTGCTGGTACCCGTGGCAAACAACCTATCGACCTTGCAAAGTTAAAAGAATATCTAGCGCGACTGTCACAACTTGCGATCGATCATCCAGATATCGCCGAACTTGATATCAATCCGCTCTTGGTTTTCCCCGAAGGCGACCGCTTTCGCATTCTCGATGCCCGCCTCCGGCTCAATCCATAAAAACGTTTTAAAAAAATTGAAGGGCGAGACCTGGTTTTCCGAGTCCGCCCTTTTTTGATCGATTCACTTCCTTAGACGAGGCGTTTGAGAACATCCTCAGTAAGAGGCTCACGGAAAAGATGAGGGTTATCATACTGGAGCAGGGCATCGTAACCAACCACGACCATTAGTACTGCAAACAAGAGTAGTACAACGCTCCAGCCGATCCAATTGATTGAACGGTCATGTTGCCTTTGCCGCTTCTTATGCGACGTGGAACAAAAACGCTCACCTTGCGATTTTGACTTCTGAAACATGCGACTCCCTTCAGATAAGCTAAAGTAAAAACACGCGCGTATTGTCGTACTTTTAGCGCGTATTGTCAACAGAAGTTATAGCTGAATGATAGATAGTTTCTAGGGCAGCAAGATATTTATCCCGAGTCAGGTCCTGGATGCTTTTCCAGGCATTTTGACCCAACCCTGCTTGATCGAATTGATTAAACCGTTTGATGGCACTCCGAAGACTCTCAGCGTTGCCCGTTTCAAAAAGAAAACCATTGGATCCGTCTTGAACACGTTCGGGAATCCCACCAAGATTGGAGCCAATGACTGGTTTCCCAAACGAAAAAGCTTCAAGCATCACGTACGGCATATTCTCATACCACACCGAAGGCAAGATAAACGCTTTGGCGCCACGGAAAATATCGTCCAACGTTTCACCGGTTTGAAAACCAAGAAAAACTACATTACTTAATCCTTGAGTTTCTTGATATTCCTTCAAGGCTACTTCTTCTGGTCCCGTACCGACGATCACCAGCTTTTCATTGGGCAATTGTGCGAAGGCTTGGAGGAGTGTCTCTACACCCTTCTCCGGTGACAAACGTCCGACAAACAAGAAATATTCGCCCGTACCAAACTCAGTCGGCGGCAACGGAAACGGGTCCAATGGTTGAGGCACATGTTGGATGAGATATGGAAAACCCAGTTCTTTGTAGGTTTTGATAAGAAAACGACTCGGAGCAATAAACCGATCCACTTTGGCATAGCTCCGAATCAGTCGATGCAGCCAGGTTTCTACCGCACAAACAGCACTCTTCACAAGGGAGTCTTTAACCACCCGATCCACAAGACAACGCCAACCCGAAGTGGAAAACCAGATTTTGCCTTGCGCAAAAAGACTGTAGTTCGGCGACACCGCTTTATAATCATGCAACGTCATCACTATTGGCACTCGATGTTTTTTGAGCGTCCAAAGAATTGAGGGCGAAAGCTGGTGATATGTATTGTGAAGATGAGCGACATCAGGCTTGAATTCTTGTATCAAGGCCTCCAGTTTCTGACTCGCCTCAAAATTCCATATGATGCGCAGCCCAGCTTTGGCTTTAGAGAAAAAAGATTGCTGATCGTCAAGATAATCCACAGGACTCGCAAAAAATGACTCACAAGTACTTCCCTCATTGTTCGGATGTTCCATAGAGAAAAAAGCGACCTCGTTCCCGTTTTCTGCTAAAATACGAGCAGTATCAAAATAGGCTCGTTCCGCGCCGCCTTTTTTGTAGTGAAATTTGTTGATGATAAGTACTCGCATGAGTTCGTGTTGAGTATTGTGTATACAGTATAGCGTATATTAGAATCAACCCTCCTAAAACACTCTCATTTCAAACTAGGTGGCTACACCTTGTGAGTGACCGCGAACGTATCCTCGTTCAGGAAGCAAACAAGGTTAGACACCGCGTCATAATAGGCTAACTATGCTATCATCTATCGTTGAGACCATCGCAAATTCAGTTTCGGCTAAAAACCGGACCAGAAAGTGGCTCCAGTTTTTGGAATGGGCCAAGACAACACCCGCAACTACTATTCTTGATATCGGGGTCAACACTATCGAATATTCCGAGAACGATAACCTCCTTGAACGGCTCTATAGTTATCCGGCCAATATCACCGCCGTCGGTCTCGAAACAGATTGGGACGAATTCCGAACTCGGTATCCCGAAGTCAAAACCCAAACAGCCGACGGGACTAAGCTTCCTTTCTCAGACAACAGTTTTGACATTGCGTACTCTAACGCTGTGATCGAACATGTGGGAAACCGAGAAAAGCAACTCATCTTTCTCAAAGAAATGCACCGCGTAGGAAAGCATGGCTACTGTACCACACCCAATCGTTTTTTTCCTATCGAAGTCCATACCCGTATTCCTCTCTTGCATATTCTCCTCTCCAAATCTCTCTTCGATCGAATAGCCACTCTCATCGGGAAAAGCTGGGCTACCGGCGACTACATGCACCTCCTTTCTGAACGAGAGTTGCGTGCCCTCTTGGAACAAGCTGGCATTACCGAATATACGCTCATCAAAAACCGTTTCTTCAGCTTTCCCATGACCATTACCGTGTACTGGACCAAATAACCTATGCTTCTCGATACTACTTTGACGCCTCACTGGAAGAATCCGCTCATTTGGATCGGAACAGCCGGCGTTTTTTGTTGCCTACTCCTCCTTTCACTCATTCTTAACATTTCACTCCTCTTTCCTTTGGTCGTAGCCTTTGGGACGCTCTCGCTCATACTCCTCTTTCGGGCTCCCCTCTTGCTCCTGTCACTCCTCTTCATAGTGCGCATGTCACTCGACTACTCGTCGCAATACATCGGTCTCTCTCTGTGGACTATCACGCTTTCACTCTCGCAACTCCTTGGTCTCAGCATCGCCCTTCTTGGAATCATTTCTATTGTTGTACATTTCCAGAAACTTCTCCGTTTTCCACTCCTTGCACCTTTCCTCGTTGTTACTCTCTGGGGACTGCTTACCATTACCTACTCTATCAGCCCCAACGCTACGGCGTACGAACTCTTACGCTTCTTCAATCTCTTTGTAATCGGCTTTCTCGCTTTTGTTTCCATCACCCGATACCGCGACTTTCGTACCCTCCTCCATGCCATCTTTCTTTCCGGTATTTTGCCTGTCTTGTTCGGCCTCTACCAATTTATCTTCCATATCGGCCTCAACGATGAAAATGTTTCCATCCCACGCATTTTTGGCACCTTCAGCCACCCTAATGTCTACAGTTTATTCCTATTCGCACTCATTGCCCTCGGTATTCTCTATTTCCTCATCTATGCCAAAACTCGTGAGTCGCGATTCATGATCATGGGCTACCTCGCCCTCCTCACGGTAACCCTCCTCCTCACCTACGCTCGCATTGCCTGGATCGCGCTTTTTGTTTTTCTTTTTTTACTCTCGCTCTGGCGTTTCCGCCCCTTGCTGATCCCGCTTATGTTGTTTCCGATCATCCTCGTCACGTTTTCCGTGAGTATCCAAGATCGAGTCAATGAGGCATTCCATCCCACCCCAGACAGCTCCATCACCTGGCGCCAAAATCTCTGGCACGACATGGTACTCAAAACTGACTTCGAAAACCGTGAACTCTTGGGAAGTGGCATGGACACGTTTCGGATTTCCTCTGAACAGTTGCGTGGCCTACGTTTCGGTTCCAATGACCCTCACAATGACTTTATTAAATTCTACGTCGAAGGTGGCGTGGTTGGAATCGCTGTTCTTGTGCTTTACATCAGCTTACTCCTCTTTTTCATTATCCGTATCTATTACAAAACCCCGAGTCACAGCCTGCGCACCCTCGCTACGCTCTCTGGATTTGTGATTCTTACCCTCCTCCTAGCCAGTCTTTCTGACAATGTTTTCAAAAACACACCCGTCCAGTGGATACTCTGGACCATGCTCGGCGGCCTCCTCGCCCTCTATCGTGAATCAATAAAAAAATCATTAGAATAAAGAAAAAAGAGGGTTTTGGATATGCTTTTGAGCATTTTTCCAAAACCCTCTTTGAATTTCCCAACAACGCTCTCTCGTAATACCTACGGACGGGACACGCCGAATACCCGCGGCACAAGCACCGTTTGGTACTGACCCTTGGTGTCACCAATCCAGTCCGAGAGCCAGGCCTCGCAGTTGTTGGACGTAGCGCAGCCTTGGGACCATCCATTGTAGTCCATGTTGCCTCGCCAGTAATCCATACCAAACTGCAATCGCGCATCCCCCTCAACCTTCACCACAGCAAGGATGCCATAACGAGCGCCAGGCACTGCCTTGACCCGAGGCTCCGTCCACATGTGAACGATTGATTCCGGGATCGGCTTGAGGTTGATGGAGAGTACTCCTCCCGTCAGGCGGACCACCGGCTTTTGGAATGCCGGCTTGCCCGAAATGAACCATTCGGGATTGCGCTTGAATTGCGCCCCTTCGAGCTTAAGGGAACTTGCCCCATCGAAGCGAAAGCTCGTCTCGGTGTCAAAGCCGCCTTCTGGCTTGAAACGAATGATCTCCATCTTCTGGATTTCAATCGTGGCCGGACGGTTGCGTTCACACGCATACACCGTGACGGCGTTCAACATGCCAACGACATGGTCGAAACCCTTGGTCGCCATGAACTGCGGCGATTGGTACTCCTGCTTGATGACCTCATTCGGCCACATGGCAGTACCCCTTTCCCCTGCCTGCGGGATGAGCCGATCGGGAAGGTTAGGAGCGCACGGAGCTGCTTCACTCAAGCCCGAAAACATGAGCGAAACGAGGAAAAAGAGGATGCTGAGCCAAGTCATGTGAGAGCTCCTTGGTTAAAGAACCATTGGATTAAAAAACTGCCAAAACCAAGATACACGATCCAGATTTTGACTATTCATCATGCTACAAAGTATATATAAAGTCAAGAGAAAAATAAGCAAAAGAAAAGGGTCTCTCTTGAACTTGCGTTCTTGAGAGACCCGTGATTGGTCAGTTGACCAAGTGAGCCCGAGGAGAGCTCAGTCGTCCTTGCCGGCCGCAACTTCTTGCGGAGCCGGCTGGGTGCCACTCGGCGGCTGGATGATGCGCGCGAGTTCACGGCGAGACTGAGGGGTCAGCCTGACCACCTTGCCGGAAGTGTCGTAGCCGACCACCGTCGCTGGGAAGCGCTTGTCATTGGCCGCAAGTACCATGAAGTCGCCGATGCCGACCGCATTGTTGTTCGGCTTCCAGCCAGCGTGGCCGAGCCATGCCTGCTTGCCGTCGGCCTTGACGAGGAGGAAGTTCATCGGCAGATAGCGAACCGACGTCCCGTTCGCCTTGCGGGTCGGGAACCGGAGCACCACTTGGTTGTCGCCAACCTTGGCCGAAGCGATGACGCCGTCCTTGCACTTGTTGTCCAGCTTAACGGACGCTGCGGTCTTGCCGCCGCACCAGTCGTTGCCGAGCTCGAGCGCGTAGACGGTGCCACCGCGGAAGTAGGCTGGGTTTTCGCCGTACCACGCTTCGCGTTTGGCATCCGCGCCGCCTTCCTTCTCGCTCGATTCGCCGTAGGCGTAGAGGTTGGTGAGGGTGAGCGTCGTGGTGCTGCCGTCGGAGTTGAAGTTGATGACGGAGTCGCCGCCCGGCAAGGGATGGCCCTTGTCGTCGGTATAGCCGTCGACCGCGATCTTCGCCGCGGGTGCAGAAGGCGTCTGCGCCAGCGCGAACACCGGCACGATGAGGGCGATGAGCGCCCAGAAGAAATTGCGCAGTTGCTTCATGATGTGGCCCCTCCTTGAGGCTGAGTGGGGAAATCCCCGATGGTAAAGAAGGTTCGCCATTTCCCTAGGGGAAAGGTTCCCCACGGAATAATGACTTTTTATGATAGCGCAAATAATGATTATTGTCAACCCTAAATAATGTAAAAAAAAATGGCTATAATAAGCCAATAAATAAGTCTTAAAAAGAATAAAGGGCAGATATCACGAAGATACCCGCCCTTTCAAATTGCGAACGATGTCGCTTCACTGAATTTCATCTATATCAGTGCCTAAGTCGCATGCGAGGATTGCTCCCTACAGTGGCGCCAAGACCTATTTATGCATCAATAGATTTAGTTCAGTGATATACAGCCTACTTCAATGGCGGCGGGCCAATATCGATCGACTTGATGAAGCCGTTCTTGGCCCGATCCATCGCGACCCCTCGCTCGGCGGCTTCGCTCACGATTTGGTGCTGACGCACCTTGTCGCGGACAACGCGGCCACCCTTGACGGGATCAGCCCACCAGCCGAGAGCTGGGACGAGGTCTTTGCAGTCCTCTTTGAGGTCACAGTTGAACCCAACACCAAGGCCCGCGATGTGGTTCGGGTCGGCAATGCCGCCCCGCAGGCTCATCGAAGCACTGGTCGGATGCTGAACGAAGACCCCTGCCTGGAAGTACGGGTGTACCAACGCGTCCGGAGACTCGTAGATCCACTGACGGAACCCCGCCTGGAGACCGAAGTCGAAACGCGAGAGATCACCCGTATCGGCAATTGGCTTGCCGAAGTACGAGTGACTCACGTCCTTGCCCAGGGGGAAGGTCAGTGCGCCGAACACTTGCCATTCAGGGAACCATTCCTCGCCCTTCAGTCGGCGCCGATAGTCGTTGAGGCCAGCGGTTAGTCCCGCGAGGTCGAACTCACGCTTGGAAGCGTAGGCACCCTCCTGGTACTTTTCCACTTGCTTACCACCGACAATCGATACCTCCCAATCAATCCCCTTGTCGAGGATCTGCTTGTAGGAGGGGCCGAAGAGCACGTTCCAACCACGGAATTGCCCGCGGTCGCCACTCGTGTTGCCGTCCCACATGGAAGCGGTAATCTTGGCACCGACACCATGCGAGCCGTCGTCACTCGGCAGTCGCCGGAGACAGTACACGCTAGCGGTCGCGAACGTTGAGTCATCCTTCGCCCCATCATCGTGTGACAGGGTGTACTCCTGACCGAGAGACGCTGCAGGATCGATGTGATCACACATGGCCTTCGGCTTCGGAGCCTGCACAACTGGCACGACAGGTGTCGGCGGCGGTACAGCAGAAGGTTCGACTTTTACGAACGGAGCGCTAGCAGGTGGCTCAGGCGAAGTCACCGCCGGTAACGGTGGGACCGGCGGCAGTGTCATTGGGAAGAAGTTGCAGCAGAGTTCAAACTGCCCCACCCACTTGCCATCGATTTCACCAACATTGGCCCACATGTCCTGTTTGACGAGGACACGCCCCTTCCAGTACCCATGACCGAACGACAGACCATCGATGAATGTCCCAGCCTTGATGAGCTTGCGCTCCTTCACGAGAGTGGTCCACTTCATCGCCGTTTCCTTCGGGATTTCGAGATCCCGAGCGAGTACAGCAATTTGGTCCAACTTCTTGCACACAGGATCACCACCAGGACGGCTGAACACACAGTAACCAAGCTTCGTCTTCGAGCAATCGACCAGTTGGTACCGGTTTTTCGGCACGAAGAAACGCTTGCCGACCTTGTTCATTCTGGCGAGAGTGGCATCGCTCACAACAAGGCTGAGCTTTTGGCCCGGCCGAATGTCATGGCAATCCTCGAGTTTATTCTCGAGGCAGAGTTCCTTCCAGTCGAGGTCGTACTGCTTCGCGATCTTGATGAGCATGTCGCCCTTCTTGATCATATATTCAGTCGCTTGTTTGTCCTCATTGACAACTTGTTCAGCTGTCAGTTCAGAGGCAATGCCCGCCGGAACACTCGCCACCGGAGCGGGAGTGCTAGCTGCCAAAACAGTGGGAACCGAAGCTTGCTGCCCCGGTGGATTTACCACGTTTTTGGTAACCTGACCAACGTTGCCTTGCTTAGGCGTGTAGGTCGACCAGATTAACCCTGTAATACCAGTGAGCAGGATGACGAAAACCGCCCATCCGGCCAACGGGTGACTCTTGGAAGAATATTGTTCACTCATAATTCCGGCCTCCTTCAGCCATGAATTCGTTGGAAGAACTCAGGAACAAAGGTGGGCAGCAAGGAGCGACCCACGCTTCATCCCGAATCGGTTTGAAGACAAGAGGGTCGCTCATCATGAGCCTCTCCTTCTATTTGAGACAATCTTCTTTGGCAAACGCACTCACGACTTGGTAGCCGTAAAGCGCACCTACGAGTGGCAATGCCGCTTCCATCCCGGGCGAGAGCTTGAGACTCGTGCACGAGAGGAGTCGGTCACTCACGCCATCAAGCGAAGTGAAAGCTATGACAGCCTCCACATCCTGACGGCTTTTCCCGAGGTAGCGTCCGTTTTGACCACGCAGCCCAAAGACATACGTGAACCCATGGAGCATACCGTCGAGAGCAAGCCGCGCATGTTCGTTGTTGATCGGATCGAGCCGGACCACTTGCATGACCGGTGAACGATTCGTTACAAAGAAATCAGCGCGGAGTTCCTGGGGATTGAAACCTTTGGGAAATTCCACTCGCTTGCTAAGCGTCG
The DNA here is from genome assembly GCA_964597355.1 of uncultured Bdellovibrionales bacterium. GTDB lineage: Bacteria > Patescibacteriota > Minisyncoccia > Moranbacterales > UBA1568 > SSEF01. Next base: position 32,764 of record CAZQWS010000003.1, read on the forward strand.
TCATCCCCCATTTCCCGTCCGAAGACAGGATGAGAATGGACTTCCCGGCGAAACGCCGGGTGTCAACTGCAAGAGGGAAAAAGACATCAAAGCCTTTCACCTTCTGATCGACGCGTGCCTGATAGAGCTCGATTTTCCCATGCTCCAGAAACACGATCACTCGAAATGTCTCGCGAATAAGCGGTTGGCGAACCTTGCGGCCACCTTCCACCACTTCGTAACTCCGAGCCGTGTCCACGAATTCCTGTTTCCAGTAATCGGGAAGCGGCTCCGGAAGCTTGAAGTACATGTACGCCACCCCTTCGGGTACGAACACATCTGCGTCGAGCACGCGATTCTGCCAAGGTTCTTGCCTTCCAATGGTCTCGACTGTACGAACTTCGAAACCGCTATCACGCGGAAGCGAAGAAGCACAACCAGTAAGCCAGACGACGACAAGAGCCAGAATGACACGAGCGAACCTCATGTTGAGACTCCTAGTTGAAGTTGAATTGAAGTAGGATGTTTAGGTACTTCTTCGAATCTTTCCTCTCGAGATTCGCTGAGCATTCTCAGAAAACCTCGAGAGGAAGGAGATGCTCCTTCTTCTCTATGAACTTAGTAACCGCGACCAATGTCTCGGACAATCACTCGAAAAGCCATGAGCGATATTCCAACCAGAAATCCTAGGGCGATAATCGAAACGAGTTCCTTGGGAGCTGGATTGCGTTCCGTGATCGGCCCAGAGAGAATGCGGATCTCGATAGCTTTTTCGTCACCGCCACGAAACTCCATATTCTTAGTAATCAACACATCCGAGAGAGCCTGCATTACTTTGCCTGCCTCTCGATCGGTATCTGCCTTGACGGTTACAGAAAGCATCCCGAGTTCGATGTTCTTCTCGACCGATACCATCGAGCGCCAAGCTTTGAGCCGCTCACTTTTGTCCATTGGCAAGAACTCCTTACCTACTTTGCCTGTTTCGATAACAGCGTTGATAAAACGTTCACTCCAAATAGACTCAGACAGCACTTTGCCCAAATACTCGGACGATTTGAACAAGGTGTAAAAATCCTGATACTGCGTATTGGACTGCACCACCATAAAATCAGTCGTCACCTTGAAACGAGGCGAGAGGAGTGTCACGCCAAAAAAACTCACGGCCGCCACAAAGATACCAGCCAAGATCAAGCTGCCTTTTTTGTCGACTAATAGACGGAGAACCTGCGCAAATGACATAGATTGATCTATTAAAGACTAACGAACAATAATAGCAAAGTTTAATCAAAAAGTCAACCCCGTTAGAAGTTGCGGCTTAAGAGCCTACTTCTAACGGGGCGAGTCCCTTCTATTACTAAATTTTAGGCTTTATTTAAGCCAAGAAACTACCCTGTCAGCTTCCCCCATAAGTCAAAACGCAAGACATCGTAAAAAGTAACCCAAAGCATCAGGAAAAGTAGCACCAAAAATCCAATTTGATGCATATACCCCTCCACTTTCTGCGACACCGGCGAACCTTTGAGCTTCTCGATCAAGACAAAGAGAATACGCCCACCATCGAGAGCTGGGATAGGCAGCGCGTTGATAATACCGAGATTGATCGAAAGAATCGCCGCAAAGTACAAGAGATATACTAATCCAAGCTCCGTCATTTGTTTGGTGAGATAGACAATACCCACTGGTCCAGCGATATCCACGTTGGTTTTCTCGCCCGTGAAAAGACTCCCGATCATCGTGACCAAGACCATCAGTATCTCCATGGTTTTGAGATACGTCTGTTGGAGCCCTCTCCAAATAGCCTCAAAGAATCCGTATTTGACGATAGCCGTTTCCGAAAAGCTAATCCCGAGCGCCCCCTCACCAGCTGGAGCATTCATCCGAGGAGTACCCTTGAGCACCAGGGTTTTCTCTCCCCGTTCAACTGTAATCGCGATTTCCTTGCCCTTGTGGCTCGCAATGTACTCCGTCACGATATCAAGATTCTTGACTGGGGCAGTATCAAGTTTTTTCAAAACATCCCCCGCCAACAGTCCCACTTCCTCCGCTGGTGTACCAGGCTGTACCTGGAGAATTTGTACTTTCGTTATATGGTACTTGGCTCGGTCCTCGGGATCAATCTGCTCTGGAAAACCAAGCATGAGAACAACCGCAAAAAGCACCCAAGCCAAAAGGAAGTTCATCATCACTCCAGCCACGAGCACTTTGAAACGAACCCAGGCACTTTTCCCAGCAAAACTATCTGGCTCATGAACACTCTGTCGATCCTCCCCTTTGATCCGCACAAACCCCCCTAAAGGAATCCAGTTGAGGGAGTAGACTGTATGGGGACTATCTACATTTTCATTCCCCTTTACCAAACGAAACTTCTTGGTGAAGTCATCAAACACAAAGCCAAAAATGCGTGGTGGGAAACCAAAACCAAACTCTTCGGCGGTGATACCATTGCGCCGAGCTGTGAGGAAATGCCCGAGTTCATGTACAAAAATAAGGATTCCAAGAACAAGAACGAAAATAAGGATAGTGAGCATAAGTTTAAACCGTCATAATTTCTTTCTCTTTCTTCTCTCGAAGCATTTCTAGCTTTTGATTATACCCATCCACTACTTTCTGAAGATCGTCTTTGCCACGAAATTTGTCATCCTCACTAATGAGTCCTTTCTTCTCGACTTCCTGGATGTCTTTCCAGATGTCTTCACGCACCGAGCGAATCGCGATCTTCCCTTCTTCGGCTTTAGTATTCAAAACTTTGACTAATTCTTTACGACGTTCTTCAGTAAGAGCTGGCAACGTAATTCGAATGCCAATCCCATCATTCATAGGATTGAGGCCAAGATCTGACTCGCGGACAGCGGTTTCAATACTAGCAAGAGTTCCCTTGTCCCAGGGGGAAATGAGAATCTGCCGTGGTTCTGGCACCGTCACGCTCGCCATCTGCTTCACGGGTGTCTGTGTGCCATAGTAGTCCACCAAGAGCCCCTCAACAAGCCCGGGATGAGCCCGTCCCGTACGAAGCTTGGTTAGTTCTCCTTCAAAGTGAGCGATAGCCTTTTCAAAACCATCTTTTTTAGCATCAATCATGTCTTTCGTCATATGTAGTAGGTAGGAGATAAAAATTATTTGAATTTACGCAGCCCGAGATACAGTGTACCTGAATCGAAAGGATCATAAGCCACAACTGAGATGTCACGATCTACATTGAGCGGCACCACAGACCAAGTATCTCCGCTATTAGTTGATTTATAAAACGTACGTCCTGAAGCAAACACGATCTCACTCGAATTCTTTGGGTTTACAGCAAAGGCTCGAATAGGAAATTTCTCAGCACTTTCGATAATATTGAGTTTCTGCCAAGTAGCGCCAGCGTCAACGCTCCGAAAGATACCTGTCGCCTTGGTGCCAAGGTAGAGTGTCCCTGAAACCAAAGGATCAGCGATGAGCGCCACCATTCCACTCGGCGTCACTACAGAAACCCCTGTCCCTGTTTGTGATGTGATTGGGTCATTCCAAATAAGGCCATTGTCATCAGAACGGTAAACTTTCTTCTCGAAAGCAAGCGCGTAGAGACGATTCTGATCGGCAGCATCGAAAGCAATTTCAGTGATAGGGCCATTGATACTCGTACCGATATTCTTCCAAGTCTCTCCTCCATCCATACTACGTACTACCGTACCCGTACTTGTCCCAGCGAAAATAGTCTCTGGTGAACGAGGCGCTTGGGCAAGGGAAGTAATCACTGTGCCAGTCCCTGGCTCCGTATAAACGTCCACCCAGGTATTACCGCCATCCTTGGTTCGGAAAATTTTGGCCCGATTGGCCACGACACCAGTCGCGAACATGCGCTCAGGATTCACCGAGTCGGCTGTAAATCGATAAACTTTCTGGGGAGGGAATTCGCGTGGCTCCCAGAGTTCTCCCGCGTCACTACTCTTGAAAATACCACTATCTACTGTCGCTACGAAAATACTTGGGGCCCGAGAAGGATTAGGATCCCCTTGCGGATCCCGCGTAACAAAGGAAATGTCCAAAACCTCGGCGGACGTAATTCTCCGTTTTTCATCTACGGTAACCTTGGGCTCAAAAGTCTTGCCACCGTCAGTCGAACGCCATATTGATCCCGGTAAAGCATTAGCCTGAAAAGCATTCGAACCGCCCGTCCCTCCACTACCTATTCTTGGAGGGGTTAGACTGCAGCCAGAAAGCACCAAAACTGATAGGAGTAATCCTCCAAGTGAGAGTTTTTGCATAGTTTTCCTTTGTCCCTAGTATAGCATGAGAGTCTTAGGGTAAAAAACAGAAAAACTTCTCGTTTGAATTTTTTCATTTTGTGGGTGCGGGGGGAATCGAACCCTCGACCGTTGGCTTAAAAGGCCACTGCTCTACCGACTGAGCTACGCACCCATAGAACACAACATATAACCTACAACAAAATAAGGAAGGCGACAAGCCTTGAAGGTTTATCGCTTCCTGTCCCTATTTTTTCCAAATTTTGTCCTTGCCAACAAACGACCGCAAAACCTCCGGTATCACTACGCTACCATCTTCCTGTTGGTAGTTCTCAAGGATAGCAATGAGCGTGCGACCAATAGCAAAGGCCGTGCCATCATTCATGTGAACCATCTCCAGTCGGCCATCGATTCGTTTCACTTTGGTATTGAGCCGACGAGCCTGATAATCAGTCATGAGGTCAGCAGTATGGGTTTCTCGGTATTTATTCTGTCCAGGAATCCAGGCTTCGATATCAACTGCTCGAGCATTGGGCGTACCCATATCACCCGTACACTTGAGCACTACTTGGTACGGAATACCGAGAGAGCGCATCAAGTATTCTTGAATAGCGGTAAAGAAATCATGTTCGGAACGGGAACGTTCAGAAACTTCAAATGATTCCATCTCAAGCTTTTCAAATTGATGCAGACGCAGGATACCCTTCATATCTTTGCCGTAGGAACCCGCTTCTCGGCGGAAAGCTGAAGAAAAACCAATGTACCGGATTGGAAGTTCTGACTCATCAAGCGTTTCATCCATGTACATCGAACCGATCGAGTGTTCGGCGCTCCCCACCAAGTATAAATCATCGCCCGGAACAGCGTAGCGCTCTTCTTTTGGCTCGAGCCGGGCCATCCGTGAGAGTGTCTCAGTTTTTACCAAGACTGGCGGGACAATCGGGACAAAGGGTTTATCAGAAACCGTGAGTCCAGCTTCACTGGCAATTGTGCGAAGCGTTTCCGTATTGGTCAGTACCGAGAAAACATACTGAATCAAGGCAAACTGAAGCAAGGCCGCATCGCCTTTAAGGTATGCAAAACGACTCCCGCTAATTTTTACGGCTCGTTCGGTATCGATGATGTCGAGCGCCGCCCCCAATTCCCAATGTTCCTTGGGCTGAAAGGCAAACTGAGGGATATCGCCGACTGTTCGTAAAACTTTGTTTTCACTTTCATCTTTACCAATAGGAGTATCATCACTCGGTACATTGGGCACCTCAGCCATCAATTCATCGTACTTAGCCTGAGCAGCAGCGAGCAATGGTTCCTTCTCCTCAAGTTTCGCTTTAATCTCCTTCCCCTTAGCAATCACCTCAGTGCGTTCCTCAGGGGTTTTGGCCTGGTGGATGAGATCGTTAATATCGTTTTTGAGCGACTGCAATTCCTCTACCTCACGAAGGAGAGATCGACGGTCCTGATCAGCTGCCAAGAGTGCATCCACGTCCAAAGTAAGCCTCTTATTGAGCACGGCTTGCCTGATAGTTTCAACATGGTCGCGGATGTACTGGATATCGAGCATAGGAAAACAGGTTTTAGGTAATAGGTTTTAGCGTGGAGAAAAGAAAAACATGACATGTATAGCATACGGAATTCCCCTATAAAAAGCAAAGCCCCGTCCATGCATTGCACGGTTAGGGTTTCGAAAGAGCACTAAAGTTCTCATGCTTGAGGTCGAAGAAGCCCCATGGTTCATGACCCCGACTAGAACCGATCCAGTCTAAGCTGCGGTTCAGGCTGTTGTTCCAAAGAAAGTCGTTGGGGAAGTGCCATGACAGACCTCCTCTATAGCTGCGGGTTGATGATCGGGATTGAAGATTCTTACAAGAATCTTTTATTGTTAAAGAGAGTCTTCTCTCTATGTCACAATAACCTCCTCCCCGAATTGCCCTACGGTTGTCCGGGGGTTCCTTGTGTGTCATGAGGATCCTTGTTTTCTTGAGGGTGGGAGGTAAAAGAGACGACTCGTCTGGGGCTGCTCTTGTTTTCCTTGGTAAGCGATATAGCGTTTGATTTGATCTTCATTCAGTCCAATGCTTGAGACGAAGTATCCGACACTCCAGATGCTGTCTTTCTCAAGGTACATGTGCCCAACAGGAAGAATTTAGAGACCAGGCTCTTCAATACGCAGGCCAACATTCGATATTGCTGAAGGTGTCTTAGAAACAATACGTTTTACCAATTTAAATGTGTTTGCGTCGTATACTTCAACCTCATTTGCTGACTGTGATACCACGTAGACAAATTTCCCATCATAGGTAAATTCTGGATGCCATGAGCTCTCACCTTTAACTGGGATAATTGTTTCAACTATTTCGTTCACACGCGCATCGATAACATAGATCTCATCTTTATGGTCACCGAACGCTGTGTCAGCCCACACATACGGGTATGAAGGGTCTTTGCTATAACTCCGCACAAAGAGTCCTGGTCCTCCTGTTTTAATATATTTTACCGGCTTCCAAGTTATTGTATCGATAACAGTTATAAGACCTTCACCAAGTGCCGGCACATAGATATAATTCCCCCATGCAGCGCCGGGGCCAGTATGTGGCGTCTCTCCAGTCTCAATCTCAGCAACTGACTTCATCGTAGCAAGGTCAAGAACCCAGGCGGTTTTTGATCCCTGTGAAGCAACAACATAATACTCTCCACCAGGAGTAAGGAATGCGTCGTGAAGCGCAGGGACATTTCCGCCGATATCCGAAAATTTATGCGTAACTGGAAAGTCAGGTTTGTCCGTATCTATAGCCCATACACTCATTGTATCCTTAAGAGCCACAATAATACGATTACCATCTTCAACAACCGCTCCTGCTCTTGATTCGACCATTTCTCCATTCACCTCCATCGTAAGCGATATTGTTTTCTGTATTTCCATGGTGACAGCATCAAGAATCACCAGATTACCAGGCGCGTAGTTTCCGACTGCAACGTATTTTCCATTGTCAGTGATGGCAGTACCACGCGAGTTTTCTCCGACATTTATACTTTTTACTGGCTGAAGTGTTTTGAGATCGATTTTTGTAAGCCATCCATCACGAGAAATGATAAACATATGCGCAGCCTCAGGCGAGAAAACAGAGGTATGGGGCTGGAAGCCAACATCATGAATGCGCCCAATGATCTCGTGAGTCAATCCATCAATAACCAAAAGTTTCTCATCATCCTTCTCAACAACAATCATGAGATTCTGTGGATTCCATGAATTTTCTTTCGCATAAAGTTCACGGTATGGCTTCAATTCTGTATTTTTTTGAAATGGAATATCCACATTCGTAACTCCAGTTCCATTTCCAAGATCACCGATATAATACTTCATCATCTTATCGCGTATCCCATCACCATGATTCTTGTGATAGTTAGCGCTAACATCTGTGCCACATTTGAACATCGCTGGATGCAATCTTGATGATTCAGTAGCATTGAATACTTTTCCGTCAATAATAAGCCAACAATCTTCCGAATTATTATGAAGAGTGACATCATCAACTGTATATTTTACACCGGAAGCTTTCTGAACTATTTCCTTTCCGATAATCGCTGGGTTAACTACCCGATCAGCATCAAAAAACCACGCAGCGCTAAAACCTATACCAAATATAAATGCCGCAAACAAAGAGCGCTTCAATATCATTGCATCGTTCGATCGAACAAATCTATGATGGACGATCCACGTAATGAGTACGCCGACAACGAGCGTCATCGCGTAGAGTGCCATGAATGCAAAATAGCCAATGTCAGTCCTGTAAATCACGTGGTGAAACATGAGAAACACCCAGGAAACTACAGACAGCACGCCACTCTCAAGAAGAAAAGCGTCGAGTGCGATACCTCCATTATGCATATTCCGAACACGTGGCAGGTGCCGAAAACTGAATACAAATTCATTCGTGACGAGAATCACCGCGACAGTCATGCTGGCGTAGAAAATACCCAGAGTCAACATCGACTCATACGCCAGCGTAAAAAGTCCAATGCCACTCATACTGTATAAAAGTAGCGCAGCCCACACCACCCTGCGTGACAACTTCAATAATGAAAATTCGTCTTTTGAGATCATCCCATCTCGTGCAGCAAAAAGAAACAAGGCATGACTAAGTATAGCTGCCCCAAGGCCAAGTCCGAGAGCAATCGAGAAAATAAACAAATACGCAGTGTGCAGTCCAATATATGAAAAAAATTCCATTGCTTGATTATACATAGAAATATCTCTAGATGGAAATAGTGACCAATATCTCTCCTTGTCGAACTATCCAAGCAAAACTTATAATGTCAGATCTTGTACGTGTCACAGTATGGATCCGAACAGAAAAATTGGCTATACGAAAAGATAAATGAGCAGTCATTGCAGTTGCTCACCGTCTAGCTATCAAAAACTGGCAAGAGTGGTTGTACTTGCCTGGCCGTCCGAAGCTTTCCTAAGCGAAGGAGGCTACTCAGGGACCTTTTTCACCCTGTTACACCTGTGGACAATGGTGGATTCCCCACCCGTACCGAACGGTACGTTCGGGCGGGGAACTACCGACCCCAGCAATGCTTACCCGTTAGACCATTGTGGTCGCACCTGGACTCGAACCAGGGACCTTTCGAATGTGAATCGAACGTTCTAACCAACTGAACTATGCGACCAAGTAAACACTATCATGGTTAGTCTAACGGAGTGAAAATGCTGCTGCTCCCCGTCCACAACACTGTCGCGTAGCATTGCGAGCAGGTATGCGACCAGCTTTCTTGTTGTACCTTATTTTTCTTCCTTCGGCAAACTTTTGACCGGTGGGAAGATAACCGTTTCACGGATGGAACGATTCATGAGAATAGCGAAGAAGCGTTCACTCATACCAAAACCAAACGCTGGTGGCATCCCGTATTCCAGCGCTTCAAGAAAATCTTCATCAATCATCTGAGCTTCATTGTCCCCTGCTTCACGAAGTTTCATCTGAGCTTCAAATCGTGTTCTTTGATCGATAGGATCATTGAGCTCAGCAAAGCCGTTCCCGAGCTCGCTTTTCCCAGCGATAGGCTGCATCCGGAGCGTCCGACGAGGATTCTCAGGATCAAGCTTGGCAAGAGGTGAAACTTCTACCGGATGACCCACGAGAATGCAAGGTTGGATGAGTTTTTGGCGGACTGTTTTTTTGTAAATGGTATCGATAAGGCGCCCCTTGCCAGCAGTTGAGTCATATTTAATCCCCAGCTCATCAGCTTGAGCCTGAAGCATCTCTACACTCACTTCATCAGAAAGATCGATACCAGTTTCTCGTTTGAACTCTGTAAAATAATCAATTCTGGGAAACGGCTTACTCCAATCAATTTCCTCTCCATCAAAAGCGCTCTTCTCTGATTCCCCGATCACACTCCGAACAATTTGCCGATAGAGATCCTCTACCATGGCACAACCCGTTTCAAAATCGGTATAAGCGCTATAGAATTCCATGTGATCAAACTCCTGGAGATGTTCTCGGTCAATACCTTCATTACGAAAGACTCGGCCAATTTCAAACACGCGTTCATATCCACCAACAAGCAGTCGTTTCAAGGGAAGCTCGAGAGAGATACGCAGATAAAAATCCTGATCCAAAGCATTATGATGGGTAATAAACGGTTCCGCTTCCGCTCCGCCAGGAGTGTGTTCAAGTACCGGGGTCTGCACTTCCAAGAAATCTTTGCCCGCCAAAAACTGACGGGTGGTCTGCCAAAAAATATTTTTCTTCTTGAAGAGTGCGCGAGTTTCTGGATTCATAACGAGATCCAAATAACGTTTGCGGAGAAGCTGTTCCTCATCTTTCAAGCCATAGAATTCAGCCGGAAGCGGCAAGAGTGATTTCGAAAGGATATTCCATTGTTCTACCCGAACACTTTTTTCATTTTGTTTAGTGAGAAAGACCGTCCCAGTAATGGAAACAAAGTCGCCCATTTCGACGGTATCTTTAAACAAGCGGAAGTTATCTTCTCCCAAAGTTTCGAGAGAAAGAAATCCCTGGAGTTTGGCAGTACCGTCTTCAATATGAGTAAAGGCAATTTTGCCCATCACACGAAGCGAGCGGACTCGACCCACCACTGAAACTTTTTCCTCATCTTTAACCAGGGTATCAAAATCCCGAAGGACGATTTCATTCGTATGGCTTCGTGGAGTTTTTTCAGGGTACGCTGAACCAAACTGTTCTGTCAGTTTAGTAAGTTTCTCATGTTTGGTTTGCAAAATGTCTTCACGCATATGACATTACTCTATCGGTTTTTTGGCTTATCGGCAAGCAAAACCCCGCCAAGGAGGCGGGGCATTGAAACGATCACAATCAGTGCAACAGGCTACTTCACTGAGAGAATCTCGTACTTGATGGTGCCCGCGGGAGCAGCTACCGAAACCGTATCACCTTTGCTCTTGCCCATAAATTCCTTGCCAAGCGGTGACTCGCTCGAAATAAGTCCACGACTTGGATCCACCTCATTCGAACCAACGATTTCAAAACTCATTTCCTTGCCATGCAGTTTCACAGTGAGCTTGGAACCAACCTGGACGGTTGATGACTTTTTCACTGGTGCGGCTACGACAGATTCTTTGAGTTCGGCTTCGAGCTCTGCAATACGCATTTCGTTTTCATTCTGACGACGCTTGGCTTCACTGTATTCCGCGTTCTCAGAAAGATCGCCTTGCTCTTTGGCTTCTTTGATTGATTCCGCGATTTCCTGACGCACAGTGCTCTTGCGCTCTTCAAGTTCGGCAATAAGTTTTTTCAAACCCTCTTCGGTAAAAACTTTGGACATGGGACGGGTATTAACAATTTACGAGTATTGTGTTTTTGAATACAGTTCGAGACACGATGCCACCCATCATACAAGCCTGCCAAAAGAGTGTCAACCCCACACAAGTTTTGGCTCTACCATGGGATTTACTAGTGTTTTCTTTCGGGATTGAAGTACCAATTATAGAGCGCCTGCGTAATCGGAACAGCGTGATAAGTCTCATTTTCACTCTGATCTTCCACTAGGATAATCATAACTAGCTCTGGATTATCATACGGGGCAAAAGAGGCAAACCATCCATGAGTTTTTTTATCAGCCCCAAACTGGGCTGTCCCCGTCTTGCCAGCTACGGCCACAGGTAACGCCTGAAGTGATTGGGCCGTCCCATCGGTTACCGTTTCACGCATTCCTTCGCGAACTACCGATAAAATACCAGGAGAGAGAATACCGTTATTTAATGGCTCTGGCGTTAACATTTCCTTTTTACCATTTCCTTTTTGGACACTCTCCACTACGTGCGGCCTAGGAAGCGTTCCGCCATTGGCAACGGCTGCCATAGCCAATGCGATTTGGAGCGGTGTCGCCAGGATATACCCTTGGCCAATAGAGGAATTATAGTCATCTCCAATATACCAACGTTCACCAAAGCGTTCTTGTTTCCAGGTTGGTGTCGGGAGAAATCCATCTTGCTCTCCTGGAAGATCAATACCTGTCCTTTTCCCCCAACCAAAACGTTCCTCATAGGCCTTCATGCGTTCTATACCAAGTCCTTGAATACCTCCATACCCACCGCCGATAGAGTAAAAATATACATCACTTGACACCGCAATGGCCCGTCGTAAATCAGTCAACCCATGGGCCTTCCAGTCACCAAAGAATGATCGACCCACCTGGATACCTCCCCGGCTTTCAATCGTAGTTTCAGGCGTGATCAACCCCTCGGCCAAGGCTGCTCCTGCGAGGATTGGCTTAATTGTAGAGCCTGGTGGATATTCACCAGCAATAGCCCGATTGAACAATGGTTTCCGTGAATCATTGGCTAGAGCGCTATACTCCTTCTGACTAATGCCCCGAGCAAACAGGTTATTGTCGTACCCAGGAAAACTTACCAAGGCGCGCACCGCTCCAGTTTTTGGATCAAGGGCAACCAAAGCTCCTTTCTCAAGCTTAGCTTCGCCCAGGATGCGTTCCATAACACGGTATGCTTCTCGTTGAAGACCAGCATCAATAGTCAGTGTTAGATCACTCCCCTTTTGGGGTGCGATAATGCCGAGCGCTTTCTTCACTTGTCCCAAGGCATCCACTTCCACCAATTCCCCCCCATGCACTCCACGGAGTTCCTTTTCATAGCTTTTTTCAATACCTTGTTTCCCGATAGAATCCGTCATGGTATATCCTGCATCTTTACGCTCAGCTAATTCATCCGCGCGAATTTTCCCCTCATATCCGATGATGTGCGAAAAAACAGTCCCGTCAATATACTTACGCTCGGCTGTCTTAAGAAGAACAATCCCTGGAAACTTCTGTCGTTCCGCTAAAAAATGAATGATAACACTTTGCTCCAAATGGTCTTTGAGGAGTATCGGTTGGAAACTGCCTCCGTCCAAACGAGTCATGATTGATGCCCACGTTTCCTCGTCAGGACCAAAAAAGCTTTTGATATTTTCGAGGACTTGTGTTCGTCCGGTCTGGTCTCCTGGTAAATCACCTGGCACGATCGCCGCGCCGAGGCTCGGCTCATTTTCAACCAGCGGCACACCAAAACGATCAGTGATAATCCCACGTGGGGCTGAAAGCACAATAGAACGAAGACTATTGCGCTCAGCCATAGCCTGGTACTCACCTCCACGAACAATATTGAGATAACCAAAACGACCAAAGAAAATGACTAGCACCAAAAGACTACAGCCAAACAGCCACGCACTTCCCTGTCTTTCGATCGGCCACTCCAAGCGAGCCGCGTCTTTCTGGGTCAATGTCAACACAGCATCATCGATTTCGTACGGTGGTTTGGGTGAACGAGAAGAAAACCAACTCATAGGTAATTACTTTGAACTTTGACGCAAGCCACGAAACTCTAAGAGCGAACTCGAAACAAGCCACTCTTCCAAGCGATACACAGAAAAAAATACTACAGGAAACATCCCCAACCCTAGGAGCATATCCCATCCCGAGGGCCAAGAAAAAGCAGGGGTGAAAACTTCATACACGATCAAGCTTACCAAAAAGAAAAGTATGGCCTGCGGATGAATCAATGAATGACTCTCGGGAAAAAAGCGCTCTCTCACAAATCCAGTAATAAGCACCAATGGCAGAGCAAAGAAAAAGAAGGTGGTCAATGTACCTGCCCGCGAAAGATCAAAAAGCAAAACAGTTAGAAACGCCAATCCAAAGGCACGATCCAACGAAAAGACAATACCCATAGCAACTACAAGTGCGAGTATCGCTAGGGGTGCCTTTCCATTAGGAAAGACAATTTGCAAAAAAGAAACCTCAAAAATAACCCAGAAGAGAATAAGGAGAAAGTGCCAGCGAAAGAAACGCATAAGCTATTCAGTGCATTTAGAATGAAATCATCACACTCACGAAGCGGAGGCTGTCAGCCCGTACCGGAGGAACGATAGTGGCCTGCTGAAACAACTGGTCTGCAGAAGGCCTTACTGTTTGAATAGTTCCAATCAAGAGGCCCGCTGGCAACCCATCACTTAACCCTGAAGTCATAATCATCGTCCCAGGCGAGAGAGTATCGGTTGGTCGAGCCAAGTCAAGCAGTAACCCTACTCCATGGTCGCCACGTACAATCATCTGTCCAGCAATTTCTTCTGCCATAGCAGCAATAAGACTCTCGTGATGAGACAAAAGGCGCACTTCAGCGGAAAAGGGGGCAGTACTCAAAACTCGACCAATCAAAATGTTGCCTGCCGTTACCACCGGCATCCCTGGTCGTACCCCTTGGCTTTCACCTCGATTGATACGAATGGTCGTGGAAAGCCCTCCCGTGCCTCTTGCTATTACCTCGCCCGCCAAAAGCGTCGCTCCCGGGTGTGGTTCCAACCCTACCTGTCGTCGTAGTTCAGCGTTTTCCTGTTGCAAGGCCTTAAGTTGCGCCCGACTTCCAGTAAGTGACAAGACTTCACGATGAAGACGTTCATTATCTTCTTTGAGTATTCGGATCGAACCAAGAAAACTTCCGCTTTCCCTCAATTCAAAACCCAACCAAGAAAACATATTCTCAAAGGGAGTAGTTGCTGTCACAAACACTGCCTGCAGTGGCCGAAAAAAATCTGGTGGCGCCAAAACGAACACTAGAAATCCGAGACCAAACACTCCCGCCAAAAGCGGCCATCGTCTCTTGATCCATGTGGTTTCTGGCTGCATATATTCAAGTAGTAAAATCAGTTTACATGAGTGGTTTGCCTTGTTCGTCTTCGATTAGAACCTCTTTTAGAGTTTCCATATCATCAAGTACAATACCTGTACCCCGCACTACCGCGGTCAATGGATCATCGATGGTGCGCACTGGAATCCCCGTTTGATTCGCCAAAAGCTTGTCGAGTCCTCGGATAAGACTCCCTCCACCAGAAAGCACGATTCCTCGTTGCATCACGTCTGAGAGCAACTCTGGTGGCGTTTCCTCAATTACTGTTTTGACATTATTCACGATGATACGGATCGAACGCGACAAGGCCTCCCGCACGTGTGTATCAGTCAGCATCACCTCCTTGGGAAGGCCCGAAACAAGATCGCGCCCACGAACAGCATAACGCAGATCTTCTTTCAAAGGATACGCACTACCAATTGAAATCTTTACATCTTCAGCTGTCCGTTCTCCCACGAGTAAATTAAATTCGTCTCGACAGTACCGCACAATGTCTTCATTCATTTCGTCTCCCGCGATTCGAAGACTGCGCGCGATGACAACACCCCCGAGAGAGATGACGGCAATCTCGGTCGTCCCGCCACCAATGTCTACCACCATATTGCCGGCCGCATCAATAACTGGCAAGCGGCCACCGATAGCCGCTGCCATTGGCTCATCGATAAGAAACGCTTGGCGTGCACCAGCATTCATCGCCGCCTCAATTACAGCCCGCTTCTCCACCTCGGTCACTCCTGACGGGATACCGATGAGTATTCTGGGCCGACGAAGAAATTTGAAGTTTCCTTCCGTTACCTTGCTAATAAAATAGCGAAGCATCTGCTGGGTGATTTCAAAATCTGATACCACCCCATCAACCAATGGACGGATAGCTACGATATGCCCTGGTGTTTTTCCCACCATTTTCTTGGCCTCGCGACCAATAGCGAGAATCTGTCCTGTACGATTGTTGATAGCTACTACCGATGGCTCATTGATGATGATACCGCGGCCACGCACATACACCAGGGTATTAGCGGTACCGAGATCAATGCCAATATCTTGGGTCACATGCCCAAAAAGCCGACTTTCAAGTTGTTTCCAAAAAGACTGAGAAGAGAATGCCATACGGGATAGGGTACACCTTATAGTATCCCAAAGTGAAACTCCTCTCAAGTATGGCAAAAATGGCAAAAAAGTAGCTATTTCAGCCGACGAAGCTTCTGTCGAGCGAGACGAATGGCCTTGTCTTTGTAGAGTGTGAAATCCGCCAGTGGTTTCACTGTCCCAGTTTCGACCAAAAAATACTCATCTACCGTCAAACGAGAAAGAAATGTCTCATCATGAGTAACTAAGAGTAGTGTGCCGTGATATTCAGCTAAAGCTTCTTCGAGAGCCTCGATCGCTTCGACATCAAGATGATTGGTTGGTTCATCAAGGATGAGTACATTGGCACCGCTGGCCGCCAAAGTGGCCAACAAGAAACGCACCCGCTCCCCCGGACTTAAATGAACGATTTTTTCACGAGCCACTTCCGGTGAAAACTGAAAACGTGATAACAACAGAAGAACGGCTTGTTCATCAAAAATATGTAATTGTTTCGCAAAGTACTGTAGAGGTGTTTGATTCAGCGGCAGTACGTGATGCTCTTGCATAAGATCACCAAAGAGCACGCTTTTACTGCGCGTCACTTGACCAGTCAACTGCGGTAACTCACCAGTGATCACTTTCAAAAGCGTCGACTTGCCGCTCCCATTCATACCAAGAAACATCACCCGTTTCCCGTACGGAATACGAAGATTCACCCTCTTGGCGATTGGATTTTTCTTATCATAGCCAATAGCAACGCCCTTTAAGACAATGGTCGGCGGTTTCAACTGGGCAGATTTTGAAAGCGAAAATGCAAGTGGGGTCCGCTCAAACGGTTTTTCATACCGAGTAAGGCGTTTCCGTCGTCCTTCGAGAGCTTTCGATGCTCCAGTAAATTTCTTAATAGCACGTTCTTTTTTGTAGTTAGAAGTAAGTTTGTCGCGATCTGGCCCACGTTTCTTTTTGGTATGTTCTACCCAATCCAATTTTTCCACTGAAGAAGCCTCTAGACGCTCTTTTTCTGCCTCTTGCTCACGATAATCTTCTTTAGCTCGGCGTAAAACATGTGCCCGTACTTCGGCCGCAGTAGACCAATTTCCCTTACTGAGCGTGAGGGCATGCTTCTCGGTATTAACTTCGAGTACTTTTTCTACTACTCGGTCAAGAAACGCTCGGTCATGCGATGCCACGATGAGCGTTCCCTTAAAAAGACGGGCATACTGCTCAAGCCAAAGTAGAGCTTGGAGATCAAGATTATTGGTTGGTTCATCAAGAAGCAGTAAATCTACTCCACGAAGAATTACTCCGGCGAGAGCGATCTTGCGCTTCTCTCCGCCTGAAAGCGTCTTAAGAGAACGTTCGAGTAAATCTGCTGGAAGCGCAAGACCAGAGAGCACCGATGAGGCTCGATCAAGAAAAGCGAAGCCTCCAAGTTTTCGGTATGTTTCCTGGAGTGCTTCGTAGCGAAGCAAAACTTCTTCACTGCTAAGCCGTGACTCCAATGATTTCATTTCATCCTCAAGCTCTCCAAGGCCAGCAGCCTGCCGCAAAAAAACGATAGTGGTCACATCGCCCTCAGCAATGGTTTCCTGGGGAAGATAACCGACAAGAGTATTTTTAGCGAGTTGAATCTCTCCCCGATCCGTCGGTTCGAGCCCCGAAAGCATCTTGAGCAAAGTCGATTTGCCACTGCCATTGGGGCCGATAAGCGCCACCCGCTGCCCGGCACCCACCGAAAAACCAGCATTCCAAAAAAGGCGCTTGGTCCCAAAAGTTTTTCTCAGTCCGGTAACGGTTAACATACAAAAATAGCCCTCCACTTAAGAATGCTATTATGCTACAAAAACTTAATTTTGTACAGAGAAGTCTTAGATTTTGTTCAAAAGCTCTAAAAAATGTTTCGCAGATTTGTTCCAAGAGAAAAGCTGTTTCTGTATCAACGACCGCTCCGAAAGCATCAAATGTAAATCCTTATCACCCAGCACTTGACGGAGAGCCTGGAGGATTTCATCCGGTCTATATGGATCAATGAGAATACCGGCATTACCCACGACTTCCGGCAGTGAAGCCGAGTGAGAGGCTATAACTGGGATACCGCAGGTGAGCGCTTCAAGCGGAGGGAAACCAAAGCCTTCGTAGAAAGATGGGTATACAAAAACACTCGACAGCGTATAGAGTGCTGCTTTGTCCCGCTCATCCACAAAGCCAAGAAGGTGTATATGGTGCCGGACCGGCGAACGGCGTACTGCTTCGAGGAGTTCCTCACACTTCCAGCCTGGAGTCCCTGCAATGACGAGTTCATACTTCACACTTTCCCCTACTGCCGTTTGATGAAACACTTCGTAGGCTCTGACGAGCGAAAGAAGATTCTTGCGTGGTTCAAGCGTACCCAAAGAAAGAATGAAACGGTAAGGAAGCCTGTATTTTTTTTGTACCTCGATAAGACGGATATCATTGCGGTCAACGGGATAAAATTTCTCACTCACTCCACTCATGATAGTGTGTACTTTACCTTGTGAAATTCGATAGCGAGTCCGCACATCATCGGCCGTAGACTGCGAAACTGCTACAACCTTGTCAGACCGACGAAGGAGTCCTGGTAGATTGACCATATAATGCCACAAACGTTGCTTTTTTGAGAACGTTTCTGGGAACCACTCAAACGAAAGATCGTGTACCGTTACGATCAGCTGCACCTGTTTCGAGAAAGCAGCAAAATTCATATTGGGCATAAAAAAAACATCAACCCCACCAATAAGCTGATCAAGCTTAGGATACCGCAGGTACCAGAGCGCAAAATTCAAGAGTTTGTTGGGGATACGAAAACGTTTGATCGTCACATATGGGAAGTCCTGCGCAAAGGAAAGGTCTGGCTCGCCCTTGCCCCAGGCGTTAAAAAAGAGTATAAATTCATGCTCTTTACCCAAAACAAACACCTCGCGGAGTAGCCCGCGCACGTATTCCTCTACCCCACTCTGTTTTCCTCCAGCGAGAGACCGGATGTCTATTCCTATCCTCATAGCCGTTCAATCATGAATCATGCCCTCTCCTATCCGACAGTCTCTCTTTTGTATTTTTGATAGTTCCGCCAAAAGTAATTGATGAGTACGGCCCAAAAAGCTACAAAGATTCCAACGCCCGTCACAATGGGCACTACCCGTGACAAACTCCAGAGAGCTGACTTGGTTACTGGCTTTTCACCAATCACGGTAAACCACTCTTTTTGTCGGGCATCTTCGTTGAGTGAAAAAAGGTATTCATTGGCCCCAGCCACTATCGCCTCACCAAGAAGAACTCCTTCGGATACATCTCGTGTTTTATACTGCAGCTTAATGATATTTGTTCCCAGACGTACTACTTTTGGCCGAGCATTCGTGTAAGTTCGGTATGCTTCAGTCGAGAGTTTTGCCCGCTCAGCCACTGTTCGCTTCCCAGTCTCACTGCCGAGATACTGACTGAGACTCTCTGCTATACGTTCATCAGCCTGGAGACGATAAAAATGGTCATAGCTGTATTCTTGTGCAGAAGTCACACTAGTACGAGTTACCGAAAGAATCAATTCATTGGTATAAAAGACGGGCTGAAACTGGTACGCCCCAATACCTACAAGTATCGTCACAAACATCGTCCCCAAAAAAAGAAACCGGCTTCGATCAAAGATGGCTACTAATTCAGTAAATGTCATAGGCTTTAGACTCATCGCGAGAGATGCTCGAATAACTTCTTTTCTACCAAGTACTTTATTTTAGCCTTAAACTGAGCTTTGTCAAAAACCTGCACTCCAGCCCGAATAACGTCTGAATCATATCGATCAGCCTCAAAGTTCTTCAGGGTTGCCACAAGCGAGTCCGTCGTCTGAGCATCAAATAATTCCCCCATTACCCCGACCTTCAAGTGTTCGACGATATCCCCACCCCGATAGGCAATCACTGGACGGCCCGAGGCAAAGGCTTCCTGGGCCACAATACCGAAATCTTCTTCTTGCGGGAAGATAAAAGCTTGACACTCGGCATAATACTTCGGTAAATCTTCATCCGGTACACGATCAAGAAACTCAATTGTTGGCCCCGCAAGTTTCCGCAATCGAGCATGTTCTGGCCCACGCCCAATGATTTTGAGCGGTAGCTTGAGTCGATTAAAAGCTTCGATTGCAATGTCATGACGTTTATAAGCGATGAGACGGCCAACCATGAGAAAATATGGCTTACGTTCTTCTGGCCGAGCAATGTAAAAACGTTCGATCTCAACTGGTGGATGAATCACTTCTGCCTCTTTGTGGTAATACTTTTTGATGCGCTTCCGGACGAATTCTGAGTTAGCGATGTAGTAATCAACCCGATCAGCCGTCGCCTTGTCCCACACTCGAATCGGGTTCATGAAAAAGGGTACCAGTTTTTTCACCAAGCGCGGAAAACCGAAATCTTCGGTGTACTTCTGGCAATCATCCCAGGCATAACGCATCGGTGTATGCACATAGGAGATATGGAGTGTCTCAGGCCTGGTGATAATTCCCTTGGCATAACTCGACGAATCTGAAAGTACCACATCGTAATCCCGAAAATCAAATTGCTCAATAGCAAGGGGCATAAGGGGTGGAAAAAGCCGATGATGCCTCCTCGCTATCGGCCACTTCTGGAGAAACGACGTATAAATTTGCTTCTCGACGAACTTCCCCCGCATTGCTTCTGGATCGTAGAGAATTGTATAAATAGAAGCATAGGGCCAGAGCTCGGTAAAAGCCTCCAGAACGCGTTCGGCACCGCCATACTGCACCAAATAATCATGAACGAGAGCTATCTTCATTCCAATAAATCTTAGTAAAATACTTATCGTGATTTTAAAATCAGATCTCGAAAAACAAAAGGTTCCAACTCCTCTTTGATAAGCAGTCTTGATTCAGTAGCATACTTTTGAAGTCCTAATGTTGGTTTATGGGAGAAACCAACATAGTGGTAAAGATTACTCCCATCAATGCAGATAGCAACTCGTTTTTGGGTATTTGCTTTTAACATAGGATTTTTAGGTGTAGAGACTGCGATCATTGTACAACTATTTCTCTGAAATCTAAAAAACCACCATGTGCCATTGCTGGCCCAGGGTGGGTGATTTTAGGAAAAAGATTCGATAGATTCAAACCCTTGTCAATGCCACCGAAATTGAGCCTGGTCTTGCCCTAGAGAACTCTGGTCGCCTTTATCGTTTTCTTGGGCTACATTTTGAAATAATCGCGGTACCAATCGACAAAGTTTTTAATACCAACATCAATACGGGTCGTTGGTTTCCAACCAAGTTTCCGGAGACGTCGGATGTCAGCTACGGTCGATGGCACGTCGCCCGGCTGCATTGGCATCATTTTTTTCTTGGCTATTTTGCCAACATTTTTCTCGATTACCTCAATAAACCGTGTCAGTTTTTCTTCCTTGTCACCACCAATATTCATAACTGCGCAATCCAAATTGGCATCGAGACAAGTCAGAATGCCAGAAACAATGTCGTCGACATACGTGAAGTTTCGAGTCATGTTACCGAAGTTGTAGACTTTAATCGTTTCTCCAGCAAATATGGCCCGGGTAAAATCAAACAGTGCCATATCGGGCCGTCCCCACGGACCATACACGGTAAAGAAACGGAGTCCTGTCGTCGGTAGCCCGTGAATGTGACTATACACGTGTGCCATAAGCTCGGTGGCTTTTTTGGTCGCAGCATACGGTGAGATCGGTGTGTCTACTGGATCCGTTTCCGAAAATGGGAGTTTCTTGTTGTTACCATACACACTCGAAGACGAAGCGTAGAGGAAATTCTGCACCTTGTACTTCGCGGCAAGATCCAGAAGGTACGCCGTCCCCATCACATTGACATCAGCATAGAGTGCAGGGTTCTTGAGTGAATTGCGTACCCCAGCCATCGCAGCGAGATGAACCACTTTTTCTGGACGTTCTTTTTTAAATACCTTTTCCAAGAACTTTGGGTCACGAATATCTCCCCGATAGAGCTTGAATTGTCCCTTATAGGGCTTCAAAAACTTTTTGATCCGATCTTCTTTGATCTTGGGATCGTAGTAATCATTGAAGTTGTCGATGAGGATCGGAGTATCACCACGGTCCATTAGAGCCTTTGCAGTCGTACTACCTATGAAACCGGCACCTCCCGTAATAAGAATTTTCATGGTTATATGGCTAATAGTTACATGACTGATGAAATTCTACTCCTCAAATATTGATAATACTTTCCATTTTTTGCATTTACCGTCGTGTACCGATCAAGAGCTGTTTGTCGTGCCTTGTTCCCCATTTCCGCTCGTAGGTCTTTATTTTTAATCAATAAGCCAATTTTGTCTACCCATGTTTCCGTCGTATCTGCTACAAAACCGTCCACGCCGTCGGTAATGGCATCACGGAAAGTCCCCGTAGCCGCAGCTATCGTCGGTACCTTCACTATACCCGCTTCAAAAAACTTTAACTCTGACTTGGCCTCACAGAACGGGTTACCGATCTCGAGTGGCGCCACGTTGATATCAAGTGAGGCGATGTTTCCAAACAGTTCTTTGCGTGGGACAAAAGGAATACGCTCGATACGGTCGTTGTACTGATTCAATTCACTCTCTGTATCAAGTGGTCCCGTCAACACTAAACGCATCTCAGGATAGGTTTCGAAAAGTTTCACCAAAGCCCCCGTAATCGTCGCAAAGTCTCTGTCATGACTCGGCGTCCCACTCAAATAGCCAATCCGAACAATTTGCTGATTGCTGATTGCTGATTGCTGATTGTGTAAAGCTTGCTCGGCCCACGCCACATCCTGTTTTGATAGTTTGTTAGGTACTACAAACACCTGTTTCCCCTTGGCTTGAATTTTCTCCGCCAAGAAATTTGTGGTTGTGGTCGCTACCTCAACATATGGATCCATCAAAACTTCCCCACCAACGCCGTATTCATAGAGCTTCCGCTCAAGTACATTCATCTTTTGCCAATAGTCCATGTGGACCAAGAAAGCAGGATCATACACCAAGTCATCCGTCTCAAAGATAATGGTTTTTTTCAACGCTTTGGCGCGTTCGATAAACTGAGCCAGTTTGGGTGTTAAAAGAGTACGGTGAAGAATAAATATTTGAAACTGTTCAACAGCCAGAAGAAGTTTGGGATGATCTTGGTATGTAGCCGCAGCAGGAAGTCCATGAAAAGAGAGCTCCTCGGCCACATGTTTGGTACGATACCGAGCACTATCGGCCATGCCTCCAGATATAAGCAGGATCTGACCAGTACCAATCGATTGGAAGAGTGCCGTGAAAATAGTCCATGCCCGACGCCCACCACGAATAAGACCATCTTGTCGGATGATCGCCCAAACCTTACCGAGTTTTATGAACCACGTTTTCATTTGAGTATCGTATCAGTACTTACTTCTACAGCATTTCTTCCGTTTGGACAATAAGGTTTTTGGCATTTTCAAACGTGGCTCTGGCCACTGCTTCTTCGTAAGGAAGCCAAACAAAGTCTGTATGTTCATGAGAAAGGCGTACCGTCTGGCTCAGATTAACTTCGACTGGATAAAAGTGCACTTCCTTGAAAATCCACAGTCCTCGGTCAATTTCTTTGCGCTTCACAGCTTCATTTCCCTTGGCAATATAAAAGTAACGGATACTCATACGCCTTTCAAGAATCTGGAGATTGGTAAGACCCGTTTCTTCTTCTGTCTCGCGCCGAAGGGTCATCATTTCTGTTTCACCTTCTTCGACATGCCCCTTGGCAAAGTCAAAGTGCCCACTCGGATACTGGAGAAGTAGGTACTCTCGCTTCCCAGGAGCCACTTCACGAAACACAACTGCTCCAACCGAAATTTCCCATGCAGTAGGAAGACCGCAGAGAGTAAGGAGACGATAAAGAATTCGGTTTACTGGGAGTTGCATACTCCCTTAGCTTACACGGACTTTGGACCATTGACAAAACCAAAAAAACACGGGACTCTCAATAGTGCGCTTGATACGCTACACTACAGATATGACTCTCCTTTCCCCAATAAAATTTATCATCCGCCAGAGCGCATGGCTCGTGCTCATCCTCTCGCTTGGCTTCACGATCGGTGGGCTTTCGATCTACTATTTTGACGCAGCTGATTCACTTGATCTCGAAAAACATCCCCTCAAAGAGACAACTCTCATCTATGACCGAACTGGTGAGACCATCCTCTACCAAATCCACGGCGAAGAAAACCGACGAGTCATCCAACACGAGGCCATGCCTGAGTCAGTGCGTTTTGCCACGGTTGCTGCCGAGGATGCCCACTTCTACTCTCACCCCGGTATTGATGTCATTGCTATCATCCGCGCTGGTATTGCCAATCTCCAGAAGGGCAAGATCGACCAAGGAGCTTCCACCATCACTCAACAGCTCGCCCGTGCCCTTTTTCTGACACGCGAAAAAACATGGGTACGCAAAGCCCGAGAGGCGATACTCGCTATTAAAATTGAACGCCAGTTTTCCAAAGAAGAAATCCTCGATCTCTACCTCAACGCCGTCCCATATGGCTCCAACGCCTATGGCATCGAAGCTGCCGCCCAAACGTTCTTTGGGAAAACCACGGGAGAACTCACGCTTGACGAAAGCACCTTATTGGCCGCTCTCCCCAATGCTCCTACCCTGCTTTCTCCGTATGGCAAAAACCGAGAAGAGCTCATAGAGAAAAAGAATCATATTCTTGCCCGAATGCTCGAGCTCGATTTCATCACTCAATCAGAATATGATCAAGCGTTCGCTACAAAAACACTTGAAAAAGTTATTCCGCTCGAACGGCGAATTGTCGCGCCGCACTTTACCTTTTATGTGATCGAACGCCTTGAAGAACTCTATGGCCGCGAACGTCTGGAAGAAGAGGGTTTCCGAGTTATGACCACTATCAACCTTGAGTTCCAAAAGGAAGCTGAACGTGTTGTAGCTGAAGGGGTAACAAAGAACAAACAGGCTCATGCTAGTAACTCCGCTCTCGTTGCGGTTGATCCTACCAAGGGTGAAGTGCTCGCCATGGTCGGGAGCCGGGATTACTTTGACACCACCATCGATGGACAAGTCAATGTCGCAATTGAAAGCCGCCAACCAGGATCGACGTTTAAGCCGTTTGCCTACGCCACTGCCTTTGTCGAAGGTTTTGAACCAGAAACCCCGATTTATGATGTGCCTATCAACTTCGGACCCGACGGCTCTGGTAGTGACTACAAGCCCAATAACTATGATGGGAAATTCCGCGGCCGAATGACGATGCGTGAAGCGTTGGCGCAGTCCTTGAATATTCCGGCGGTTTCTGCTCTCTACCTTGCCGGTATCCAGGATACGATTAACACAGCTACCAAACTTGGCATCACCACACTCACCGATCCGAATCGTTATGGCCTCGCCCTGGTCCTCGGCGGTGCTGAAGTTCGCCTCCTCGACATAACCAGTGCCTTTGGTGTTTTTGGCCAAGAAGGCAAACGTGTCCCAGTCGACGGTATCCAAAGCGTTACCGACCGCGACAGCAAATCCCTCTATTTCAAAGCTGAATCCGAACAAGTGCTCGATCCAGAAGTTGCCCGCAAAATTAACTCGATCCTTTCTGACAATGCTGCCCGTACACCAACGTTCGGTCCGCGTAGTCCGCTCGCGTTCCCTGCAGGCGTGACGGTCGCCGCCAAAACCGGTACCACCCAGAACTTCCGTGACGCCTGGACGATTGGCTACACCGGCAAAATCGCCGTTGGTGTGTGGACCGGCAATAACGACAATACTCCCATGAATATGGGTTCGGATGGTATTTATGTCGCTGCCCCAATCTGGCGAACCTATATGGACCTCATGCTTGAGCGTTTTCCTGAAACTGGTTTTACTGATTATACGCATCGCCCCGCCGATGTACAGCCACGCTTCGGATCACTGGAACCAAAAACTATCTACATCAACAAAAATACCGGCAAAGAAATTTCCAAGAAAAAGGCGGGTAAAAAAGATTCAGAAGATGTCGAAATGCGTATCGTTGATGGTGGCACTACCTTTACCTACACCAAAGATAACGGCGATCTCAATTTCACACCAGCTACCCTTGAAGATTTGCGTCGCATCTACTATCCAACACAGTAAGTGGAATGAAATCTCACTAATCTTTGCGTAGCGCTTCCATCGGTGTTAACTGCGAAGCCCGATAGGCTGGCGAGAGACCAAAGATGAGTCCCACCGCAACTGAAAACCCCACTCCCAAAAGAAATGACTGGAACGAAAAAGTAAGCGGGAGGTCAAAGCCGAGGACTGCAAAGAGTACACTGAGTCCCAAAGTGAGAAGTACCCCGAGGAGGATCCCGATCACTCCTCCTAAAAGAGTGACCGTAAGTGCCTCAAACAGAAATTGTTTCAGGATACTGCGCGACGTGGCGCCTACGGCTTTTCGAAGACCGATCTCATTGGTACGCTCAGCCACCGACACATACATGACATTCATAATACCCACCCCGCCTACCACGAGCGAAATCGAGGTGAGTGCCAAAAGGAGAATAGAGAGGGATCCAAACACATCTCCCAATGTTGCCTGTGCCTCTTTGGTCGATGTCACGGAAAAATCGTCTTTACCAGGATTATCAATATCATGACGCTTGCGAAGCAGTCCGACAATATCAGCGACGGTTTCTGTTTCCCGAGATGGATCCTCCATCTTTACCGAAATAAATTGTACATAGTCCACTCCTAATATTTTTTTCTGGAGAGTCTGTACTGGCACATACGTGAAAGCATCAAGATTGAAGAAGGCAGCCGCCCCTCGTGGCGCGAGCACGCCAATTACTCGGTATTTCTCCCCCTTGAGTGTAATAGATTCCCCGATAGCACCACTCTCGCCAAAAAATGTTTCCTTTGTTTCGCTACCAAGCACGACTACCCGAGCTAAGCTCTCATCTTCCTCTTCGGTAAAAAAACGCCCGCTGGCCAACTTGGCATTAGTATCCACTTGTAGTGCCCCCGCCCCAGTACCAAACAGTGAAATGCGCTTGCCTACTGATCCATAGGTAGCCCGCTCTTGGCCGATAGTACCTGCATAAATCGCCTCAATATTGGGGAGCTTCTTGATGGCCTCTGCATCTTCTACCACGAGCGTCGTTATCTGCGTCCCCTGAGCTCGACCGGTCGCATTATCACTCGACATTGCCGAAGTATTGGGAATCTTTACCTCTATTTGGATCACGTCCGTCCCAAAACTTTCCACCTGGCCCAAAACAAAACCCTTTACCCCGTCACCAAGCGCCGTCACTACTACCACTGAGAACACCCCTATCACCACGCCGAGCAATGCCAAAGCAGTTCGCATTTTGTGCGTGCGAATCGTTCGCAAAGCGAAGAAGAGAGGGATCGAAAAATGTTTCAGCCAGGTATTATTCATAGCGTAGTGCTTCCATTGGACTTACCTTGGCTGCTTTGAAAGCTGGATACAAACCAAAAGTAATTCCAATAATGAGTGAGACTGAAAAACCAATTACAAGAGATGAGAGCGGCACCAGAAATTGCCAGTCATAACCAAGTGTCGGAATAATAATGGCAGCGAGATAAGCAATGGCAACTCCAAACACCATACCAATACAGCCACCGACAAGGGTAATGAAAGACGACTCAATAAGAAACTGCGTAATGATATGTTGGGGCCGCGCCCCAACTGCTTTTCGGAGACCAATCTCTCGCACTCGCTGCGAAACCGAAATAAGCATGGAATTCATGATGCCGATTCCTCCCACTAAGAGCGAAATAGAGGAAATAGCGATCAGGAAATACTTGAGCACATTGGTGATATTGGTCAGGACGCCAAGTGCTGCTTTGGTGCTGCGTACCGAAAAGTCTGATTCTTCATCTTCCTCGAGATCGTGACGATCACGGAGGAGAAGGGTCATATCTGCCATCGTCCGTTCGATATTTTCTGGTGCATCAGCTTTCCCTCGAGCGAAATTAAGATAATCAATGCCGAGCAATATTTTCTGTGCGGTGACAAGGGGCACATAAATAAGCGTATCTGGATTAGAAAAAGCTGCCGATCCACGCTCTTCCAAAACTCCGATAACTTTGAAAGGGTTGTCATTAATTTTCAAGGTTTCACCAAGCGGATCACGATTGGGAAAGAGCTCCTTAGCCCGAGTGGCCCCGAGTACCACCACTCGAGAGAGGTCACCTTCTTCTTCTGGAAAGAAAAAACGGCCGAGTGCTACCTCAATATTCTCTACCCCAATCATTTCCGGTGATACTCCCTGATAGGTAAGCTCAAAGGAATCTACTTCTGATTCGGCCGTAGCCGAGCCTGTAACATAGCCTGAAACAGCCGAAAGGTGCGGGACATTGCGCCGCTCACGAAGAGCTTTGAGATCATCATTTTTGAGAGTGGTAGTGACAATACCAAGTGCCTGAGCTGGTGGCCCGCTTTCTTCCGAAGCCCCAGGTAGTACCACAACGAGATTAGAGCCAACGTTTTCAACTTGGGACAGCACAAGCTTCTGTGCACTCGCTCCGATGGCCATGACCATAATAACTGCTGCCACTCCAATCACTACCCCTAACACGGTCAGCATAAACCGAAGCTTTGCAGTCAAAAGAGAACGATACGCAATTTTAATCGGATCTGAGAGTTTCATTGAATCGTAAAATTACTTCAGAAGCTCAGTCTCATTGGTAGCGAAGCGTCGATTCAAAACGGCTGCGTCCGCAACAATCTGCCCATCTTTCATGGTAAGAATACGCTTACCATGCTCTGCTGTAGAAGTCTCATGGGTTACCAAAATAATCGTATGGCCTGCATTATTGAGTTCCTGCAAAATAGACATGACCTGGAGACCTGATTTGGAATCAAGATTCCCCGTAGGTTCATCTGCAAAAATAATTTCTGGATTATTGACGAGAGCCCGCGCAATGGCTACGCGCTGCTTCTCACCACCTGACAATTGATTGGAAAGGTAACCTTTCCGATGGAGCATACCTACTGCTCGAAGCGCCTCCTCAACTGCTTTCTCATTGGAGAAATCCATTTCCTCATCATAAAGTAAGGGGAGTTCTACATTTTCAGCCACGGTAGTTTTGGGCAGCAAATTGAAAGCTTGAAAGACAAAACCAATCTTCTTGTTGCGAAGCCCTGCCAATTGATCATCCGAAAATTCCGTGACATTTTTCCCCTCCAAAAAATACGTTCCCCCAGTAGCTCGATCCAAGAGACCAAGTACTTGCATGAGAGTAGATTTCCCTGATCCCGATGGACCCATGATCGCCACAAACTCGCCCCTCTCTATGACAAACGTAGCACGCGAAAGAGCTGAGGTCTTCACCCCTTCATTGTCATAGATTTTGGCTAACTCCTCTACCTGAATCAAGGGTCTTCCGCCATTCATAGCTATTTCTTTTGAGTCGCTCCAATCGTCACCACATCACCTTCTTTCAGACCAGACTTTACTTCAATAGTTCCGTCATCACCTTCGAGTCCAGTGATAACTTCTACTTTCTCAAAAGAATTTTCACCTCGTTTCACTGAGGCATAGGTTATACCTTCCTCTTTCGTTAGCGCTCGATACGGCACCCAGAGCACACCAGTCCGCTTGGCTGTTTCGATATCGATATTGCCGGTCATTCCTTCTTTCAATCGAGAATCCATGTGTTTCAAGCGAAACTTCACTTTATAAGAAACGACATCTTGCACAACGGTCGAAGCGGGATCGATCTCAATAACTTCCGCTATAAAAATTTCATCATTGGTAAAGGCGTCAAACGTCACCTCTGACTGCATACCGATAGCCACCTTGGCTATATCGGACTCTGGTACTCGTGACTCAAGTACGAGGCTTTCTGGCTTCATCACTCGAGCCAAAACTTTCCCTACCGTTGCCACTTCGCCCACTCTCCCCGAAAACTGCGAAATCTGGCCATCCATTGGAGCGTAAAGAGTATTCTCTTGCATTTGCGCTTTGATGGTGCGGACTTTTTCCCTGGCTTGTTCCGCCAAGAGTTTCTTTGCGTTTAAATCTTCTGGCGTGTAAGCACCGGTACGATTACGCCGAACTTGTTTCTCATTTTCCTCAGCTATTGCTACTGCAAGTTGAGCCTCTTTATACTGTGAATAAATCACTTCTCGATCAAGTGAAAGTAGCTTCATGTCAGTCACTACCTGATCGCCATTTTTGACGAACACTTCATCAATCGTGCCAATGCCAGTAAAGGAAAGATCAGCGTATATTTCAGGGAGCAACTCTCCCGTGACACTGACCGTCTCGACAATATCTCCCCGCTTCACAGTTTCCGTTTGTACGGTTTCTTCATCTCCTTTGCTCATGAAATACCAAACCATCCCTCCAATGGCGATAAGTATGAGCCCGATAATAATATTTCTTTTCTGAAACATAGTGCTTAGAGTAAAGGCTTGTGTACTACTGCTGCATCCATGGCCTTATTAGCCTCCGCATCCGCAACTGTATTTTTCTCACGAAACACATGTACAAACGTCACCGATTTGAAATCAAGCATCAAATTCCATACTTGAAAGAAAAGTGGCTGGAGCTTTTCATTCTCAATCTTGTAAATATGATTGAGTTGGCGACAGGCAAGTTCCGAATCCATCCGGCACTCCACTTCAGTTTGTTTAGCTTTTTCTTTCCCTACCAATGCCTTAATCTTTTTGAGTCCCGCGACAATCGCCATATACTCGGCTTCATTGTTTGTTTTGGTCCCCAAAAATTCGCCAAAGCGTTTGTCGAGCGTTTCGATATATACACCCAAAGCTGCCGGTCCAGGATTGCCACGCGATCCCCCGTCGCTGTACATGATAATTTTTTCCATGTCTTTATTATACAAGAGAAAAAGAAAAAGCCCGAGAGCGATGCCCCCGAGCTTGCGATCCGAAACGATTCATACAACTGAATGTCCATCCACCTCCTTAACGGCAAGTCGCATGACTGACTCCTTGTTGGTTAGAGCCAAAAGCCCGGAAGAACTGGCTCTACCGTAGCGAGAAAGAAAAGCTCTTTCAAACCAGCGCTTTATGAAGAAGTTTGAATATCCTGGAGCACCATTTGGACTCGACTGCGGCCATTCCAACTGTTTTCAGCGAGAGTACCAGCGAGGTTCACCCGCATCCCCGGTCGGAGATCCGGATAACTGGTGACAAGCGACCAGCCAACGACATCAAGTGGCCCGCCTACTTCCCGATCAATCGTGAGTTTCCAATGCCTGCCATCTTTCCCAACCGTTCGCGTACTCGAGAGCAACACCTCCTCGAGAGCAAAGACTGGCTCTGGATTACCCTCTCCAAACGGCTGGAGGGTTTCCAAACCATGAATGAGTTCTACAGAACAGTCATGTGGGTGGAGAGCAAGGTCAATCATGAGTTCCGGAACGGTTTCTACCCCAATCAAAGCTTGTTCTATCAAACCATTGAAGCGATCATAGAAATCCTCCAATCGATCATTCCGGATCGTCATTCCCGCCGCTTGCTCATGGCCGCCAAATTTTTCAAGCATATCACCGCACTGTTCCAGTGCCTCAATAATATTAAGGCCTGGGATACTTCGAAACGATCCTCGGCTCATCTCCCCGTCAGTTTGCAAAATACAAGTCGGTTTCCCAAACTCATGCGCCACTCGGCCCGCCACAAGCCCAACAATCCCGAGCGGATATTCCGGTCCAACGGCAAAAATAAACTTCTTATCTTGATATTTTGTTTCAGCAAGAGCCTTTACCAATGTCGTTACTTCTTGACTCTGTTTCTGTCTAGCAATGTTATACGCTTCGAGCTCGAGCGCAAGGCCTCGTGCCTTGACCCGATCCCGCTCCATGAGAAGATCATGAGCAAGCTTGCCATGAGCCATCCGGGACGCCGCATTGATCCGAGGAGCAATGTGAAAAGCGATGAGCCGCGCTGTGGGGGGCATTTCCTCATTCATCGGGATCCGACCAACCGCAATAAGCTCTTGAAGTCCGATACGTCTCGTTTTCGCAAGCACCAAGAGACCATACTTCACGATAGCCCGATTCTCCCCAATGAGAGGCATGACGTCCGCTACTGTCCCAATGGCCGCTACATCGAGCAACCACTTTAATTCCCCCATACGCTCTGGGAGAAAACGTTGGAAAAGCGCAGTTACCACCTTAAACGTCGTACCCGCACCACACAGATCCCTGAAGGGGTACGTTTCGTTGGGAAGCTTGGGATTAATGATAGCGAAGGCTTGGGGCAATACCTCCGGCACATGGTGATGGTCAATAATAATCGTCTCCATCCCTTTTTCGAGGGCCGCTTTAATCTCCGCATGGTTCATCATGCCGCAATCAAGTGTGACGACAAGTTTCACTCCCTGGTCTTTAAAATGTTTGATCGCTTCAATGTTGAGACCATGCCCTTCACGCACCTTGTGGGGAATATATACCTCGTATTCGATACCAAGCGCTGTCATCGCTTCTCGAAAGAGCACTGAAGAAGTAATACCATCCGCGTCAAAATCACCAAAAATCCCCACTTTTTCTCCGGCCTGTTTCGCCTCACTCAGCCGCACTACTACTCTTTCCATGGCACGAAAGAGATAGGGGTCATGAAGATCTCGTTCATAGTCTGGAGAGAGAAAACGCCATTGATCAGCCTCATTTTCTACTCGTGCTTGAAGTAATGCCTGAACAACCCTCTCGACACCAAGCGGTTCAGACGGTAAAAGTGAATGGCGAAACCTCCAACGGGGCATACGAGGAAAGTCCGTTGGGAATTAGGCACAAATAATTTCAGCTGAGAGCTGTTTGCGAGGAGCATCCAATACCTTAACACGTAAAACATAGCGCTCCCCCTCTCCAGTCATACACATGAAATTCTCAGGCAGTCCCATGTCGCGAGCAAACCGCTTACCATCATACGTCGTAGGATCAATCGAAACCAAATATTCAGTCGTAGACAAGAGCATCTTGGCCCGAGAAAGTACTTCCGTCAAAGGCGTAATGCCTCGAACAATAAAATCATTCACACCCATCTCACGCGAACGCTCTTCGTCTTCTTGGCGACCAAGGTGGGAAAGAAAAATCACTGGAATAGAAGCTGTCATCACATTTTTGCGAAGCGCTTCGACGAGCATAAAGCCATCCATCTGCGGCATGATAATACCCGTCAGAATGATGTCTGGTTTTTTCTCGTTGATTTTTTCC
The DNA here is from genome assembly GCA_964597355.1 of uncultured Bdellovibrionales bacterium. Classification (GTDB taxonomy): domain Bacteria; phylum Patescibacteriota; class Minisyncoccia; order Moranbacterales; family UBA1568; genus SSEF01. The sequence goes on from CAZQWS010000003.1 coordinate 65,349, forward strand.
ATCGCTTCCAAGCCATTACTGGCTTCTTCCACATCAAACCCTGCATTACGAAAAAGTTCCACATATACTTCGCGAGTTTCATTGTCATCATCAACCAGAAGAATGCGTTGTGGTACTGTCATAAGAGGTATCCTAAAAAGTTACAAAAGATACTTTGAGTATACCGCAAAACAATCTCCTTGCCCAACCAGTATTTAATCAACAGTCTTAAGTTCTTCGAGCAGCTTCTTCATAGCGAGCGAAGGGTGTTTGGGTATAGCAAGTTCTACTTTAACCAGATGATCCCCCTTACCAAAACGAGAAAGTCGCGGAATCCCTCCGCCTTTAATACGAAAAGTTTCTCCAGGAACCGTCCCGGCTGGAATTTTCATGGAAATGTTCCCCTCAAGCGTCACTACTTCAACCTTATCTCCCAAAACCAACTGAGGATAGGAAACCTGGATCGCAGAAACAACATCATCTCCTCGTCGAACCAACACCTCATGTGGCTGCACGTGCACCACCACAAAAAGATCTCCTGCCTTCACACCGCCTTCGCCCGCTTCGCCTTCTCCAGTGAGCGACAAAGCCTGCCCATCCTCGATACCAGCTGGAATACTAACAGTCAGTTTTCGTTCTTCCCGTACTCGTCCGCTGCCTTTACAAACACCACAGTGTTCAGCAAATATCTTTCCTCTGCCATGGCAGGTATCGCAGCGGCTCATTTGGGCAAACACCCCAAGAATCGTACGCATCTCTTTACGAAGTTGCCCCTGACCCTGACAAGCAGCACAGGTTGTTTCTTTACTTTCCGGCTTTCCTCCTGTACCGCGGCAGGTTGCACAACTCACAAAAGTTCGAACCGAAATGTCTTTCTTCACTCCCCGTACCATTTCCTCAAAACTAATTTCTACGTCTACTTGTACATCAGATCCTCTGGGTTCCTGTGAACGACCACGCCCACCAGTAAAAATATCAGTAAACAGATCCTCAAAATTAGATCCTCCAAAGTCGAAGCCTTGGCCACCGAACTGTGAAAAGTCAAAACCTCCAAACCCTTGGCCACTACCATGTGCTCCTCCGCCATGGCTAAAAGCCTGGCCAAATTGGTCATATTGGTTTCGTTTCTTTGGATCGCTTAACACGTTGTAAGCCTCATTAATCTCCTTAAATTTAGCCTCATTCCCACCCTGTTTGTCAGGGTGATGAGTATGAGCTAGCTTACGGTAAGCTTTTTTAATTTCGTCTTGAGAAGCGGTTTTATCCACCCCCAGTAACGTGTAGTAATCTTTTGCCATACAGTATTAGCACTCTCTATTATCGAGTGCTAAGAAAAGTCTGTCAACCCCACACTAAACCTCAATAATTTCTTGTTCTGCTGAGACTACTGAGAGTTTGACCCAGCCAAAAGTGAGGAACATTCGGAAAAGACCATGAGCCAAGATACCAATAAATGGCACGAGGAAAGCAAGCAATGGATACAGTGTCAAAAAAAGGAGGAAAGAAAGGAAAAAAGGAAGGATCGGGATCGGTAACTTCGTACTCCCATTAGAGAAAAGAGCTATTGTTTTTTTGCGTAAAACTTCAGCGAGAATCACCTGCATATTTTCCGTTCCTATAACCTCACGGCCAAGGAGGCGTCCCAGTTCTTTCTTTGTCCGAGCCAATTCTTGCTCCCAAAACATATTCTGTACCTCTAGAGGGGCATCCACCATAGCGACATCATTATTTATTTGGACCTCATGCAAAAAGTTATCCACTGTTACCGTCTTATCTTGGAGTGTGTCGATACCCGGATACAAAGACTTCATCATCCGTAGGAGAAGTGGGCCGGTTCCCTCAGCTAAATCAAAACTTGGCACCAGCCGTTCCCAAGAAAGTGTCTCAGCGTGAACAAAATACTGACTAGACAACGTTACGCTTACCCCCAGAACAAGTAGTGTCATGCCTGAAAGTAAGCTGCGTCGCACCGAAACATGCAGTCGTTCGCCAAGCTCCTGTTGAACTTGACGCAATCCGCAAAAAACAAGGGCTCCTGAAATTATCACTAGAAGAGCGTGCCAAAGTGAAAGCGCTTGTAACAAGCTTGGCGCCACCGCCACCAAAGCCGCTAGAGCAGAGAATAATTTTTCTTGCCAAAGGATTGCTCCAGTTAGAAGAAAGAGGAAAAACAAAGCAAACCAGAGTGATGGTACCAAAAAACTACTTGCCTCTTCTACCAAAACTGCTCGAGTAAGAGCGTCCCAGGCTCCAAAACTAAAAACACCTAAACCGACCAGAAGCCCGAGAGCTGTTTTTTTACGCACTGACCATATCATAAGGGAAAGTATGATTAGAGTCCGTGTTTTCCACGATTGGCGACATGTTCCTCAAAGGTTTTTGAAAACACTGTTTCTCCTGTCTCGAGGTTATTCAAGAAATAATAGTACTCATTAGGAATAGGGTTGAGCGCAGCGGTAAGTGACTCGATCCCTGGGTTAGCAATCGGGCCAGGTGGGAGACCAGGATACTGATATGTGTTATAAAGAGAATCATGTTCGATGTCTTTTAAGGTTGGCTGCATCTTACTTACACCAAGTACATAGTTTACCGTTGCGTCACTCTGTAACGGTTGATTGATAGCGAGACGTTTAAGGAAAATATCACTAATAATGCGCCGCTCTTCAGCATTCTTCCCCTCTTCTTCGATGATACTTGCCAAAATTAAACTTTCGTAAGCAGTCAGTTTGGTTTTTCCTACATAGGTTCCAAATAAAGGGAGCGCCTTCTTCTCAAAAGTTTTAAGGAGTTCATTCACTATCAGTTCACCAGTAGCCTCCTTTGGGAAAAGATACGTATCAGGAAAGAGGTAGCCTTCGAAACTTGCACTAGTTGGTAGTGTAGTTAGAAAGGAAAATCGTTCTTTCCACTTTGGGTAGGGTTCCATAACAATCGAAAGGAAGTCATCGCCCGGAAGACCCAGAGCCGTCAAACGCTCAGCCATCATACGTGCCGTAAATCCCTCAGGAAAAGTTACTTTGACCCCCGGAGGGATCACTTTGCCTTCGATAAGTCGTTCGACAATTTCTGGGATAGAGAGATCTCCTGAAAGTTCATAATTCCCAAACTGAATTTTATCTTGGAGGTTGGAACGCATGACATAGTAAAGGAATGGGAGTTTGCTTTCAATGATTCCTTCTTGTTCCAAACGTTCAGCGATTGCCCTTGCTCCCTCACCTTTGACCACCACAAAAGTTGTCACTACTTTCTTACTTCCTCTCGCCTCTTCTACCTGTCCATCCCAATACCAAAACGCCGCTCCTCCTAAGAGAAGCGCGAGGCCAAGAATCCAAGCAAAAAGTTTTAAGAGGTTACGCCCAAGCGATGGAGTTTCCATGGAAAAATCTAATAACCGCTAACCTGAATCACAACGTCTCGTTTCCGCGAACCATCAAATTCTACCGCAAAGACATTTTGTCGTTCGGTAAGGAGCAGCTTTCCCTTTTCCACTGGAATAGTCTCGCTATTTCCGAGAAGAATGGCCTTGCAATGTGAATGCCCATTGGAACGACCATCAGAAGCCGATTCTCGACGCAGCTCAAATAAATCATGGCTGTACTGGTCATCCACCGGAACAATTCGGTAGAGAATCCGCATAAAATCCTGAAGCAGCATAGTTTCGTTGTGGTTGATAGCGATACCCATGGTGGTATGCGGAACATAGACAAGCACCTGTCCCTCACGAATACCCGAGTGGTCAATCACTTCCTGCACTTTTTCGGTAATATCGATAAACTCTATTTGAGATTTACTCTCGATATCGATCCGCTCCTTATGGATTTTCATATTATTTTTATTTGAAACTTGCCCAGTGCCCAGCACTTCCTTTTAGAAACTCGCAAGCTCTGTTTTGAGACTTTCCTTGGATTGTGTCCCAACAAATTCCTTCACCACCTGACCATTCTTAAACACCTTCATAGTAGGAATCGACATCACGCCTTGGTCTTGGGCAATGGCTGGGTGAGCATCCACATTGAGTTTACCGATCTTCACATTGGTAAGTTCATCGGAAAGCTCATCAATAACCGGTCCCATGATTTGGCAGGGCCCACACCAAGGCGCCCAAAAGTCCACCAAGACTGGCTTGTCGCTTTTCAACACTTCTGCATCAAAATTATCTTTCGTAAATTCCAAAGCCATACACAAAACATTAACGGTCAATTACTCTCTCATTTTAGAATTTTCTCCCAAAAAAAGCAAAGGAGTTCGTAGGCATTTTCCCGCCAACTCCTCCCAAGACGCCTATTCCGATAGATCCCTTCCCTGATCCAACGCAATCGGGAAAGCGACGAGAGCGCGAGAGCGGCGATTTATTTATTCTTCAAAATTTCCAAGAAAGCTTTTGGCGGAATAGTCATCCGACCTGTTGCTTGCATGCGTTTCTTACCAGCTTTCTGTTTTTCCAGAAGTTTCTTCTTACGAGAGAAATCACCGCCATACATATAACCAGTCACATCCTTCCGAAAAGCCGAGATGGTTTCACGTGCAATCACCTTAGCACCAATAGCCGCCTGGAGTGCCACTGCGAAGTTTTGGCGCGGTAACACTTCCTTTAATTTCGCCACAGTTTTCCTTCCCTCGCTCTGCGCCAGACGCTGAGGTACCATGCGCGAAAAAGCCTCGATTTTTTCATTGGCCACGAGAATATCAAGTCGTACCACGTCACTTTCTCGGTAACCGATTGGTTCATAGTTCATGGAAGCATACCCCGACGAGACACTTTTGAGGTCATCATGGAAATTCACAATCACATCCATAAGCGGCGCATCAAACGTAAGGAGTACTCGCTCCGCATTGATGTACTCGGTGTTTTTGTAAATACTTCGAATAGACTGACCAAGCTCCATCACGTTCCCGAGATACTCGCTTGGCGTAATAATCGATAAGGCCACGTATGGTTCATACATCGTCTCGATTCCGGCTGGATCAGGCATATCGGTTGGTGAATACAAATCAACCAATTTTTCCTCACTAGCCAGTTTCATTTGATACACCACCGATGGCGTCGTAATGGTTGGCACCAGATTAAACTCACGCTCGAGGCGAGCCTGGATAATTTCTAGATGAAGGAGTCCCAGGAAACCACACCGGAATCCTCGCCCCAACGCCTGATTACTCTCGGGCTCAAACACAAAGGCCGCATCATTCAACTTGAGCTTCTCCAAAGCATCACGCATGAAAGCATAGTCCTCCCCGTCAGTTGGGTACAAGCTCGCATACACCGCTGGTTTGATTTCAGTATACCCAGGCAGTGGCTCTGCTTTAAGAGGGTCTCGTTCGCGTGGTTTCAGGGTAATGGTATCTCCCACTCGACATTCCGCAATCGTTTTGAGTCCGGTGGCAATGTAACCTATATCACCAGCCGTAAGTTTCTCCCCTGCTACCAGCTTGGGCCGGAAATGCCCCACCTCGACTGTCACCGTTTCTGCGGCCGTCGCCAGAAAATGGAGCGGCGTATCTCGTTCTACACTCCCATCCACGACTTTTACAAAAGCCACCACGCCTTTGTATGTGTCATAGACCGAATCAAAAATAAGGGCGCGTAGCGGTTCGCCGAGTTTTCCTTGTGGTGCTGGCACGCTGGTAATCACTCTTTCCAATACCTGCTGAACCCCCACTCCCGTTTTTCCTGATGCCAAAAGGATGTCGTCTTCAGCGCAACCAAGTACATGAATAATTTCTTTTTTTGCCTTATCAATTTCAGCATTCGGAAGGTCGATCTTATTAATTACCGGAATTACCTCAAGTCCCTGCTCGATAGCGAGGTAGAGATTGGCTAGGGTCTGAGCCTGCACTCCTTTGGTCGCATCTACGAGTAAAATAGCACCTTCTACCGCCGCCAATGAACGAGATACTTCGTAATGAAAATCGACATGTCCCGGGGTATCAATAAGATTAAGTGTGTATTCCTGACCATTGAAAGCGTACTGCATTTTGACTGGCTGGAGTTTGATCGTAATCCCTCGCTCCCGTTCGAGATCCATTTGATCCAGGATCTGCTCCTTCATCTTACGTTTTTCGATCGTATGAGTAAGATCAAGCAGCCGATCCGCAAAGGTCGACTTGCCATGATCGATATGGGCAATAATACAAAAATTGCGAATATTCTCCTGTAACATAAGCACCTCACAGCGTAGAGGAAAAAGCTCACAAAAGCAAATAACTTATTTCAGTCTGAATTTCAACGCCCGCATCACGTTCCACCCTCTCCCCCACTTCATCATCCCCTGGTATGAAGTTAGTATTTCAAGCTCCCCTGACTTCGAGGCTATCTTTCGGAGCATCCTCCGCTTCGTCACCGTCCGTAACACTCGATGGCAGGGGAAATGCACCCAACCCAAGAAATCCACTCCACTCCCCAGGGTCTCAATCGAGACTTTGTTCGGATGGAGATCAAGACTGAGCCTCAGCTTGAGGAAAGCTTGGATTTTGGTGAGCAAGGTTTCAAGCTCTTGCTTGCTTTGTGACAACACTACAAAATCATCTGCATAGCGAATGTAATACTTCACTCTGAGTACATGTTTCACAAACTGGTCAAATTCATTCAGGTAGATATTCATCAGGAGTTGCGAAGTCAGATTGCCCAGAGGTAGTCCCTTCCCCTTGTCATCCCGAGCGCAGTCCCCGCCTGCCGGACGGGCAGGAAGAGATCCTGACTGGAAGCTGTACACGACTTGTCCAAGAAGCCATAAAATATCCGAGTCTTCAATCCATTCCTCAAGCATCCGTAAGAGAATCTCCTGATCAATACTGGCAAAGAACTTTCGGATATCACATTTCAAGACAAAGCATTGCTTAGTATAGTTCTTCGAGATTTTTCTTGAGAAGGTTTCAAATCTGAGTAAAGATTTATGGACTCCCTTGCCATCCTGACAAGAGTAAGAGTCCTGGATGAAACGTCTGAAAAAGGATGGCGAGAGGGCTCTATAGAGGAGGTGATGCAGCACCCTATCTCTCACGCTCGCTTTGTGAATGTCTCGTGGCTTGGGGTCATTGATCTTGAAAGCCTGATAGGGACCGTGAGTATATGTTTTCGTCTTGAGAGACTCATGGAGATCAATGAGATGATCCATGAGATGCAGCTCAAACTCCTGGACGTCTTTTTTCTGTTGCTTGCCTTTTCGGAAATTTTTCCAGGCCAAGAGGAGATTCTCGAGTGATATAATCTCTTGGTAACTGACGATAAATTTTGTTTTTCCCTTATGACCCAGACCCCCCCCGCAGGAATCTTGTCTTTGACCCAGAAGTTCAAGGCGCTCTACCGATCGTGGCAAGCTATCGTGCTCCATATTCCCAAAGTTCATCGATATACATTTGGTAGTAAAATTGATACCCTCTTTCTCGAAATGCTTGAAATCCTGTTTCGAGCCCAGTATGCGAGGATGGAAACCAAATTACAGTACCTGGTAGCCGCCATCAGTAAACTCGATCTCCTCAAGTTCTTCCTCCAAATCGGTTGGGAAAACCAACTCATCGATACCAAACAATACACCAAACTCTCGGAAGATATGAGTGAGGTAGGGAGAATGCTTGGCGGCTGGAAAAAAGGCCTGGAAACAAAACTCTCACCGAAGGAGGTAAGAGAAACGTAAAGAAAGTAGCGGAGAAAGAACCTGGTCCCCGGCATTCCACTGGCCATTCTCGTCGAGCTTCCAATCGTTGACGTTCCACTTGTGGTTATCGGCGTTCCAGTAGAAGTTGACCGTGAAAATTCTGTGTCTCGAGCCATCTATGCCACCACCCTTCGATAGCTCTTAAGGTTGCATCGTATCTGGGACCTCGAAGTCCACCAGCTCAAGACACCAACTCTCTTACTAAGATTTTTTGAAAATTGACGACCCTCCTACGCGAGACTTGCCTACCACTCAGACAGGCGTATCCGGCGTAGCTCTCGCCAGTTCAATGCCCAATACGATGACTCCCAAGCCCATAGCCGGAGAGATTACGATCATATCGTTTAGATTGTATCAAAATAAAAGGCCCCGGGAAACTTTTTGCAAAGTGTCCAAGGGCCCACTGGTCCGCCTTTGGCGGAAGTGTCCAAGGGTCAGTTGACCCGATGACTAGCGTGCCTGAGAGTTGGCCGGAGAAAGAACCTGGTCCCCGGCAGGCCACAGGCCACGCTCGCCGAGCTTCCAAGCGTCGACGTCCCACTCGTGGCTAACGGCGTCCCAGCAGAAGTTGACCGCGAAAACTTCGCCATTCACCCCCACCAAGTACATCAGGAAGTAACCCGGCATACCGTTGGGGTGGAGATCGATCAGGGAGATGATGTCCTCCCACTGGCCCAAGAAGGGCTTGATGAGTTCGGTCTGAATGACGCTATCGAACGCCGACCGCTGAAGCTCGTCGTTGTGGTAGACGCGCTCCGGTGCCGCTTCCACCGGCTTGAGGGCTGGCAGGATCCGCTCTCGGAAGGAGGGCGAGACCCAGAGACCCGGGCGTTCGGCAAAGGCTTGCGTCGGATCCGTCGACTGAGTGCGAGCCGGCAGCTTGATGGGAGATAGCTGCTTGAGAAGCGGTACGGGGACGATTTGGGATCGGCCAGCGAGTAGCTCACCAAGCTGGAAGCAAAACTCTCTGTTTTGAGGGTTATCCTTGGCGAGGCGGCTCAGCAGCTTGGCTGCAGTTTCACCGTGTTCGTCAGGAACAAACATAGCTGCTTTCGTGATCATCCCCACTGTTGCATTACTGGACATGTCTTTCTCCTGTTTGGAGCGAGCTGTACGGCATTGACCAGACATTGGTTTCACCACAGCCCCTCACCTTTCTCTATGATTCTTGATCACCTCAAGAAATAACTACACAAATTCGTACGGTCGAGCAGAATTGTGCAGTATGCCTCTTACAAAGATTGATTGCGGAAGAGAAAAATAAGGGGCTATGGCAAAACTCTAGATTTTTAATGAACTAATTATTATACACCTTTTTAGTGTTTTTTACAAGAGCAGGGAGATGCCAAAATAAGCCATTACACGGTTACTTGGAAGCCGAACTTCCAAGTAGTTACCAGTCCCCTTTTTCGGGATGGTCTTGGGTAAGTGCGACGGTTTCCGGTCGGCGAAATACTCGACAAAGGATGAAACGACGAATATCCTCGTACTCAGGCAAATGATACCAGGCTGAAAGAGCTACATAGGTTCCCAGGCCAATGACAAGGCCAAGGCCGAGCTTCACCAAAACCTCAACAAATGTATCAAGACGATCAATAGTGAGCGCAAAAAGTCCCTTGGAAAGTTGGGCTACAAGTGCCGCTGCAAGAGCAATGAACAAAATCTTAAAGAGAGGCGCAAAAAACTTGAAGTCACTCCAACTCGCAAGTCGCTGCCGAAGAAAGACATACAGGAAGAGAAGTTGTACAGTAACACCAATCGAAAAAGCTAAACCTAGTCCAAAGACTTCAAAACGGGGGAGAAAAAACGGGACCAGTCCCAAATGTACTGTTTCACCCACCAGCGCAGCTATCAAAGGAAGTCTCGTATCTTGTAATGCGAAAAAGGCACGCACAAAAAGAGGGATCAGGCACTGAGCAAAAAGTGAGAGCGAGAGGATGCCTAATATCTGAAATGTCAGGATTGTATCTTCCCAGTTAAAGGCTCCTGTACCAAGGACTATACGGACAATTTCCGCTCGAAAGATAATCATAAAGAGCGAGAGCGGTATAACGAAGTAAAGAATACGTTGCACAGTACGATTAAAGATTTCAAAAAAGTCTTTAATCGCACCTTTTCCGGCAAATGAAGACAGGACTGGGAAAGCAGCTACCGCAAATGAAATACCGAAAAGACCAAGTGGCACACTTTGAATATTGGTGGCTAGAGTTACCACTGCGAGACTTCCCGAAGCCAAGGTTGAAGCGAACACCGTAACGATAAGAAGGCTGATTTGATTGATAGCCATAGCTAGTGAGCGTGGAATCATCAGTCGTACCACTTGGCGAGTTGAAGCATCAAGTAAATGCTTCCAGTGGAACCTGCGATATTGGTAGCCAGCATGAGTCACAGCCGGATACTGAACTAAGACATGGAGAAATGCTCCGAGCACAACGCCCCAAGCCAAGCCAGCTATTCCAAAGTAGGGAACAAAACAAACAATCCCAATAATAATACCAACATTATAAAAAATGGGTGCTAGTGAGTATGCAAGAAAACGCTTCAAAGAAATAAGCACCCCACCAAACACTGCCGAGAGTGCGAGGAGAACAGGCGACAACAGCATAATGCGAGTGAGGGTAGCCACAAGGGCTTGTTTCTCCTCTGGAAAACCTGGAGCAATCCAGGTAGCTACCCACGGAGCAAAGAGAATACCAAGAAGCGCTGCACCGCCGAGAGTTAGGAGAAGAAGATAGAGGACGCTATGCATAAGCCGCCAGGCTTCATTTTCTTTATCCTTGCCCATAAGCTCGGTAAAGACTGGAACAAAAGCTGCCGAGAGCGCTCCGAGTACAAGAAAGCCGTAAATAAAATCCGGCAAACGAAAAGCGGCATAATAGGCATCAAGCGTGTCACCAGCACCAAAAGAAGAGGCGAGGAGACGGTCACGGACGAAACCAAGCACTCGACTCATTACTCCGGCGAGTGCGATAATAAAAGCTGCTCCACCAAGAGAGGCCACAGGCAACCGACTCTGTCGCAACCATTTCAGAAAGAAAAATTTCACAATAAGGAAAATTATATTTTGATCAATCCTGACACCAAGACTCAATACTCTTACTACCCCAACCCCTCTCAATCTATCAGAATCAACCTCTTTTCAGAGAGGATCACCGGTAGTAAGTTCGCATGGGAAGTTCTTCACTTTCTATTCGTGTCAAAAACAGTTCCAGCAAAGATCGTATGGTCCAATATTGTATTCAATTTGAGAGCTCGCCCGTACGGTACCAAATTTTCAGCGCTCTGCCAAATAGATTTCCAATACTCAGGGTATTCAATCTGGCTTGAAAGCTTTGCCCCAACTGTTCCCGCCTGCTTCTGATACAACACCGAAAAAGGTACCATCCCAGTTACCCCATCCTTCACTACCGCTAGTCGGAATGGCAGACGGTATCGATACGTCACTGTCACATTTTCCCCCGGACTGACATATACCCAATTCCCAAACACCGTCTTCCCAAATTCCTCTCCGATGCGGGTACCGCTCGCCTCATCAACCCTTATCAGACTTTCTTCTTTAACTACCTCCTCATCACGTCGAAAGTCGAGCGCATCATAATCCAACGGTGGTACTGGAAATTCGCGAGTCATCCCCTCAGCAGAGAGAAGCTCGGAACCGAGCGGTACATAGACCCGCATGTAATTGGCGTTAACCTTATTCCACCATTCGTACGGGGTATCTCCACCCCGATGTTCTCGAGTTACCGTCAATGTATCAATAATAGACCCATCTGCTTGAATGCTCATCGCATGACGAATAACGTCGTCGACCACACCATCTGTTTTATAGCCATTGATATTGGCGTGAATAACCGATAGATAGTCATACGGGGTAGAGAGCATCGTCCCAGACCAGCCTGAAGCATTAATAAGTTCTTGAGCCTTGGGCTCGCGAGCATAGAGCAAAATATGCCGTTCATTGAGCAGCGATACAAATGCATCAGCCAATTGAAGAAACGTTTCTTCTTTGGGCGCGCTTACTAATCGATCCAAAATGACTCCCGTAAGATCCCCCAATATCTTCTTAGGTGTATTCTCTTCTTTGTTATACTTTACTTCCACCTCTTCTTGGATCAGCGACATGAAATTCTCTTTATCGACAGTTACTCCATACTCAGGAAGATTTATCGGCCCAATGATCTCGAGTAGGCGGGCAAGTACCACTGGCGTAAGCGCCACCACTCCATCCGTCGTTGGTCCGCCAGTTTTCTCATAAAAAAACATGGCTTTTTCAGCGGACGTAGGAAAATCAGGAAACCAATTACTATCATGCAAACTCCAGCCAGCGCTAATCTTCTGAATAGGAGCTGGAGGCACGATATTCTCTTTGAGCTGCCCATCCGGATTAAAAATTCCATCTACGAAAAAACGTCGAATCTTCCCGTTATTAATATCAAGCAGCGCATAGCTCCCGATAAAACCTCCCGTCGGTCGTAATTCATGATTGTTCTGAAAAAGAAAGAGATACACTCTCGGACCGTTTTTACCAAGCAACTCTTGCAAGAGGTTAGTGTGTTCTCCAGAAAGTGTGAGTGTCTGAGCTAATACCGTAAGTAAGCGTTCTCCTCGCGAAAAGCTTTCACGCTTTTCTTCAGGGATACTCTCCAAATCAACATACTGAAAAAGCCTCACCGCCTCTTGAAACTCTTTTCCTCCAGTCTCAAGCACTGGCTCCCCAGCCACCAAAAGATCAAGTAACGATAATTCACTTTGGTGAAGCCGTTGTTTGGATTCAAAGAGTAGTACCGTCAAAGCCTGCGCCCCCTTGGTAAGATGCATCCCTGCTTGCATCAGCGCCACTCCACTCACTCCTTCTCCAAGGCCTGGAATAAGATTGAGCATCGGGAGGAGTTGCGCTGTCCCAAACAAGAGTTTCTGTCCGCGCTCAAAGTGTTCCTCAGCTCGACGCAACTCCATCTGACTTGCTTGCAAATCGTTGGTCCGAAGTAAACTTGCAGCCTTCTCCATGGCCTGATAACCTGCTTCCCCTTCGGCCATCACTCGTTCTTTCCAGTATGTCCCACCAAAAAACACCCCTACTCCTATCAAAGCTACTCCTCCCCAAAACCAGGGTGAACTCGCGTGCCAAGATGGTTTGGACCTAGTGTGCCCAAGTTGGACTGATACTTTTGGTACAGCCAACACAACCGATTTTTTAAAAATCGGAGACTCAGGCCGAGGAGAGATCGAACCGGTAGACTCCTCAAAAGATCGAGAGATCGGACGAATATCACGCATACCAGGTACTTGACGTTCGATTTTTTGGTTTTATATACCCACACTTTCAACCAGACCAAGACACCTAAGCTTTTGCTTTTGAGAAAATTGGTCTCTCTAGCCAAACTCTTAGTACCTAGCCTACCTACGTTATCTTGTTTCTCTATGATACTGCCGAAGCGTAACAACTGCCATACTTGCCCATGAAAACTGTTTCACGCGTTTGTATCCGAGAGCGATCATTCGCTGGCGCAAGCCTTCATTTCTGCCAATCATTTCAAGCTTATCTCTCGTTTCCTTCAGGTTTTTTGGATTAAAAAAAATCCCCGCCTCCCCCACAACCTCCGGCAAAGCTCCAGCTCGAGCCGAGACTACTGGCGTACCAAAAGTAAGTGCCTCTAGAGCTGGCAATCCAAACCCCTCGTATAGTGATGGGAAAAAGTAGCTCTCCGCTTCTCGGTACAGCGTAGGTAACAGTCGGTCAGACACAAAGCCAACAAAGCGGACATTGTTGAGGTGTTCATTCTTCACTCTTTCTTTCAGACCGCGGTAGAAATAATCTTCACGTCCAACACAAACAAAAAGTTTTTCCGGTAAACAAGAGGCTACCCGAAGCAAAAGCTCAAGGTTCTTATGCGGATAGGCATTCCCTACGTAGAGCACATATGGCTTACCTTCACCTCGAAAGTTCAACCCGAGCATTTGAAGCGCCACTTGTTCCTCTTCCTTGGAGACAAGTGGGCAAACAGCATCGGCTGCCTCGTACGCTACACAGATTTTCCCTACTGCTTTGGGATAAACCGTAATCAAGTCTCTTCTGGTAAACTCTGAGACAGTAAAAATGGTACGTGCACGCTTAATAGCGCTCCCAATCACTATTCGATAGAGTAAATATTTGACCCAATACAAGAAAGGGGGGAGCTCCGATGCTTTCACTGTCGGGTAGTGAAGTAAAATCAAGTCATGAATAGTCACCACGAAAGGACGCTTGTAGAAAAGCGGCACATTGAAATGAGGGAAGTGCATGAGGTCAACTCTGAAGCGCCGTAGGAGTCGCGGGAACAAGAGCTGTTCACGCCAACCATACCAAGGAAAGTCAGCCAACACCCTGGTAAAGCGCGGCGACTGAGGCACATACTCCTCGTAATTTTCCCTACGGAGAAAAATAAAGAACTCATCCTCACCATCGATTTTTTCCAATTCCTGGATGAGCTTCTCTGTGTACCGGCCAAGACCTTTCCCAAGGGTGCCATAGAAGCGAGCATCAATACCAATGCGCATACGCTGCCAACTAATGAACTTGAGCCCCGTGGGCTTCACGGAGTGAAAAGAGGAGCAGGGCGTGCGTTACCAAAATTTGGAATACTCCTGTTTCCTCGACTCGATTCTTGACTGTCCTGAAGACAAGGAAAGCGACCATCCCTCGACTTTCCTCACTCGAACGCACAAACGAGAGGCCATCTTCTTGCCACCAGTATTTCCTGGTTGCCAGGAGCGCTTCACCTTGCAGTGCAAGCAGTCGTTCTTTTTCCTTACCGGCGTGGTACGCTGCCACCACCATCCCAGTCTCTCGCTCTACAAAAAGTAGTGCTGCTGCGTCCGACTGCGCCAGTAGCAGTGTCGCATCGAAAACCGATTCATAGACCCGCCCCTGATCACCATGTAGAAGTTCTTCAACCGTGTGTGGACTTTCAAAAATCATGTTCTTAAGGATTTCCAGATGGCGGTTCATCTCACCAATATAAGAATAGGATTGTACCAGGTCTTTTCGAATCTGGTTAGATTCCTGCTGAAGGGAGAGTTTATCTCGGATAGCCCGCATTAATGCCGTCTCTTTCCCGAGATAGAGAAGTAGTCCCATGAGCCCAAATCCAAAAATGAGAATTGATTCCACGTCTTCCTCACGAAAAAGCGAAATACCATCAGAAATTACTTCCGGAGTAAAAATCATGAGGACGAAGAGGAAAAGGTATATCCAATACATATCTTGATGGAGATAAATTCAGAACCAATGAAAACAATACTTCAGATTTATTCTGAAGTATTGTTTTTAAGGAGATGTTGCATATAGTCTTTCAGGGGATCTCCAATATCCGGTCGCTCGACAGCGTAGGTAAGAATAGTCGTCATGTAGTTGAGTGGATCACCAGTCGTCATCCACTGGCCGCCTTCAACCGTTTTGGCAAAAAATTTCCCACCGGTCTTAATATAGTTGTGAATAGCGTCCACGATCCACAACTCATTACCCTTTCCAAGCGAGGTAGAACGAAGAATATCGATTATTTCCTGATTTAGGATGTACCGACCGAAACCCGCTAACCGCGATGGAGCCTCTTCTTGACTGGGCTTCTCAATAATATTGCGCACTTGCATCGTTGTAGGATCAACATCAACGATACCATATTTAGAAACTTCACTCTGGGGCACTTCTTGAACACCAAGCATCGGTTGGCCGTGTTTGTTGTATTCATCCACCATTTGTTTCGTAAAAGAAACTTCGGACTTTACTAAGTCATCACCAAAACAGTACACGAACGGCTCATCGTCTACCAGGGTTGATGCGGATAGTACTGGCGTTCCGTTCCCGTACGGACCCTTTTGACGCACATGGACGAAGTTCGCCATCTCAGCAATTTTATGTACTTGTTCATAGCGATCCTGTTTCCCGTTCTTTCTCAGGTCATCTTCGAGAGCGGTCGAAAAATCGAAATGGTCTTCGAGTGGTTTCTTGTCCCAACGGGTTACGAAGATAATATCCTCTATCCCTGCCGCAACCAGTTCCTCAACGACGAGCTGGATCACGGGTTTGTCTACAATAGGGAGCATCTCCTTAGGCATAGCTTTGGTAGCCGGGAGAAGACGGGTCCCACTACCAGCGACCGCGATAATGGCTTTTTTTATTGGCTGAGGTGACAGATGTGGCATAAAAAAGATAATTTACTTATTCAATGAAACGAGGCGCTTAAACTCGAGCTTAAACTCTTCCAGTGCCTCCGTCAATGGCGGATAAAAGGTCTGGTTCAGCTTGTGCTCACGAACGTAGAGACTGGCATCGAGCAGCGAATCATGGGTTCCAACGTCAAACCAAGCACCGTCCGTTATCCGCACATCAAGCATTCCCTTCCTGAGATAGTAGTTGTGGAGATCAACGATTTCAAGCTCCCCTCGAACCGATGGCTGAAGAGACTTGGCAATCGCTACTACCTCTTTATCATAGATATAGAGCCCCGGAATAGCAAAATTGCTTTTGGGTGTTTTTGGCTTTTCCTCGATAGAAAGTACCGAATTCGTCTCAGAGTCAAATTCCACTACTCCAAAGCGTTCCGGATCTTTGACGTGTTTCGCAAAGATTCGACCGCCCTTTTCAAAGCTCTGAATAGCCCCGCTAAAGTCACCCTCAAAGACATTGTCCCCAAGAATCATGGTACAGGAGCCATTATCAATAAAGTCTTCACCAAGAATGAAGGCTTCAGCCAACCCTCGAGGTTCTTTCTGAACAACGAAAGAAATATTAATCCCTTTGCTTCGAAGGAGCGACCCCAAAAGGTTGAGGTAATGGCCGGAATGTTCTGGCGCCACAATGATGAGCACATCTTTGATCCCTGCCGAAAGCAGTGTATTCAGTGGATAAAAGATCATCGGCCGATCATATACCGGCAAAAGTTGTTTCGAAGCAATAGCTGTACTCGGCAAGAGTCGCGTTCCAGTTCCGCCTGCCAAAATAATCCCTTTCATGCCTTTTCTGTCCTTGAGTCCGCGAGAGGCTACAGAAAAGAGCATCCCGCATGACTTTTGAAGTTAAACAAATTACTATCACCCGATGAGCCGCAGGCGTATCCGTGACTTTGACCTAAACATTTGTAAAGCCATAGTACGAAAGTTGTGCGGGATAATTCCAGAGTTAACGATAAACTGGAAACTTCTTACAAAGCTTCTTAACTTCCTTCTGGAGGCAATTCAACTCTTTGGCGTTACCCTTGGCCCGAAGTGCAGCATCGATGTAGCCTGCGATCAATTTCACTTCCCGTTCTTTCATGCCTCGCGTAGTGAGAGCTGGCACGCCGATCCGAAGACCCGATGGATCGAGCGGCCCTCGCGGATCATCTGGAATCACGTTCTTGTTGACGGTAATACCGATTTTATCCAAGATCTCCTCGCCTTCTTTCCCTGTGACACCATGACTTTTGGTTACATCCACAACCACCATATGGTTCTCGGTTTTCCCAAATACGATCTCAAAACCGAATATGCGTAAACTTTTTTCAAGCGTTTTCGCATTCCTCAAAATCTGCTTGGCATAACTCTTAAAATTGGGCTTGAGCGCTTCACCAAAGGCAACTGCCTTGGCGGCAATCACGTGCATATGTGGGCCACCCTGAGTGCCAGGGAAAACCGCTTTATCAATAGCCTTGGCATAGACCTGTTTTGAAAGAATAAGTCCTCCGCGCGGGCCCCGGAGACTCTTGTGGGTGGTAGCCGTCACCACGTCAAAGTGAGGCACGGGGCTCGGGAGCGCTTTCCCAGCGACCAGTCCAGCAATGTGGGCCATATCCATCATGGAAATCGCCCCTACCTTTTTGGCAATCGCGGTGAACTTAGTGTAATCAATCTGGCGGGTGTAGGAAGAAAATCCAGCGAGCATGAGTTTTGGTTTTTCCTGTTTCGCCAAAGCCTCCAATGCCTTGTAATCAATCGTACCGTCTTTCTCTGTTTTGTAACGCACAAATCGGTACACTTTGGCCGGAAGAGTGACTGGATGCCCATGGGTCAGATGACCACCATGCGAGAGGTCCATCCCAAGTACCGTATCCCCTGGTTCGAGAAGCGCAGCATACACTGCCAAATTCGCCTGAGCCCCTGAGTGCGTCTGTACATTGGCATGTTCTGCTCCAAAGAGCTTCTTCACCCGTGTGAGAGCAAGATTTTCCACTTCGTCCGTAAAGGTTTGCCCGCCATAATATCGGCGACCTGGATAACCCTCTGAATACTTATTGGTAAATACCGTACCCAATGTTTCGAGCACTGCTTTCGAAACATAGTTTTCCGAAGCAATCATTTCCAGTCCTTCTTCTTGGCGTTTTTCTTCGCCCAGGAGAGACTTTAAAACTGCCGGATCATATTTTTTAAGCGTAGGATGAGAGAGGGGCATAGAGAAAATTGATATCAAAAAGATAATGTTTTCACAGTAAAAGGACAACAGTAAATTTTATACCATAGCTAAAGTAAGATTTTTAACCTAAAACCTGATTGCTGTCTCATTATAGCAGAGCATCAAAATCCTGAGTTGACCCCTCGGTCATATCGACATACTGGATGCCCAATGGCTCAAGCAGCATGGCTGGGATACGTCGAGTAGGTCCAAGTTGATGCTCTTGACGAAGCATTCCGTCATGAACAGGAAACACGATTTTTGGTTTCACTGCCTTGGCATATTCAATCGCTTCCGAGAGTTTCATCCATGGACCAGCGACTGGCAGAGCCAGGATTTCAATCGCTTTGCTAGGTTGATGAAATGAATCGCCCGGATAGAATAGTTTTTCGGCAATCAAAAATCCAGTGTTTT
>CAZQWS010000004.1:0-74131 GCA_964597355.1 uncultured Bdellovibrionales bacterium
CGTAGCGGAAGCTGTGGATGAATCACCTCCTTTCTAGGGAGATAAATTGGTGAAAAAAGAGTTGAGATTCAGTCTCAAATTCTTAAACCAGATTCTGGTCACTCACTGCACAACTACTTTTCATCACCCTCCGGGGCGAAAAGACTAGCAGTGAGCAGAGTACGAAGAGCAAATATTTAGGACTAACCGCAGAAGATTGTGAAGGCTCATTCACATCAAAATTCTTGAGAGAGAACTTTCTCAAATATTTCCTACCAGCATGCTCGTCTGGCAAACGAGTCGGAAGTAAGGCATCTGCGTGATGCTCACAAGGCCAAGGGGAGCTGCAGTACCTCGAGAGGATGCACGAAAACCCGTGTGCATACTTGCTGCGGCGATTGTACTAGGAATAACCGTAGGAGGTGGAGTTGAGCGCCAACTCAACTGCCAACTTCGGGAAATCCTGGGGCAAAATGCTGGTGCGGATCGAATGGTGACATTCGGTCCAACAATTCGAGAAGGAGTTATTGCAACCGCTTTGACTCCCTCTCTCTCAAGAGTTTTGATAGTTCTTAGATGAAACAGCTCTTTACTGAGCACCTCGTGAAAGGGTTTCATCTACCTTTCAGGCTTGACGCATAGGTATCCAAGGATCAAGGAATTTCCTTCTGATACCGTGTAAGACACGAAATCAGCCGCAAGGCTGATTTTTTGTATATATTTGCCTTCCTTTTCCCTATCTGCGATACTGGGCGGAGAGTTTTTATCTCGGTATGAATGAATCAAAAAACTTGAATGCAGTTTGCCCTAATCGAAGAATCTTTCTTAAATATCAAGAGAATTTTTTTAGACTCTTTTCTTTTACGCAAGATCCTGATGGAAGTATCTATGTTAGTTGGCCGGATTTTTCGGATACCGAATGGTGTAGCGTTGAAACTTTACCCTCAGGGGAGGTAAGGCCTATTAAAGTTGATTCCACCTCTGAAGGCAAGCTGAGCATTCATGGAAGTGGGATTGCGGCTTTCCGCGCCCATAATGAACCACAAGGACATCGACTACGAATAAAAGGAAACCAGTTGTTTAATGCAGAAAAAAAAGAGTCTGGTGCAAGACATCTTTTTACTTTTTTCTCCAAAAAGCCTATTGAAGCAGTAGAGAGTTCCCCACCGTATAATCGAAGGAGTGATTACATTATGGAAACAAGAGAACATGAGCCTTGGGTCACTCTCTTCTTTGCTCTCCCTCAAGTTTTGGGTGGACTACAGACTTCTTTTCAAATAGGCTTCTCTATGGATGATTTGAAGAATATCCCACCACGTAGTGGTGGGGGTCATTTTAATCTTTTGCACCATGATGTTTTTTGGTTCACCTATGAGACGAAACATATGGAGGATTGGCCCAAGAAAAATCAAGTATTTTACTACGATGGCTTTCTTACCCCAGTTATTATAGGAACCGATCGTGGGATGTATCGACTGGAACTTAGGCCACCCAAGTACTCTTTAATTGGAAATTCTCTTTCGGTGGAGGTATAGTTTTCTTATTTGACTCACCACGGAGTTTTTGGGATACTCGGACCAGTACTTTGGCAGTCTTCGAGAGAAGACTATTTTCCAACGGTAGCTCAGGAGAATGACATGTTTTTCCGGTACTTGCTTTATAAGCTCACCCCCGAGAATCAAAACGTCAGACGCGTCTTTGGCGTTTCTGCAGCCTGGGCCTACGCCAATTGGCGTCAACGGATCAAGACAGATCTTGCTAACTGGCATCGACGAGAACTCCGATCTCTCGATCACACCTTTGATCTCCAAGAGGATCAGTGGGAGTTGGTGCGACGGCGTGAAGTAGCTCGGGCGCAGGGTATTGGCCCTGATGACCCGCGTTACCCTGATCTCTTCGATATTCGCCCGTTCAAGTAACAGAACGTTGTTTCCATAGGAGTGGCTTTGACTGCTCCTTTTTGTTTTTGACGCCAGTTTTGAATGACTGTATATTAATAGTGTAATAGAAGTAAACAGAACACGTGTCAAAGAAAACAACCAGAAAAGAGGCAGTGATTTATCAGGCCAAGTCGGGAGCGATTGAGCTTCGGGGTGACTTTAGTCATGAAACCGTGTGGGCGACGCAGGCGCAGGTGGCTGAAATTTTTGGTATTGATCGCACGGTAGCCACCCGTCATATCAATAATATTTTGAAATCTCGGGAAATTGACCAGAAAAGCAATGTGCAAAAAATGCACATTGCAAACTCCGACAAACCAGTATCTTTTTACTCTTTGGACATGATTTTGGCAGTAGGGTACCGGACCAATTCTTCGCGAGCTATTTTATTTCGCCAATGGGCCACGAGGGTATTACGCGAGCATTTGACGGAAGGTTTTACTATTAATCGCGCGCGGATCGGGAAGAATTATGATGCATTCCTCAAGGCAGTGGAAGATGTACGGGCCTTGTTCCCAGCAGGGATGAAGACTGACGCGGGGGGTATTCTCGATCTGGTCCGACTGTTTGCTGATACGTGGATGTCCTTGGATGCCTATGATCGCGAGAAGCTTGATCTGGTTCAACCAACCAAAAAGAAAGTTGTTTTGACGAGTGCCAAACTGGTTGAGGCTATTACGATTTTGAAGACCGAACTGATACGCAAGCGTGAGGCGACGGAACTCTTTGCTCAAGAACGCAGCAGGCAATCACTGGAAGGAATAGTGGGTAATATGATGCAAGCAATCGGGGGCAAAGATGCCTATCCGAGTATCGAGTCGAAAGCCGCACATCTCCTCTACTTTATCGTCAAAAATCATCCATTTGTGGATGGCAATAAACGTACCGGTGCCTACGCTTTTGTGTGGTTTTTGAGCCGAGCCCAAGTGCTTGATACGAAACGGCTCACCCCGGCTGCTCTCACCGCAATTACGCTCCTCATCGCTGAAAGCCACCCCCGCGACAAAGAAAAAATGGTCAAACTTGTTATGCTGCTTATTGGCCGGAGGTAAAATTTGACTCACTCCAGAGTTTTTTATCCACGCTATACCACTAACTCAGACGATCGTCATAGTTAGTGTATGAAAGAAATATGCTGTGAGTACAAAAACCCTACCTTTAGATAAGCCATAAAAATCAGAAAAGGCTTAGATAAAGGATCTAATTTCAGAAAAAAATGGCTTAAATAAAAGTTTATGCGTTCACAGAAATATGGACTTGACTCATCCTGGGGTTTTTGGGATACTCTGTTCGGTTCTTTGGATCGAGTGTAGGGGGTAACCCCGGAAAGGTGATCATGGAAAAAGGAAAAATCCCAATGGTTGCTATCACTGGTGGGCCATGTGGTGGCAAGTCCTCTTTTGTCGAAGCAGCCAGAAAGCTTTTGGCAGACCATGGTATCCAAGTGATCGTGGTGTCTGAAATGGCGACTGAGCTTATTACGGCCGGTATCACTCCTTGGGGAAAGCTTGGCGGCCAAGAGTTTCAGCAGCAGCTCATGCGTTTTCTTTTACTCCGTGAAGATCTCTATGTCGACATGGCACGGAAGCTTTCGGAACATGGTCTGGTGGTAATCCTGTGTGATCGAGGAGCTCTCGACGCCGCGGCCTATGTTAGTGCAGAGGACTTCGATCGGGTACTTGGATCACTTGAAACAACCTACGGTACTCTGCGCCATCGCTATGACTTGGTGATCCACCTGGTCACCGCAGCCGATGGTGCTGAAGCAGCTTACACATTGGCCAATAATACCGCGCGTACCGAATACCAGAAATTGCGCGTGCCATTGATGGGCGTACCCAGATCGCTTGGGTGGGACATCCCCACCATTATGTGATCGACAATCGTACGGATTTCCCTGGCAAGATCGCTCGGGCTGTCCAAGCTCTACGGAGGATTCTCCCCATGCCTACACCTCGTGAAGTTGAAGTGAAGTATCGTCTCCTGAATTTCGTACCTGGAGGCATGTTGGTGAGTCATGCTGTTGTTACAGAGATCGTCCAGACCTATCTCAAAGTGCCTGAGGGGTCTCTCGGTCTTGAGCGCCGCGTGCGCTCTGCTACTACCAACGGCGAAGAGCAATACACCTATACGGAAAAGTTGCCCACAGGGGAGAGCGGTACGCGTGAAGAGCGTGAGTGTGCAATTGGGTCCATCCAGTATGCCGAGCTTCTTCAAGAGCGGGATCCTACCCTGGATCAGATCGTAAAGCGACGCCATCGCTTCATCTATGAAAGCCGAACTATTGAACTCGATGTATACGAAGGGAGAAATCATGGCCTCGTTATTGTTGAAGTTGAATTGCAGGACATCAGTGAGAGGGCTGAGCTCAAGTTTCCTGCCAGCTGGGAACTGGTCGATGTGACCGATGATCCGGCATACAAGAACAGAGCTTTGGCAGAGAAGGTCTCAGCTTGAAGTAACACAACAGAACAATGTTTCCAGAAGGAGTGGTTCTTACCGCTCCTTTTTTTACGCTATACCACTAACTCAGACGGTCGTCACAGATAGTGTATGAAAGAAATATGGACTTGACTCATCCTGGGGTTTTTGCGAGCATTGATGGTTGACTTTTTTAATAAAAGATGCTAATATTTAACGTTGTTCTTTTAAATATCCCTCACTCTCTCATGAAAGGGGTAGATCATGTTGTTAGCCAATCCGAAAGGATTTGAACGGATGCCGCGGAAAGGTTGTGGTCCACATGTGGCCCGCTGGATCCTCAATAGCCAGGGGAAGGAATACGACTCCAATGATGGGCTCAACTATTCCCCAGTGCTTCCGAGGGCAATGCAGACCTTGCTCCAACGAGGAGGGCTTACTCCCAAGATGAACTCTTTGGGCAATCTCTCGGGTAGGATGAAGCTCAACCTGTTGCGGCTCGCTGTCGACCAGGGGAAGCCGGTAGCTCTCTTCGTTATGGGTCGTTCGGGAATTATTCCTCATTGGGTGGCAGTTGCCCGCTATTTACCTCAGTGGGAAAGTTTCCTCGTCTACGACCCAGCGCTCGAGTACTACGCTCATCCAGACCTCTTGGTCGGCAATCGGTGCATCCGAAACGATGAGCTCCTCTCGCTCTGGAGCCTCGGTTGGTGGGGAAAACTCTGGCCAAATTGGCAGAATCTGTGCATCACCCTCTAAGGGGAGGGAATACTTCCAAAGGAGTGACTTCGGTCACTCCTTCAACTTTTTTACTTGCCCCGTGAGTTATGTGGTATAGCCGAGATTTGACAGGAAAAACGATATGAAAGTATAATTCATTATGAAAGTTAAGTAAACATAAAACAATAAGCAGTGAACAAAGAAGAGTGGGAAGAAAATATACCTAAAAACCATATAACCATTAAGCAATATAACCATATAACCATACAAAAATATGGATATTCTGACCCAAAAACAGAAGATTGTGCTCCAAGCGATCAAACAGTTTTTCTCGGAACACGGCGAGATGCCAACGGTGCGTGAGATCAAACAAGAGAGTGGTAAGCTCGGTCTCAAGCTGAAAAGTATTCGAAGTTTTTTCCTCTATCTCAATGCTTTGGAGGAGAAAGGGTATATCGAACGGACAAGTGAAGATCGAGGGATTCTGCTCAAAGGGGTGACCTCGGATAGCTTTGTCCAGATTCCAGTTTTTGGTTCGGCGAGTGCTGGGGCTGCAGCTATGTTTGCTGACCAGTATGTCGAGGGGTACCTGCGGGTGTCAAAGCGTCTGGTCAAGGATAGGAATATCTTTGCGGTACAGGTCAATGGGACGTCGATGAACAAGGCGACCGTCAATGGGAAGACGATTGAGAATGGTGATTTCGTCCTTGTAAATAGCGACGTAAAGGAATTCAAGAATGGGGACAAAGTACTGGTGGTCATTGATGGTTTGGCTACCGTCAAAACGTATCGCACGGTCAATGGGAAGACGATTGCTCTCCTTCCGGAGTCGCGTGATCCGCGCCACAAACCTATTTTCCTGACCCCTGACGACAACTTTGTTATCAATGGCCTCGTCGTGAATGTGCTCAAAATGCCCAAGTGATGTAGGAACTCTTGCAAAATTCCAAAAAAGGATTATACTGAAGCCCCAAGGAAATGTGAGTTGATGGAGGGCATCGTTGGCGAAGGGTTCCACAGCGTCATCCAGATTCCTTTCGTCCAACACTTGGGTCGGAACGCGGGTGACGTTTCACACCAAGAAGCTTATCCGACCACCCTCGCCATCAGCTCACTTTTCCCAGCTAGCCTTCGGGCTGGTTTTTTTGTAGGAAAATAGGTAGAGTAGAAGAAGATAAAACAGAACTGTTATGCAAAAAATACCAAAAAGTGTTGCCGCCATTGCTATCGTGTTGGTGGTGAGCGGTGTCGTGTTCTACTCCTACTTTACTCGAACGCTACCGATCACTCCGGAAAAGACAGCGCTGCCGGTGGTACGGACTGAGCCGACCACTTCTCTTGGTTCCAAAGAAGTCAGCGCTACGACTACCTATGATGTCCCGGAAGCGGATATCACCCATAACATCAAATTTACGGTAGTTGTAGACAATGAAGGGAAAGTAGTCGAGGTGAAAATGGTGGAAATGCCAAAAGGAGAAGCTTCAGAAAAACAGAAAGAATTTGCGAACAATCTTACCGTCATGATCAAGGGAAAAAAACTGTCTGAACTCTCCTTGGTCGATAAAGTAGGTAAGTCCACTTTGACGACAAACGCTTTCAATGCTGCTTTGAGCGATCTCCAGCAAGCGCTTTAAATTCTTCCATGCACACTTTTTCTTGGCCGGCCCTGGGGACAGGGTGGTCAGTTCTTGTCGATACCCCTACCTTTCCTTTAGCCCATGAGGAAGAAATAAAAAATTGGCTCGCTCAGTTTGAGAGGCGTTTCTCACGCTTCATTCCAAATTCTGAAGTGAACGCCTTTCGTACAGTAACCGCAGGGACATACCCGATTTCTCCGGAATTGTTTACGCTTTTGGAACGAGCCTCCGAGCTCCGTACCCTGACCCAGGGGAAATATGATCCCGTGGCAGGAGAGCTTCTGGAACGGGCCGGTTATGGTCAGGGAAACTTTGCTTCACTTTCTCCCAAGGGTTTCAAACCGCCTCACTGGTCGCTTGAAGCGGGGAGTCTGGTTTTAGATGGACCAGCAGTTTTTGATTTAGGTGGGATTGGCAAAGGATATGCTATCGATGCAGTCGGCAAACAGTTACGAGAACTGTGGTATGCTCATTTTTTGGTAGAAGGTGGTGGGGATATGTTTGGGACGAGTAAGGCTGATGGGAGTCCCTGGCACATCGCTCTTGAGTATCCAGGCCAACCAGAACTCGCTGCTGGGACAATAGAGTTGCAAGATCAGGGATTGGCAGTATCTGACCGTTTTCGGCGACGTTTTGGGGCTTGGCATCATATCGTGAATCCTGAGACCAAAGAGCCGATCCATTCGCTCGATGGGTGTGCGGCGCTCGCTCCTTCGGCCTGGGCAGCGGACTGTATGACGTCGGGACTCTTTCTAGGGCGGGAAGAAAATTACCAGGCTTTGGCACAATCCTTCCAAGCCGAATACCTTGTTTTCTTTCCTCGTGGGGAAACCCTGATTAGCTCTCATTGGCCCGGAGAATTATTTCTTTGATGATTCTTCTCTCCTTGCAGGGAAATGGTATACTAGGGGAGTAATTTTTTTTAAATTCTTTTATGAATGAACTCCATGCCAAGATGCTGAAATCAGTATCGTTCGCCGTGGTCGCTTTCGGAGTGATTATCTATGTATACAACTATACACGATCGATTGACCAGGCCTATCCATCGCGAACATTTTCGGTAGAGGGATCAGCGGACGTCGATACGACGCCCGATGTGGCTATGTTTTCGGCGACGGTGACATCAGAGGGTGGTCAAAATGTAGCTGATATTCAGCAAATGAATACGGAGAAGATGAACGCCATTAATGCTTTTGTAAAGGAGCAAGGAGTTAAAGAAAAGGATCTGAAGACTCTCCACTATAACCTCTATCCTCGTTATAGTAACGCTCCCTGCGTGAATAATTTCTGTCCACCAGCAACGATCAGTGGCTACACGCTCACTCAAACGCTTGAAATAAAAGTGCGCGATACGGAGAAACTCAGCGAGCTTCTCTCGGGAGTGGTAACGAAAGGGGCGAACGTCGTTTCTGATGTACGGTTCGTGGTTGATGATGATACCAAAGCCAGGAATGAAGCTCGTGCAGAAGCGATTGACAAAGCGAAGGCTAAGGCGAAAGATATTGCGCGCGCAACAGGGTTTCGCCTAGGTGAAGTCGTAACCATATACGAAATGAACAGTGATCCTGGTATGCCGTACTATGGCGGGATGGGCGGAGCGATGGAGATGGCTAAGTCGAGCACGATGCCTACTCTTGAACCGGGAACGCAGTCTACTCGAGTGACAGTGACGTTGACGTACGAAATTGAACGATAGCCCTCGCCAAACAGTCCTCTCGTATGAGGGGGGGGGCTGTTTTTTTGTACTCAAATTCAGTATGCTAGAAATATGTTTTCCTCCAATCCACTCGACATTCTTACGCGCAGGCTGTGGCGTCGGGTTTTTTGTATAACGCTCGGACTGTTTGTTTTCTTTGGCCTCTACAATGGGTTTCTTTTTCAAATACTTTCCGTCAAATGGTTCAGTCAGACTTTGATTGGAACAAGCGGCATTCTTTTTTGTTCGTCGCTTGGTTTATCGAGTCTCAATTTTTATTTTCCGATTACATTTGGGAGTAAGGTAATCTACCGGAGGTACCTGGGTCTTATGGGGTACTTTGTAGCGCTCATCGATCTTTCCCTCCTGCTCATGCTTGAACATGAGTATTATGTATTTGGCCTTGCAGAGAATCTTTTCACAGCGGATCTCATTTTAGGAGGAACGGCTATGACTATTTTTACGCTCATGGCAATAATTTCCAATCAGGAGGCGATACACGTCCTGGGGCCTAGGCTTTGGCGCAACACATTGCGGTTAGGTTATTTGGCCCTGTTGCTCTTGGTAATACGAGCTTTTATTATTGAAGGCATGATCTGGAATAATTGGATTATGAATCCGGCAGGATTGCCTCCAGTGCGTCTTTTAATCTCCCTCTTTGCTCTTATGGTACTCTTCGCTCGAATGTCTCTTGTTTTCCATGGCTGGTGGTACAGGCGAACAGGAGATGTCCAATCCATCCAACCTTGACAAGATATTTCTTTCCTTGTAAGAAACAGTATACTAAAAGTAACAACTGACTGTTCTTTGACACGACAACCGTACGAGGTCGATTGGTTGTTGTTTTTATTTTTTATCAATATTACATATGAAAATGATCCTCATGGTGCTTGGGATGGTGTTTGTGGCCATGGGTCTTCTAGGTTTTGTGAATGACCCAGTGCTAGGTCTCTTTGAGGTTGATATGCTCCATAATGTTATTCATCTTGTGGCAGGACTCTTGGCTCTGACTGCAGTTGGAATGGGTGAGAGTATGATGCGGCTTTATGCACGAGTGTTTGGCCTTGTGTATGGCCTCGTAGCAGTACTCGGCTTCCTCATGGGAGGAGATATGATCCTTGGTCTTTTCGAAGCCAATATGGCTGACCATGTGTTACACGCTGGCCTTGCAGTGGCACTCCTTTATGTTGGCTTTGGCATGAAAAGCGAAAGTGGGATGCCAGTGATGCCTCCACAGGGTGCTATGTAATAAGCTGTTTCATAAGACAGGAAAGTAGCTCGTAGGGGCTATTTTCTTTTCCCCACTGTAACCTTCCAGCTACGCCGGGGTGTACTTTTGAAGGCGACGCCGTATACTACAGTCGTCCTACCGGACGACTGTAGTAAGGCATCGTACGCTTATGTCTACCCACAAGTGTACGATTCGCACTCTGTCACATTACTTTTACAACCCAAAGTACCACATCGTGTGGACACCGAAGTACCGAGGCAAAGTACTTGCTTCAGATAGAGTGAAGTAAGAACTGAAAAAGAACCATTGAAGCCATCTGCAAATGGAAATACTGGGAAGTGATTGAGCTGAATATTCAAGCTGACCATGTATACTTCTGTATCCTCGCTACCCCACGTGATTCAGTTTCCTACATTATGCAAATGATCAAAGGGAAATCCTCAGCTTGGCTCAAGAAGAAGATTAAGCGAGTAAACGGGCTCTACGAACGCCACTCGCTCTGGGCCAGAGGCTATTTTGTCTCAATCATTGGGATTGATGAGTTCATCATCAGGCACTACGTCAAGCATCATCATCACAACGAAGTGGACTAACCCTCCCTCTTCGAAAAAGTCTTCTAATCCAAAAGTCTGCTCCGGTCGCCCTGCTGGCATGGCCGGCAAAAGAAAGTCACCAGACTGAGGTCTGGTGGTTGGTTACTTTGCGTTGTTTCCATCGGTACTTCCCAGCTAATAAGCAGTTTGGTTCTTTGGTCGTGAGGATAACCTGTTCTGTGCCAGTCATTCCGATAGCATTGCGTTTCCCGAGTCTCGATCCAAATTTGAAAGAGGAAAAGTAGCCCCGATCTTGGGCGGAGAAAAGATGGTAAGGCATAGGGAGGAGAAGTAAGGAGCAAGGACATTGTGGGATAAGAGGGAAAAACAAAATGTGACGCCACTAGGGCGCCACACTCTGTAAAGAACTGAAGAAGACTATTTGATGTGAGCACTGACAAGCTTAGTCATTTCGAACATACTTACCTGTTTGTTACCGCCAAAAATAGCAGCTAGTTTCTCATCAGGATTAATCATGGTCTTCTTGTTTGCATCCTGGAGACCGTTGGCTTTGATATACACCCAAAGTTGCTTCGTTACCTCAGTGCGAGGCATAGGACCCTTGCCTACCACTGCTTCGAGTTCAGCGCTCAAATCGTGAGGCTTCATAAATGCCGGATTGGCCATAGTACTTCTAGTTACTTAATTAGTACTCCTCTAGGGTACAGTACTTCAGAAAAAGCGCAAGAGGGTAATTTGGGCTTTAGCGGAAAGGGAGGGATTCGAACCCTCGAGAGCGATTAAGCCCTGCCACGTTAGCAGTGTGGTGCCTTCAGCCAGCTCGGCCACCTTTCCGTAGGTTCACTACGCTAGCCACTGTAGCAGTGATTTTTCTTTCTATCAAGATTAACGGGCTATGACCACTCCCCAAACCTTTTTGACCCCTGCTATTTTGAGAGCACGGGCACATTCATCGAGAGTGGTGCCGGTCGTGGCAACGTCATCAATAAGCCATACATATTTTCCTACGAGCGGGCCAGCGGTAATCTTTTCTGTAGTGAAGGCATTGCTCAAGTTATGCAGCCGCTCTTCCCGTGAGTCAGCTTTCATTTGAGGTTTGGTAAAACGTGTCCGAATGAGGCTTTTGGTATCAAGTGGAATCCCAAGTCCAGGCATCAGCCGCTTCGAAAGCTCCTCCGCGAGGAGTTCAGCTTGATTGAAACCACGGAAGCGAAGTCGCCTAGAATGGAGGGGTACAGGGATAAGGATATCTGGGAGGGGCAGTGAGTGATGAGCGAGACTTGTTTCAAGGAGGGTAACGAGAGGGAGAGCGGCACGTTCAAGAAAGCGATACTTGAGAGTGTAAATAAGTGTTTCCACCAAACGAAAGCGATACAGACGAGCCACGAAGAGTCCGTCAAGAGCTACTTGATTGCGGCATTTCTGACAGGTAGCCCCGTTTTGACTAAAAGGAACTTTGCAGAGTGGACAAACCTGTGAATCAGGTTCAGGGACGAGCGCGAGACATTTGGCGCAGGTGAGTTCACCCTCTTGGCCACAGCCGAGACAGGTAATGGGGAAAACAAGGTCGAGGAGTTTTGAACCACCCTTGGAAACAAGCTTAGTGAAGGACGATAGATCCATGGCGAGTAATCAGGGAGAGTTGTTTTGGTTGAGGGGTACGAATGAGTTGTTCAGCAATCAGACTTTCAATTTGTTCAACAATGAATTTTTTGATCAGTCGAGCCCCATGCCCTTTTTCTTGACTGTTTTTCACGATGGTTGTAGGTACTTCTGTTTGAATACGTAATTCGATACCGTTTTCTTGGAGTCGTTTGACAAGAGCCTTAAGTTCGAGGAGGGCAATCGTTTCGAGGTCTTTTTCAGAAAGGGGATTAAACACGAGGACCTGATCCAGGCGAGCCAGGAGTTCAGGACGGAGGGTTTCCTTGAGCTCGTTCAAAACAGTGGCCTTGGTGGTTTCGAATTGTACGGAGAGCGTTTTTGAAGAGATTTGTTCATCAAAACCGATACGGGCGTTGGACGTAAAACTTGCGGTACCAATATTGGAAGTGAGCAGCACAAGAGTATTCTTGAATGATACGCGACGGCCTTCCGCATCAGTCAAGTGGCCTTCATCGAGTATCTGAAGAAGTAGGTTGGAAACATCTGGGTGAGCTTTCTCAATTTCATCGAAAAGTACGATGGAGTAGGGTCGTCGCCGAACTGCTTCGGTGAGTTTTCCTCCCTCGCCGTAACCAACATATCCAGCGGGGGCGCCAAGAATCTGCGCAATGGAGTGTCGCTCCATAAATTCGCTCATGTCGAGCCGAATGAGGGCTTGTTCATCGCCAAAGAAGCTTTCGGCCAAAACTTTGGCTACGTGAGTTTTACCGACACCGGTAGGACCGAGAAGCAGCAGTGAGCCAATCGGACGTTTTGGATCACTGACTGGCGAGAGAGAGCGCGTAAGGAGTTTGATAATAGCTTTACTGACCGCTTCTTGGCCGATTACGCGTTCTTTGAAAGTTTGTTTGAGTAGGGCAAGGCGTTTGAGTGGAGTCTCATAAGTCAGTCGATCGAGAGGAATATGCGTCATCTGAGAGAGAACAATCAGCACGTCGCGTGGAGTGACAGGCTGAATACCAAGCGTGGTATTAGTGACATCGAGCGTGGACTGAGTCTTTGTCCGCAAGTCTTTTTCGAGATTCTTAAAACGTTTTTGGAGGAGTGCTGCCTGGTCATATTCCTCTTTTTCAATGAGGAGAGACTTTTCTTGGTAGAGATCTTTGAGTTTTGTTTCTAGGATTTGTAGCGAGGGAAGAATATGGAGATGATCCTTCTCCGAGCGGCGGCGCACGAGAGCCCCCGCCTCATCGATGAGGTCAAGTGCTTTATCGGGTAAAAAACGATCAGGAATATACCGAACAGAAAGTCGAACAGCTTCCTCAATTGTGGTTTGAGGCAGAATTATTTGGTGATGGGCTTCATAGGTATCCTTGATCCGGAGGAGGATTTCAATGGTTTCCGGGGCAGTCGGTTCACGCAGAAATACTGTCTGGAAACGGCGTTCAAGCGCGGCATCTTTTTCAAGATGACGTTTGTATTCACCTGGAGTAGTGGCACCAATACACTGGATTTCTCCTCGCGCTAGGGCTGGTTTCAAAATGTTGGCAGCATCGAGACCGCCCTGCGTATTACCCGTACCGACCAAGGCATGGATTTCATCGATAAAAAGGATGATACGAGTATCACTGCGTGCTTCTTTGAGAAGTTCTTTGACACGGGTCTCAAATTCACCACGGAAACTTGTCCCGGCGACCAGAAGAGCGAGGTCGAGGCTCAAAATACGCTTACCCCGCAGGAGCGGTCCAGCGCTTCCCTCGGCCATTTTGTGAGCGAGTGCCGTTACGAGCGCAGTCTTACCTACGCCTGGATCGCCAAGAAGGATGGCATTGCGTTTTTCTTTACGTCCAAGAATTTGCATTAGCCGTTCGAGCTCAGCTTCCCGTCCGACGATAGGGGTGGGGTGAGAGAGGGCTTCTTCAGCGAGGTCAACTGTATACTGGTCAAGAAACGGGGTAGATCCTTCACTCTTGCCTTCACCCAAATTGAAGTCGGGTGTATCAAACATACGGGCCATTTGGGGAAATTGTTCGAAGTGGAGGTGAGACTCAATAATGGTGTCGATCTTTCCATTATCAATTTTGAGAGTCCCTATCAATGTATCGATAAAGGCATCGGGCGATTCGAGGAGCGCGCTCATCAGGTGTTCCGTCCCTACATAAGGATAGCCATGTTCACTGGCGAGAAAAAAAGCGCGCTTCATGATGTTTTGTACTTCCACAGAAAGAGGAATGTCGAGGACTTTTTTGGTCTTTGCGCCTTTTCCTTTGACGGTGCCGAGCTTTCTGAGACAGTGTTTCCCCACAGCTTCTTTTTTGAAGCCGATATTCTCGAGAAGGATACTGCCGAGGCTGCCCTCTTCGAGAGCAAGGGCGAGGATGAGGTGACGTGCCTCAATAGTGTCGCTTTTGGTATACCGAGCAATATCTCGCGCCTCTTTGAGGGCATGGCGAGCGTGTAGGGACAGACGTTCACTAAGAGATGATGGAAGCATAGATGTTCTAGTATAGGTTTTTGGGAGTGGGATGTCAATCTGATTAGCAGCCTCAGTGTAGTATGATTTTTTCTTCGTAACAACATTTTTCTATTGATTTTTCTTGGACAAGATATGTTATGATATATATAAAATACTGAAACATGTTTGGTAATACACAAAAAACCTATCTAGGTGTCGATTTTGGTACATCTTCAATCAAGATTGTCGAGCTTGGAGCAAAGAACAAAGAACCAATCCTTCTTAATTACGGAGAAATCAACCTATCTGTATTGGAAGCGGTGCGAAGTAGCGACCAGGGTAACTACGATGCCCAGATTACTATTTTTTTGCGCGCCCTTCTTGATCGAATGCAGTCAAAAACCAAGGAAGTATATGTGGCGATGCCGGCTTTTATTGGCCTCATTGCTTTGGTTGAATTTCCACAAATGAGCGAGGGTGAGCTTAAAGATGCAATTCAATTTGAAGCCCACAAGTATATCCCATCACCGCTTGAGGAAGTAGCTCTTTCTTGGGAGGTGGTAGGGGAGCATGAGGAAGTAGCTCAGGACAACTCCGAGAAGAAACTTAAAAAGCTTGAAGTGCTGCTTGTCGCTGCGCTCAACAAAGAAGTAGAGCGGTATGAAAGTTATGTTCAGGCAGTAGGGTATGATATGCAACTTCTCGAACTGGAAACTTTTTCCATGGTACGTTCGACGGTCCAGGATGGTAATGAAGCGTATCTTGTGATTGATATCGGTTCGCGTGCGACCAACTTCGTCTTGGTTGAAAACCGCCTGGCGAAAATGAGCCGCAATCTTGATGTGGGAGGTCAGGATATTACTCGGACCCTGATGGAGAGCTTGAGTATCAGCTATGATCGGGCAGAATCGCTCAAAAAAAGTGATAAAGATTTTCTTAATAGTCGTGAATCTCGTATGACTTTCCTTTCGCTTGAGATGATTGCTGGAGAAATTGGACGTATGCTTCAAGCGCGTCAAGCCAAAAATCCTGACGCGAAAAAAATTCATGCTATAATTCTTTCAGGTGGTACTGCTGGAATGAAAGGCATCACCGAATATTTCTCAGGCCTATTACATATTCCTGTAGAAGTGGCCAATCCGTGGAGGGGTATTCGTTTCGACCAATCGCTTCAGCCGGCTATCGCTCGAATGGGTACTTCGTATTCGGTAGCGCTTGGCCTTGCATTACGGGGAGTAGAACGTAATGGGAGCCGAGAAATGAATCCAGCTTTGAGTGAAATATTGGAAAAGCTCAAAGAGAAATTATCTATGAAAATAGGGTAAGCATACAAAGTGTCAATAAAAAACAAAAAAAGTTAGGATAGTTATATGGCTGGTATCAATCTTTCACAATCACTTCAAGAAAAGCAGGCTCAGGCTCGTGGGCGTTTCTTTGGGCTAAGCTTTTTCCTTATTATCGGTGGTTTTGTATTTCTCTTGGGAGTTTTTGGAGGAACTCGTTGGTATATCGTTTCTTTGGAAAAGAAAATGCAGGCTCTAGAACAGTCAATAGCCGAGAAGACTGCATCACTTCGCGGCAAGGAGGTCAATCGAATAGCAGATTTTGTCCGTCGGATAGGGATTATCAAGGAACACTTACGTACTGAACCAGATCCAGTGGCTACTTTTCGACAACTTGAAATGTATACGCTTCCTACGGTTCGGCTGACTATCTATAAGTATGATCGAACGGCCCAAGTAATTACATTGGGAGGAGAGGCAAATACACTGAGAGAAGTGGCTCAGCAAATGTTGGCTTTTAAAAATATTGAGGGAACCGAGAGAGTAACTGTGGAACGGATTGAGTATAATGAAGCTGGAAAAGTAGCCTTTTCTTTTGTGTTGACTCAGAGCCAAGCTTTGGCTGGAGGTGTATCACTTCCTTAATCCTATACGTGTATGAACCTCAAAATTCTTCTCTTTCCTACGTTTGTCATCTTGTCGGTCATTCTGATTATTGGATATATTCAGCCAGATGTAAAAAATATTCTTGCCAAGCGGGAAGAGGAGGTGGCCAAACAAGAGATGCTCCGTAACGCGGAGACTATCGAGAGTAATATCCGTTCACTTTCACAAGCGCTCACTCAAAAGAAGGAAATAGAGACGTTCGTAAAACGCTACTTCCCGGAGTCGATTGACGAGGAACGCTCGTTGGATGTGATAAATTTTCTTGCCCAGCAAACAGGGGTAGTGGTAACGGGTGTTAGTATGAAAGAAAATCCCCGTGTCAAAAAAGAAGTCTTTCTGGTGGATGCTATTGGGGCTGGAGCTGATCCTACTGCGCTTGCATCGGGCACCGAGGCTTCGGTAGAGAACAGTGCTCCAGAGCCACCACAAAGCTATCGAGTCCAGGTCATGGTAATGGGTACGTATCAGAATCTACGAAGCTTTTTTGATCGACTGTATCACACCGATCGTATGCGAGCAATTGATGATTTGATACTCTCTCGCCCTTCCGATGCTGAACGATTTAGGGAAGAACGAGAGATTATCCCGGCAGATTTTCTTGAGGGGAGCGTAACGTTTGATTTTCTTTACGTGCCTGCTGAGAGTGCGGGTAACGCATTGGCACAGCCGCTTTTTCAGGAAAGCTCACTTGACTTTGGTCCAGCTAATCAACTGGTAGATTTTGTAAATAGTCCCGTGGGAGATATAATGCCAGCCGGTCCAGGGCGGAGCAATCCCTTTGAGGCTATTCCTTAAGTCCTTCGCTTGTCTTTCCCATGAATACTGGAGAGCTCACCACTCAAACATTAGCGACTGCAGCAAAGAGCCCGGTGTCATCTACAGTGCCTATGCCCGATACTGACATCAAGCAGGTTGCCGCTAGTCTTGGAGTGCCTTTACTGGAAGAAATGCCGTCTTCGATTGACAAGACGGTGCTGTTGCTTATTCCCGAAGAGACAGCACTCAAGTATAAAATGGTCGCTTTTGAGAAGAAAGAAGGAATCCTCTCAGTAGCCATGATTAATCCGCAAGATTTTGAAGCGCTCAATGTATTGCGTTTTATTGCTGAGAAGGAACGATTGGGTATTGAAGTATTTCTTGTTCCGGATGTTTTTTTTGGTCAGATGATGAAGCGATATGCCGGGACTGATCGGGCGCTTCAGGACGCGATTCTTTCGCTCAAAAAAGAAGAGGCTATCGATGTAGAGAAAACTGCCAAGGCCAATACTATTGTAGGTGAGGTATTTCAGGATGCTCCGATTGCCAAGCTTGTTGATGTAATTGTGAAACATGCCATGGATGGTCGTGCCAGTGATATCCACATCGAGCCTATCGAGGGAAGTTACCGAGTGCGTTTTCGGGTGGATGGCATCCTCCGATCTACGCTTATGTTTCCTATGGACGTAGGCAAAGCCGTACTTTCACGCATCAAGATTCTCTCCAATCTTAAAATCGACGAGAAACGTAAGCCACAGGACGGCCGTTTCCGAGTCGAGACAGATCAAAAAACAGTTGACTTGCGCGTGTCCACTCTTCCGGTTATTGACGGGGAAAAAGTGGTTATGCGTATTCTCGACAAATCGAATAACATGGCTGACCTCGACAAATTAGGACTGTGGGGAAGAAACCGGGAAGTATTGCTCAGGAAAATCCGTGAACCGTATGGCATCATCTTGATTACTGGTCCGACTGGATCAGGGAAATCGACAACTCTCTATGCCTTTCTTTCTATTTTGAACCAAGAAGAGCGCAACATCATCACGCTCGAGGATCCGGTGGAATACTTTATGGATGGGATCAACCAGAGTCAAATTCGACCCGAGATTGGTTACTCCTTCGCCTCGGGACTGCGTTCTATCTTGCGCCAAGATCCTAATGTGATTATGGTTGGGGAAATTCGTGATGAGGAAACAGGGGAGCTCGCTATCCACGCCGCCCTGACTGGTCATTTGGTGCTTTCAACTCTCCACACCAACGATGCCCTCAAAGCTTTGCCTCGACTGCTCGACATGGGAGCGGAACCGTTTCTCTTGGCGGCTTCGGTGCAAGCACTGGCTGCTCAGCGTCTCGTCCGGCGTATTTGTGAGCACTGTAAAGAACCAGCGAAACTTTCACCAGCCATGTTGAAACGTCTCGAAGAAGCACGGACTGTGATTGAACTGAGTGAAATGAAGGCTTACGAACTGGATCCGATGAACCAGATTACGGCCTATCAAGGCAAGGGATGCAAGCAATGTAATAATTCAGGATACAAGGGGCGAATTGCTATTTATGAAGTCTTTGAAATTACCGACGAAGCGAAAGTTATCGTGACCGACAAAGCCGGAAGTGAACCAGAATTGAAACAGGAAGCCGTTCACCAAAAAATGCTTTCAATGAAACAGGATGGATTTCTCAAAGTATTGAAAGGAATCACGACTATTGCCGAAGTAGAACGGGTGACCGAAGGAACGTTGGTAGACGAAGAATAGACACCTCGTATAACGTATTTCGTATCCCGTATGTGGCGTTCAAAATGCATAAAAAAATGTTACACTAAAAATAAGCTGTGTTAGTGCGAAACAAGAGACAAAAAAGCGATATACAAAATACTAAAACCGAAATACGAAATTATGGAGCGACTGGAAGCAGAAAAACGCCTTAAAGATCTTTTGAATTTTGTGGGCCAACAAGGAGCCTCTGATTTGCACCTGGTGATGGGGCGGTACCCAACGCTACGCATCAATGGGAAGCTGATTCCGCTAACTAAAGAAGCCGTGCTGACACCTGAGGACACTAAGGCGATGAGCGAGGTGTTGCTTACTGATGACAAACGTGAAGAGTTGATGTCCGATGGGCAAGCTGACCTCTCATACAGCTTAGGGGACAAGGCCAGATATCGTGTCAATATTTTCTTTCAGAAGGGATCTATTTCTGTCGCGATGCGTTTTATATCGAGCAAGATTCGTCGGCTTGAGGAGCTTGGGGTGCCGGCTTCGCTCTACAACTTTACTACTGCTTCACAAGGATTAGTCCTTATGACGGGGCCGGTCGGCCATGGCAAATCGACGACCCTAGCTGCTCTCGTTGACTATATTAACCGCAATCAAGAGAAACATATTGTAACTATCGAAGATCCGATAGAATTCGTTTATGCCCAGGATCGTTGTATTATCAACCAGCGTGAAGTTGGTCGGGATGCCAAGACGTTTTCCTCAGCGCTTCGAGCGGTGCTTCGGGAAGATGTTAACGTGGTGCTCCTGGGTGAGCTCCGCGATCTCGACACTATCTCTACGGCGATGACTGCCGCTGAAACAGGCCATCTTATTTTCGCGACGCTTCATACCAACGA
Organism: uncultured Bdellovibrionales bacterium; assembly: GCA_964597355.1. Classification (GTDB taxonomy): domain Bacteria; phylum Patescibacteriota; class Minisyncoccia; order Moranbacterales; family UBA1568; genus SSEF01. The sequence goes on from CAZQWS010000004.1 coordinate 19,558, forward strand.
CGCATCGCAAACCATTGATCGTATTATCGATGTTTTCCCGGCCCATCAGCAGAACCAGATTCGACTTCAGTTGGCTAATGTGCTCCTGGGGGTCGTGTCACAACGCCTCCTTCCTGGTCTCGCTGGTGGCCGGGTACCGGCAGTTGAAATCATGTTCATGAATCATGCCGTCGAGAATCTCATTCGTGAAAACAAAACTCACCAGATTGACTCAGTTATTGAAACCAGTCTCAAAGAGGGGATGATTTCGCTTGATCGCTCTTTGGCTGATCTGGTACGGCGCGGTGTTGTTTCGGCAGAGGATGCGACTGCCTACGCCAAGAATCGTGATTATCTCGCGATGCTTGTCGGTCGGGGTGATGTAACTATGCAATAGCGGCGAGTAAAGTATGAAGTACACATTTAAAGCAAAAACTGAGACAGGGGAAATCAAAGAGGGTTTGGTAGAAGCGGTATCACGCGAAGCAGCTATCGAAATTCTCCAGCGTAACGGGCTCATTCCTCTTATTGTGAAGACAGAGGGCGGCGGCAGTCTCCCGTTTCTTCGTAGTATACAGCGACTTTGGGAGGGAGTGTCTTCCAAGGAGCTTATGCTGGTGTTTCGTCAGTTAGCGACTCTCATCCAGGCTCGAGTGCCGGTGGTGACTTCCGTAGAAACCGTAGCGGTTCAGGTGGAGAATAAATACTTTCGTGTTGTCTTACATGAGATCAAAGAAGACATCGAGGATGGTATGTCGTTTTCTGAGGCATTGGAAAAGCATCCCCAGGTATTTAATGCTATGACAGTCAGTATTATCCGGGCAGGAGAGGTGTCAGGTACTCTTCAGCGTTCGATTGAGTTTGTTGCCAACAATACTGAGAAGAATTATCATCTCACCTCCAAAGTGCGTGGAGCGCTTTTTTATCCGGCCTTTGTGTTTCTCGTGGCGGGGATTGTCGGGTTCCTCGTTATCTCCTTTATCCTACCAAAGATCACGACCCTCATCAAAGATCTTAATGTCCCAGTGCCATGGTATACGACACTTCTCATGAATCTCGGAGACTTTATGCATACCTACTGGTGGGCGGTTATGGTGGTACTCCTTGCGCTGGCTGGGGGAGCAGTCTACTATCTTCATACTGATGTTGGTAAGAGAGAATGGGATCGGATTCTCCTCAAATTGCCAGTTTTCAAGCTTTTGGCTAAGTATGTCTATATCACTCGTTTTGCAGAAAACCTTGGGGCGCTGATGGCAGGAGGCATCCCCGTGGTACGAGCGCTTATTATTACGAGTGAAGTGGTGGGTAATAGTGTCTACACAGGTATTATTCTCAAAGCGGCAGATGAGGTAAAAACTGGCGGATCGATCAGTACGGTATTTAATCGTTATCCCAAAGAGATTCCGCACATTGTCAGTCAGATGATTCGGATTGGAGAGGAAACGGGCTCGACTGCCAATGTCCTCGAAGGCGTGGCCCAGTTTTACAATCAGGAAGTAGAAGTAATGACGAGAAATTTGACGACTTTGATCGAACCACTTCTCATCGCGATACTAGGACTCGGTGTTGGAATTCTCACGGTGGGAGTACTCCTTCCGATTTACAATATCGCCGGACAAATCTAAGTATGAAGCATACAGCTTGAAACTTAGAATATGCTGTTTTATGTTTCAAGTCTGATGTTCCATACCTTATGACCCATGTTTCACGAGAGTGCGGGGTTGACAGGTTATTGGTATTTGGTCTGCACTAGGGTATACTGGAGATGTACAAAAAATAAAAACCAAAACAGAAAGGAGGTGAGAATATGAATAAAAAATTTAAAGGTTTCACCCTGATCGAACTCCTCATCGTAATTGCGATCATCGGTATTCTCGCCTCGATTGTGCTCGTATCTCTTTCAGGAGCTCGTGTGAAAGCAAAAGTTGCTTCGTACAAGGCTCAGGTGCACTCGGTGCAGGCTGCCGCTATTCTCGCATGTGACGACGCTACTCTGGTTGTTGGTGGTAATGTGAGCGAGCCAACCTCAGGAGTAAGCTACATTGGTGTTTTGGGTATTACTAGCCAAAACTGTACTACAACTGGTGCAGGTACTTTCACGATCGAAACAGAAGCAGCTGGTACTGGTAACGCTAACTGTGAAGTAGCTGATAGTACTGACATCACTGAAAACGGTGTCGTGTTTCCAGCAGGTTGTTAGTTCTTGGCTGATTGATTCATCAAGTTTTACTTGATGAATCTCTTCAGTTCGGACTCTTCTAAATTAGACTAATAATCGCTTTTGTGAAATCAAATCGAACTAGAGGCTTCACCCTTATCGAACTCCTCATCGTAATTGCGATCATCGGTATTCTCGCCTCGATTGTGCTCGTCTCACTTTCTGCTGGGCGCGAGAAAGCTAAAACAGCTCGTTTTAAGGCAGTAGTCCATTCAATTCAAACTGCTGCAATTGAAGCCTGTGACACGGGGGTTATTAACTATACTGATGTATCTGGATCATTTGGGGATATTCCCGATGATATAGGAGCTATTACCGATAATTCGCAAGACTGTGGTCCTAGTGCTTCCAATGACTTCAATGCAACAGTGCCAGCGGCTCTTCTTTCTGGAACATGTGATGCAGTGATTGAAGCAACAGGGATTACTTCCTTTACGGGTACTGCCCCTGGGTGCGTATAATCAGTATTTTCTCTTGAGTAAAGTAAGAGCCCCCATCAGAAATTGACGGGGGCTTTGTTATTGCAGGTGCTGCTGCTAGAAGTGATCAGTGTTGCCAGAGGACGCCGTTGACGCCATCGCCATAGGGATCGACCCGATCCCAACTACCGGAAACGTTCTTTTTGTACACCTCAAGGTGAATATGGTTGGCTCTATCTGCCCCGACGCTTCCCACATCAGCGATATACTGGCCGCGAGTGACGGGAGCGTAGCCCTGCGAGGCGATGGTCGACCACACGGAGTTTTCCAGGTTCTTGCTATGAAGAAACACGGTCATGTATTCGTCAGTGGATCCGTTGATGTACATCGGACCATGAAGAACATAGAAAGTGTGGTAGTTCCCCCATTTGACAGTGGTGGTCTCAGGAGCTGCAGCCAAAGGACATACCGCAGCATCTCTCCACACGTTAGCTGGTGAGCGCGGGGCTGTGAATTCGGTAGCTACACACAGCTTGCCATCGGCTGGAGCAAGGATATCTACTCCACTGGGTTGTGGGTAATCGTACCCTGGGTGCCCGTCGTAGCAGAGAGTCTTTTTGTTGAGGGTACCTCTCGTTCCAACATAGTTGATGATGCCAACCAGAAACGCTGTTCTATCTAGTTTCCAGCGGCAAGTACTTCCCGGAACTGGGCCCTCTGTACCCACTTCGCCATTGAAGGCAGTGACCCGATTGTCGGTATCGGCGACATAGAGACCATTCATTGTGTGGTCCAAGACTGCTGATACTGGTGCAGTGTAGGCGGTGAGGTCGGCGAGAGGGAAGGAGAGGTAGCTCGGTTTTTGTCCACCGAAGCTGGATGCTGGAATTAGGAGTTCATTGGCAGCAACGTTGTAGAGGCCGAAGTTGCCATTGAAGTTATAAGCTTCGTTTTTGTAGTGAAGATCGCGAGTCGAGCGGAACAAGGTACCAAGACCGTAAGTTCGCGCTGTCACTTGAACTGGGTTCGAAAGACTTTGCCAAAGCCCATTCCACGATGAGCCATCATGTACTTGCCAGATGCATATTCCGGGCGATGTATAGTAGTTCAGCTGGATGTCATAGCCAAAGGAGTTTTGCTCGAACTTTGGGGTGAAGTTATCTGGACAGTAAACAGCTACAACGCTTTTCCCATCAGGGGGTTGTTTAGTTCTACCTGTTGGATATGGGTGTAGGTGACTCCGTTGTAGAGGAACGGAATAGTTTGTGGAGGATCGGCCCAGGCGGCGGAGGCCGTGTTGGAGAACGGGACGAAGTAACACGCCGCGAAGAGCGCGTGTACGACACGGGAGACAATGCTCATGATTTACCTCATCGGTTGGTTTGAGGAGAGGGTGGGATACGTTGGCGAGAGAGGTTTGGCTACATTTGCTTCTCCTTGGGTTGTTAATGGACAGTGGTAGAGTATACAAAATGTCCCGAGACAGGTCAATGTTTGGTATAATGGGCTTATATGTTTTTCACAACCTTTTTTCTGAGAAGAGCTTATGGAAGTTAATCGAAAGCAACTTTTGTTTGTCGGGCTGAGTCTTGTTTTTACCTGTGGAGTTTTTCTTGCCGTAGTAAAGACGTTAGAGCTGATACAATTTGAAAACGACGTGCATCGAACTTCCCAGCAAAACTCTGAAATGGAACAAAATAGAGGTGTTCCCCAACGACAAGATCAGCTACCCCCTGAATCTGTAAATCAACGAAAGAAAGGGTGTACTCTGATGCGAAGAGTAGGTGATAAGTTTGAAAATGTATTTGGACCAAGTTGCTATGGAAAGACCGTTCGATGGGAAAACTATATCTTTTTCTCGGAAGTAACCGAATATAAGCCTAAGGTTGGCAGTAATGTTATTCTTTTTTCTTACGATATTAATACCGGAGAAAAGAAAGAAGTTTATAATTTAGATGAGTATAGAGATGAGTTCCTTACAGAGTTCCCTTATGTCACCTACGAGGTTACTTTTTTAGATGTGATAGAAGGGAGATTGTACTTTTCATTAGGTGGATATGTGACAGGCTCTATTCTGTATTCATTTGATTTACCACCCGTAGAAGGAACTGCTGAGTCAGTGGCTAAAGATTTTATAAGAATTGAGTACGGGGATGGTAGATACTGGTTGCATAATTCGTTTGGTGATGCGTGTGTTGGATCAAATACGAGAGCAGTTTTTGATATTAATACTGGGAAAATTGGTAAAAAACTGACTGTTCAACAGGGCTGCAACGAGGGGGAAGATGTTATTGGAGCGAGCGATAAAGAGATATATATTAAGAAGTACTTCCAACAAAATATAGTCGCTGTAGAAACAGAAGGAATTCCTACCCCTCCTACGATTCAGGAAATTTACTCATTAGACATTGATACCTTGAAAAAGAAGAGGGTTATCTTTAGCTCAAAGAACTTTTCAGGAGTAGTCAGTGACGCACTCTATTTGTACGATAAAAAGAACTTCCTGCTTATTACTGATAATAACTTGGTCTTCTACTTTCCTGAGAGTTCAGGGTTGGAGAAAATTGCTAATGTTGGTCAGTCGGAATTTGATATTCGCTTAAGTCGATTGGGAGATAGAATATGTTTGGATTGGAATGATGAAGTCGATTTGGAGAATAAAAAAATTATTAAAGATCAAGAAGATTGTCAGCAAGTACATTTGGATGATTCAATTCCCGAACAGATAGAACGATTCAATTTGCCAAAGGAGTATTTGATGGAAGTAACTTATTAAGGAAGTGCCTTTGATAGTACGCTGAAGATATGGAAACGATATTCTTTTTTTTATTGGGGCTTATTATTGGGAGTTTTCTCAATGTAGTCGTGCTTCGCTTTGAGAAACAAGAGTCGCTGGGTGGTCGATCACATTGTCCTTATTGTGGAGTGCTCATTCATTGGTATGACAATATTCCGCTTCTCTCGTACTTGCTGCTTAGGGGGAAGTGTCGCTCTTGTGGGGAATCTATTTCCCTCCAGTACCCCTTGGTTGAATTTTTCACGGGGAGCATCTTTGTGTTTATCGGTCAGCTATATTTTGCTTCGACGCTATTCGATCAGGAGGCAATGCTGACAACCGGTTGGTATCTGATGCTCTCGAGTGTACTCATTGCTGTCTTGGTAGCTGATCTTCGGACCATGGAGATCCCGCTCGTGTTTTTGGTGACTGGAGTTATTGGCTCAGTCTTGTTTATTCTCCTTGCTACTCTGCTTTTCCACTCAGATACCTGGAGTCTTCCAGGAGCATGGTGGCAGATGCAGCTCTTGGGTGGAGCGGTAGCAACTTTTCTTTTTTGGCTCCTCGTCTTTTTTTCCAAAGAAACCTGGATGGGGATGGGGGATGTCTGGCTGGCGGGGATAGTCGGACTGACGGTTGGAATAGAGCACCTCCTCTTTACACTGACACTTGGTTTTTTTTTGGGGGCAGCGATAGGGCTGGTGCTTATTTTGTTACAAAAGAAACAATTACAAAGCCAGATCCCTTTTGCTCCCTTTCTCATCGTAGGTCTTTTTATGAGCATGGGTATACTCTGGATCAATCCTGGATGGCTGCATTTGTTTCTTGTGCCGGTTTCAGCATTTCTCTAAAGATAGGAAAAAACTTTTTCTCGAGGTAGAATAGAGAAGCCTATGCTTGCTTCCCCAAAAAAAGTTCGCGGGTTTACCCTGATTGAAATGGTGATTGTGATCGCAATCATTGGTTTAACTTCGAGTATCGTCATTACATCGCTCTCATCAAATCGATCAGCTCGCGAAACTGATCGGGCCATACATGTGTTGGCCGGAGCTTTGCGTGAGGCTCAGAATTATGCCCTGACTGGAAAAAGCGTCAACGCTGCTCAAGAAAATTGTTACTTCGCCATCCGTTTTACGAGTGCTACCCAGTACACATTGGCAAATTATTATCGTTCTGGAGGTGATTGTACTAGCTATACGACCATCTCAACGACGACGCTTCCCAGCGGAGCGACGTTTACCGGGTTTGGGAGCTATCCTACGGTACTGGCTTTTGAGTTGCCTCGGGCCGAGGTGTACAGCGCCACGGACGGTGCCCTGGCCAATCTATTGATCGCTCAGCTTATCGGAGTCATGAAATCGAGTCAGACACACTATCTCTGCCTTTACCCGACTGGACGGGTTGAGGAAAGGGGTACAGACGCTAGTTGTCCATAAAAGATTGTATTATGCCCCCCTCTTTTCTTAATGTATCTAATCGTACCAAAGGTTTTACGATAGGAGAGGTAGTACTCTCTAGTTTTGTGATGACCCTGGGCATTGTTTCTGTGCTGGGACTTATTACGTTTTCTTTCCAATCTTCGGTTGAATCTCAAAACCTGATCGTGGCTTCAGAACTTGCCCAGGAAGGAGTGGAATTGGTAAGGAATATTCGAGACAATGCTTTGGTAGATAAGATCGCTACCGGCTCGCCGACAGATGTTTTTTCGGTTGGTAATTGGCCAGCAGGAGTCAATAGTCGCTGTATTATTGACTACAATGACGTAGCTTTGAGTTGCGGCGGCCCTGATCCTCAACTTGTTTTGACGGGGGGATTTTATGGACATTCAGCCGGAGTCGGTCGTTTCTATCGTTTGCTCAAAATCGATCATACCGGAGGATCTGATACGGCTCGAGTGAAGAGCTTTGTTACCTGGCAAAATCCAGAGGGCAACCTAAACGGTGTCGGTGGGGATACTGCCTGGTGTACCATTGCCAATAAGTGTACGTATACTGAAGTTTTCTTAACTGAGTGGAAGTAATACCTATGACATCTTTGTTTTTACGTCGGAAAAAATGTAAAGGCTATACCCTAGTCGAAATCGTAGCTGCGCTTGGAGCATTTACACTCATTATGTTGACGGTTACCCAAATCTTTGGGCGTTCTTTGGTTTCTTATCGTGAAACCAAGAAGACACAGACAAATCTAGAGACAGCCCAATCGGCTTTGAATCTGATGGCCAAGGAACTTCGTACGTCGAGCATCGTAGATGCGAGTGCGGGGGCGACCATCTCTTCGATTAAGTTTTTTGATTATTCTCAGAACCGGTGTATTGAGTACGTCTTTCATGAAACCGATGCACAGATTACTCGTCGAGAAGTCGACTACGTAGATCCAGATCCTGCTGATAATCTTGTAGATGAACAATGGAATTATTGTAGTGGTCATACGTTCGTCAGTGCTCCAGAAGTCCTTTTGGTTGGTCTCTCGGAGCAGTCTCTCAATGTGGTTACCTCTGTTATGCCCAATCCTGATCCTCGAGTGGGCAGAGTCTCAGTCGTAGTAACGGTTGGCCAGGGGAGCAATGCTACCACACTTCAGACGACAGTTTCCCTCCGCGACTTCAACTACACGGGGACCTAGTATCCCTGGTATACGGGAGAGAAAAATGAGAGAGATTGGACTCATGACAAACAGGCTAAATGCTGATAGAATGGGTTTTCTATGGATATACAGACAGCTCGAGAACGTATTCAACAATTGACGGTGGAGATTAATCATCATCGGAAGCAGTACCATGTTTTTGATACTCCAGAAATTTCTGACGAGGCCTACGACTCTCTTTTCCGAGAACTGGAAACGTTGGAGCATAAGTTTCCTCAGTTCCGATCTCCCGCGAGTCCCACCTTCCGAGTAGGAGATGAACCACGCCAAGCGTTCAAAAAAGTAAAACACGAAAAGCGACAGTGGTCGTTTGACGATGTCTTTGATATGCCAGAGCTCGAGACTTGGGATGAGCGGTTGCGACGACTGATCGAAAAAGGGACAGGTAGATTCCCGCGAGAGTTAGAGTATGTAGCTGAGCTCAAGATTGATGGTCTCAAGATTATTTTGACCTACGAAAATGGAATATTGGTGAGTGGGGCGACTCGGGGGAATGGGGCGGTTGGAGAGGAAGTAACGGAGAATCTTCGTACCATTCAGGATATTCCGCTTGCCCTGGAACAACCATATACTATTACGGTAGTGGGTGAAGCTTGGCTTTCCAAGGAGGAGCTTGCCCGTATTAATTGTGAGCGCACAAAAGAAGGGGAGTCACTCTTTGCTAACCCAAGAAATGCGGCGGCCGGTTCGATTCGTCAACTTGATTCACGCGTCACTGCCAAACGGAAACTGAGTGCTTTTGTTTATGATATCGATCTGGTGAGAGAACAATCTCTTCCAAAAAAACAAATTGCAGAACTGGAACTCTTACAAACACTCGGGTTTGTGGTCAACCCTCACTCGCGCCTTTGTAAGAATATCAAAGAGATCGAGGAATATTATCGCGAATGGAGCGAAAAGCGAGAGGATCTTCCTTACGCTTTGGATGGGATTGTTATCAAGGTCAATGATCAGTCGCTCTATGACATACTCGGTTACACGGGGAAATCTCCGCGTTTTGGTGTAGCCTACAAGTTTCCCGCCGAAGAAGGCACGAGTAAAGTGGAAGCTATCAGTGTGCAGATCGGCCGCACGGGAGCCTTAACACCAGTTGCCCATCTTACGCCAGTCCGCTTGGCTGGCAGTATCGTATCACGAGCGACGCTACATAATATAGATGAAATTAAGCGATTGGATGTGCGTATAGGGGACACAGTGATCGTTCGAAAAGCAGGAGATATTATTCCAGAGGTGGTTTCGGTTTTGATCAAGCTTCGCACGGGCCAAGAAAAAAAGTTTGCCATGCCGACGCACTGTCCGAAGTGTGGGACCCAGGTTATTCGCGAGGTAATCAGTGAGAAAAATGGAGTGAAGGAATATTCGGCCACTTTGTATTGCCCAAACCAAAATTGTTTTGGCAAGGAGCGCGAAGCGATTATTCACGCCGTTTCACGTAAGGGATTTGATATTGTAGGTCTTGGTGAAAAGATCGTGGAACAACTGATGGAAGAGGGATTAGTGGCTGATATCGCCGATATCTTTGATCTGACAGTCGGAGATCTCGAGCCGCTTGAGCGCTTTGCTGAAAAATCAGCTGAGAAATTGTCTCAATCAATCGCTGCCAAGAAGACACTTTCGCTGGAACGTTTCCTCTTTGCTCTTGGTATTCGTCATGTTGGCGAAGAAACAGCCGAGCTCGTTGCCAAAGACATTGCGAGCGTTAAAAAGGCCAAAACTCTTTCACCGATGAGTCTTTATGGCTTCCTCCTGAAACGGAGTCATGAAGACTGGGCGAACATCAAGGGAGTGGGAGAGAAATCGGCAGAGAGCTTGGTTGGATGGCTCAAAAGTGAACGTGCCAAAAAACTTTTTGAGCATTTTGAAGCAGTGTCGCTTCGTATTTCCTTGCCTGAAATTTCATCGATTTCTGGGAAGCTGGCTGAGAAGACCTTTGTCCTTACTGGAGAGCTCGAACGCTTTACAAGGGACGATGCCAAGCGTAGGATAAAACAGTTAGGTGGAGAAGTAACGGCCTCGGTAAGCCGAAAAACGAGCTATGTAGTGGTCGGTACTGATCCCGGGAGTAAGTATGATAAAGCCAAAGAACTTGGAGTCGTTATACTGGATGAGGCTGATTTTTTGAAACTGGTAAGTTAAACCTATGTCGCTCAGTCGTGAGGAAGTACAACATATCGCTCGGCTCGCTCGAATCGGGCTAACAGAAAAAGAAGAGGAAAAATTCCAAGGAGATCTTTCTTCTGTTTTTGGTTTGATTGAGGAACTCAAAAAAGCCAGGGTGGGGGAGGAACATGTAACCATTGAAAATAGGGGTATGAACCGTTCACGAGAGGATGTGGCGGTGCAGCAGGATGATTCGAGTGAAATAGCCAAGAATTTTCCCAGCCATAAAGATGGTTTTAATAAAGTACGCTCTGTCTTTTAGCCTATGATTCGTGATTGGCATGCCAAAATCCAAAGTGGTGGAAAAACCGCGGTGGCCTTTACTGAGGACTGCTTCAAAGCAATTGAGGAACGTGATCCTTCGCTTCATGCTTTCCTTACGCTTCGCAAAGAAGCGGCATTGAAGGAGGCGGCCAAAGTCGATGAACGTGTCAAAAGTGGCGAGCAGGTTGATCTCTTGGCGGGTATTCCTGGTGGGATTAAGGACAACATCGTCCTCGCTCATGAGCGCGCCACCGCCGGATCGAAAATTCTCGATAACTATATTTCTCCGTATGACGCCGGAGTGGTTGAGAAACTGCGGAAAGTCGGAGCGGTCATAGTGGGAAAAACCAATCTTGATGAGTTTGCTCTTGGTTCATCGACCGAACATTCAGCTTATGGGCCTACCAAAAATCCAGTTGATGAAACTCGGGTGCCGGGAGGAACGTCTGGCGGCTCGGCCGCTGCAGTGGCAGCTGGGATGGTACCATGGGCGCTTGGTTCTGATACGGGTGGGTCCATTCGTCAACCGTCTGCTTTTACTGGGATTTATGGTTTGAAGCCAACCTATGGCCGAGTATCACGCTCGGGGCTTATTGCTGCTGCTTCAAGCTTGGATCAGATTGGACCGATGGCCACTTCGGTTGAGGATTTGGCTATTGTTCTCTCGCGGATTGCGGGGGCTGACCCACTCGATGGTACAGCTCTGGACCGACCAGTGGACGCCTATGAAGACAAATTGACTACCGACATCAAGGGGAAGAAGATTGGTATTCCAGAAGAATATTTTTCCAAGGATTTGAACCCGATCGTACGAGAAGTGGCTGAGAAGACGATTGAAAAACTTCGTTTACTTGGTGCCGAGATCATACCTATAAGTCTTCCAAATAGTCGTTTTGCTCTTCCAGTTTATTATATTATCCAGCCTTCAGAACTTTCTTCAAACCTAGCTCGTTTTGATGGGATTCGCTACGGCCTCTCTGTGAATGATGGTGAGCTTTCTTCGGGCAATAAGACCGGACTCCTTGAGACGTATCTTGATACTCGACGAGTGGGGTTTGGTCCTGAAGCGAAGCGTCGTGTTATGATAGGAACCTATACACTTTCAGCTGGGTACTACGATGCCTATTACAAGAAGGCCTTTGCTGTGCGTGAACTCCTGCGGAATGAATTCCAAAAAGCCTTTGAAACGGTGGATGTGATTTTTTCTCCCACGACACCTGGACCCGCCTTCAAGCTCGGTGAAAAAACCGATGATCCGCTTGAGATGTACCTCTCTGATATCTATACGGTTACCGCCAATCTTGTGGGTGTCCCAGCTCTTTCCTTTCCGATGGGAACCATGACGGAATTTCCAGTAAATAAATTCCCAGATACAAAGGGAACTGGTCAAGGACAAGAGCTTCCTCTTGGTGGCCAGTTTATGGGTAAGTGGTTTGATGAACAGACGCTCCTTGACCTTGCCTTCGCTCTTGAACAGTCCAAGTAGCTGTGCACTTCTTCTGAATGAGTTACAATAGAAGAAGTAAAATTTTTTGGTATGTCGACTGACTTTGATCTTTTGAGCTTGTTTGGAATTTTGCCCGTGGTATGGGAAATGATTAGTCAATCACTTCTTTTTGCTGTGTTCAAGTGGTTTCTTATTATCTATACGGTCGTGCTTTTTGTTGATGTGGTGATCCTTCTCACACAGCGTGGCGTGACCGAAAACTTGAAACTGCAGTTTTATGGTACCGCACGACCCCTCCTTTCCAAAAACAAGGCGGCCGAACGCTTTCATGCCATCGAGCGTCGACTCGAGAGTGACAATCCTTCGCAGTACAAGGCTGCCATTCTCGAAGCAGATCAATTTGCGGACGAAGTTCTCAAAGAAAGTGGGTATGACGGAGCCAATATGGCTGAGCGACTCGCCGGCATCAATTCCGGCCAGCTCATGAGTTATGATGTCCTGAAATCAGCCCATGAAGTCAGGAATCGTATTGTCAACGAGCCTAACTTTTCCCTTTCTCGGGACGAAGCCCAACATCTCTTCGAACAGTACAAACAACTGTTTACTGAACTCGAGCTTTTATAACTTCTTTTTGGTATTCTTTATTGACACATACCTGTGTTTACGGTAAAGTGGACATAGAACTGCCCGTGGGGGCTGTTTTTTAGACCAGAAAAAGGCTTACTTAAGCCATAAACGGTCATATTTATGAACAAGATTTTTCAGTTTTTTTTGGGTGCCAAAGCTGAGCTTGCCAAGGTGAGCTGGCCCAACCGCAAAGAACTCATTCGGTATACGATTTTGGTAGTGGTGATCAGTCTTTTGGTAGCCATGTTCCTAGGCCTTCTCGACATGCTCTTTAGTTACCTTGTTGAAAATTTTATCCTCCAATAATTGGCCAATAAACCGCTTATTTTATGGCAAAACAATCCCAACATCACGGTCGTTCCTGGTATGTCCTCCATACCTATTCTGGGTATGAGGATAACGTGGCGCGTAACCTCAAACAGCGCATTGACTCGATGGATATGCAGGATCTCATTTTTGATGTCCTTGTGCCAAAGGAGAAGAAAATTAAGATCAAAGGTGGCAAGCGTGTCGTGATTGAGGAGCGTATTTATCCTGGCTATGTACTTGTCGATATGATTGTAACGGATGCCTCCTGGTATGTAGTACGTAATACCCCAAACGTAACGGGCTTTATTGGCCTCGGTACCACACCTACCCCGATTGACCCAGCTGAAATCGACATGCTCAAGAAACGCATGGGTGTCGCCGAACCGAAATTCAAGATCGATGTGCGTATTGGTGATAGCGTCCAGGTAGTGGATGGTCCTTTCAAGAACTTCGAGGGTAAGATTCAAGAAGTGGATGATGAGAAAGGAAAGGTCAAAGTATTGGTTTCTATCTTTGGTCGCGAGACTCCGGTTGAGCTCGATTTCCTCCAGATTAAGAAAGGCTAAATTGATATTTCTCGGGTGGATGAGCGCTTCTCTCAAACACTTGTGAAAATGATGTAATAGATTTTATACGATTATGGCAAAAGCAATTAAGGCAATCGTCAAACTCCAGATCCCTGCAGGGAAAGCCACTCCGGCCCCTCCAGTCGGTACCGCCCTTGGACCTCATGGGCTCAATATTCAGGATTTCTGCTCCAAGTATAATGAAGCCACTCGTCCAATGATGGGGGATATTATCCCAGTGGAAATCACCATCTTTGAGGACCGTAGTTTCAGTTTCATCATGAAGACGCCTCCAGCTCCTGATCTCCTTAAGAAAGCAGCCAAGATCGAAAAGGGTGCTGCTAATCCTTTGAAAGATAAAGCAGGAACGGTGACGGAAGCTCAGGTGCGTGAAATCGCCGAGAAGAAACTCCCAGACCTCAACGCCAACGATGTAGAAGCCGCTGTACAGATCATCAAAGGCACCGCTCGCTCGATGGGGATCAAGGTAGTAGGATAATTCAATTTAATTTGTGGGAGTCCGTCCGTACAACGGCCGAGGCGCTAACACCACGAAATATTATGCCACATGGGAAAAAGTATCAGGCAGCAGTAGAGAAAGTAGAAGAAGGCAAGATCTATTCAATCGCTGAGGCAGTGCAATTTTTGCAGGCCAATAAGCGAGCGAAGTTTGACGAATCAGTTGAGATGCACATGCATCTTGGGATTAACTTGAAGAAGTCTGACGAGAGTGTCCGTGGGACAGTAGTCTTGCCTCATGGCACTGGCCGAACCCAGCAAGTATTGGTAGTGACTTCTGCCAAAGAGAAGGAAGCTAAGGATGCTGGGGCCGCTATCGTTGGTGGCGAAGAAGTCATTGCCGATATAAAGGCTGGCAAGCTCAATCCTGGATCGGATTTTGATCTCGTTTTGGCTACGCCAGAGATGATGCCTAAGCTCGCTCAGGTAGCCAAGATTCTTGGACCAAAAGGCATGATGCCAAGTCCGAAGAATGAAACCGTGACTCAGAAAATTGGTGAGACAGTTGAAATGCTTCAGAAGGGGAAGAAAGCGAGTTACAAGAATGATGACACTGGCAATATTCACCAGGTGGTCGGGAAGCTTTCCTTTGACGGGAAAGCACTGGAGGAAAATATTGCTACCTTCCTTGACGCCGTTACCAAGGGGAAACCTGAGGGGATGAAGGGAAAATTTATTGTCTCGATGACTCTGACTTCGACCATGGGTCCCGGCCTTCCGATTTCGAAATAAACCCAGAGAAGCCTCGCCAAGAGCGGGGCTTTTTTGTATACTTCTCCGAGAGGAGTTGCTCTTAAAATTCGTGTTCCTTATTAACTTCCAACTCCTAACTGCTATCTTCTAAACCTATGATTCTCTCAGACCATGATATCAAAAAGGAACTTAGGGCTAAGGAAATTACCATTAAGCCTTTTCGTGAGGAATGTGTACAGCCAGCGAGCTATGATGTGCACCTCGATCGACATTTCCTTGTCTTTAACACCAATCAGAACTTCGTGATTGATCCGCGTGATATTTCAAAGGATCTTATGAAAAAGGTTGTTATTACTGAAGAGGAGCCATTTATTTTGCATCCAGGTGAATTTGCCTTGGGAGTGCTTTTGGAAGAGACAGGTGTATCTGACAAGCTTGTAGGCCGTCTCGAAGGTAAAAGCTCTCTTGGACGTCTCGGTCTGATTATTCACACCACGGCTGGTTTCCTGGACGCGGGTAATTCGCTCAAGATGACGCTTGAACTGTTTAATGCTGGCAAGATCCCACTCAAACTGTATTACAAGATGCCTATTGGTCAGATGGCTTTCGAATACCTTTCCTCTCCTTGTGAGCGACCTTACGGTTCCAAAGGTCTCAACTCCAAATATAAGGGTGATAGTAAACCTGTTGCCTCCAAGATGCATCTCAATTTCACCAAATCGACCAAAAAAACGGTCGTGAAGAAGAAAAAAGCCTCCCGCTAGTGCCGTTACAATTTCGGAGAGCTTCTATCCCTCACCAGAATAGTTTGAGAGGTGATACTTTGTTGTTTAATTGACCTCGTCGGGCAAAATTGTAACGGTACAAGGGAGGTTTTCTCTATTTGTGAGAGAGGAAAATTTACGGTAAAATAAGACGTCAGTAACTTTTTTAGTATGCGCCAATACCTGGATCTCTTGCAGCACATCATGGATAAGGGAGTCGATAAGATGGACCGGACTGGCGTTGGCGTGCGGAGTGTTTTTGGGTATCAGATGCGTTTTGACCTCTCAGAAGGATTTCCACTCTTAACGACGAAGAAAGTGCCTTTCCGTTTGATTGCCGAAGAGCTGCTTTGGTTCGTGAAGGGTGACACACAGTTACGAACGCTCGCTTTGAAGGATGTACATATTTGGGATGAATGGCCCTATAAAGCCTATTTGCTTCGCAATGGGAAAACGGTTCCAGCGACTGGGTCGGAAGAATGGAACACAGGGATCAAAGAATTTGTGGAGCGTATCAAAACGGATGCAGCGTTTGCCAAAGAATATGGAGACTTGGGGCCAGTCTATGGCTATCAGTGGCGCCACTGGCCAACAGCTGATGGAGGAGAGATTGATCAACTCCGTGATGTGGTAGAGCAAATCAAGAAGAATCCGAATTCTCGCCGACTGATTGTCTCAGCTTGGAACCCGGCTGATATTGAAGAAATGGCCAAAGCAGGACTGCCGCCTTGCCACTGCCTCTATCAGTTTTATGTAACCCCTTCGACAGGCTCAGGACGAGCGAAGTTGTCCTGCCAGCTCTACCAGCGCAGTTGTGATACCTTTCTCGGAGTCCCATTCAATATTGCCTCCTATGCCCTGCTTACCATGATGATCGCTCAAGTGTGCGATCTCGAACCGGGTGAATTTGTGTGGACGGGTGGTGACACACATCTGTATAGCAATCACTTTGAACAGGTGAAAGAGCAGCTCTCACGTGAACCGCGCAAGTTGCCAACGCTCCGGATCAATCCAGAAGTGAAGGACTTGTTTGCTTTTGTCATGGAGGATTTCACT
Organism: uncultured Bdellovibrionales bacterium; assembly: GCA_964597355.1. Lineage (GTDB taxonomy): Bacteria > Patescibacteriota > Minisyncoccia > Moranbacterales > UBA1568 > SSEF01. Next base: position 35,998 of record CAZQWS010000004.1, read on the forward strand.
TTGGAGGGCTACGATCCACATCCCCCCATCAAAGCACCAATAGCTGTTTAATTTCTCTCTTGTCACTTGTTTCATGTCACTTGTCGCTATGCCCACTCCACGCCTTTCCATGATTGTAGCAGTCGATGAAACTCGAGCGATCGGGAAAGATAATCGACTCCTCTGGTATATCCCCGAAGATCTGAAACGCTTCAAAGAGCTTACTTCAGGACATGCCGTGATCATGGGAGAGAATACCTATCACTCTATCGGCCGACCACTTCCTAACCGGACCAATGTCGTAGTAACGCTCAATCAGGATTTGGAACTTCCAGGCTGTCTCGTGACCCACTCACTCGATGAGGCACTTGAAGTAGCTCGAGGAGAGGAACAGGAAGAAATTTTTGTTATGGGTGGAGCGAGTATTTACAAACAATTCCTTCCGATGATTGATCGATTGTATCTTACCTTGGTTTCGGGCACGCATGAGGCTGATACGTACTTTCCGGATTACTCTGATTTCACGAACATCATCAGTAAAGAAGAAAAGAAAGATGATCAATATGAATTCACTTTTTTTGTTTTAGAAAGAGAATAACGGGTATTAACCCGATTTTACCATCACTCCGTTCGGAGCAAAGTATCGAATGCACACTTTACTTACTCACTACGTTTGGTAATAACACTATCAAAAATATGGAAAAAATTATCGTAGGTATTGCGGGTCAAATTGCTTCGGGCAAAGATACAGTGTCCAAGTACATAGCGGATGAGTACGGCGCTACGCGTTACGGAAGTTCCAGTATTTTCCGCTCGACGCTTCGGAACTTATTTCTTCCTGAAACACGGGAAAACCTCCAGAAGATATCTTTTGCTTTGCGCCAGGCTTTTGGGGATGACCTCGTAGCCAGGGTCTTGCATGAGGACATACAGCGAACGGAAGGGGATTTTATCGTGGTTGATGGAATGCGCCGTCTTTCCGATATCCTTCTCCTCAAAAAAGAACCCAACTTCTATCTGCTCTATGTCGATGCACCGCTCGAGCTTCGCTATGAACGTATTGTGAAACGTTCCCAAAATGCTGATGATCAGACCAAAACTTTGGAAGAATTCCGACAAGATCATGAACGGGAAGCAGAAGTGTCGATCAAGGCGCTCCAATCTCAAGCGAACGGAGTGGTGGAAAATGATAGTGATTTGGAAAAATTGTTTGCCCAAGTAGATGCGTTTATTAAAAAGATTGATCCGACGGGAAGCGTATGCCGAAAAAAGGAAAACTAATTGTCCTGGATGGAAGTGACGGATCAGGCAAGGCGACGCAGACGAGACTCCTCTTGGCTCGACTGAAAAAAGAAGGGTACAAGATAGACACGCTCGATTTTCCCCAATATGAAGCCAATTTTTTTGGCGGACTGATCGGACAGTGTCTCGCGGGGAATCATGGTGATTTTGTAGCGATTGATCCGCATATCGGCTCAGTTCTCTATGCAGCTGATCGTTTTGAGTCCAAGCCACAGATTGAAAAGTGGCTCAAAGCAGGACATATTGTAGTGCTCGATCGGTATGTTAGTTCCAATCAGATTCATCAGGGCGGAAAAATTTATGATGCCAAAAAACAAAAACAATTTTTGGAATGGCTTGATCGAATGGAACATGAAGTTTTTGCTATCCCTCGTCCAGACTTAATTGTGTACCTCGACGTTCCCTCAGAAGTTTCTCAGAAACTGCTTCAATCGGAGGAAATGAAACGGAAGAAGGTGTATCTCAAGAAGGGACAAAAAGATATGGTAGAAGAGAATATGAAATATCTTTCCGAAAGTCGGAGCAATGCTTTGAAGCTCGTGAAGAAATTGAATCATTGGACCAAGATTGATTGTACGAAGAAGGGGGAATTGCTTTCACGAGAAGCGATTGCGGAAAAAGTTTGGAAAGAAGTAGAAAAAGTCCTATGAATATTCAAGTAAAAAAACTTCATCCAGATGCCAAGATTCCGAACTTTGCCCATCCCGGAGATGCGGGCATGGATCTTTATTCAGTAGCTGACATGACTTTGAAGCCAGGGGAGCGAGCATCGATACCGACGGGGATAGCGATAGCTTTGCCCGAGGGATATGTTTCTCTTGTTTGGGACAAGAGTGGTGTATCGCACAAGAATGGGATTAAAACCCTAGGGGGCGTGCTTGACAGTGGTTACCGTGGCGAGTATTTAATCGGTTTGGTAAATTTAAGCCAGGAAGATTTTGAAATTAAAGTGGGTCAAAAGATTGCCCAGCTGCTTATTCAAAAAGTCGAACATCCAGAGGTAGAGGAGGTAGCTGAGCTTGATGAAACAGCCCGAGGGGATGGACGATTTGGCTCAACTGGAGTACACTAATTCTCTCTATGAAGATCTACTTTGCTGGTTCTATCCGAGGAGGACGAGATGATGCTGGTCTTTATAGTGAAATGATTGCGCTCTTGCAAAAGTATGGCGAGGTCCTTACGGAGCATATCGGTGACAAACAATTATCAATCCATGGCGAGGGGCATGCTGCGGAGTATATTTTTCAAAGAGATGTCGACTGGGTGCGGGAGGCAGATGTGATCGTAGCGGAAGTCACGACACCGTCGCTTGGAGTAGGATACGAGATTGGATTGGCAGAGCAGCTCGGGAAAAAGATTGTCTGCCTCTATCGGCCCCAGCTGGACCGCAAACTCTCGGCCATGATACTCGGCAACAGCAAACTGACTATTGTAGAATATAAAGAAGTAAGTGAACTAGAAAAGAAACTGAACGAATTACTGTAGTTCTATGGCGCAATACGAAGCAACAATTGGGATGGAAGTACATGCAGAGCTTAAAACAGCTTCGAAGATGTTTTGTAGTTGCAAAAATGGCTTGGGACTCGAAACGACGCCCAATGTGAATATCTGCCATGTGTGTACCGCCCAACCCGGTGCTCTGCCGGTTCCAAATGCCAAAGCGATCGAAGCAGTGCAAAAAGTCGGACTGGCTCTCAACTGTGCGCTTCGACTTCACTCCAAATTTGACCGCAAGAATTATTTTTACCCGGATCTTCCCAAGGGCTATCAGATCTCGCAGTATGATGAGCCATTCTGTGAGGCAGGGACGATAGAGATTGATGGCAAGCCTTTTCGGATCACACGTATCCATCTCGAGGAAGACACGGGAAAGTCGATGCATCCTACCGGGGCAGATTATACCTTGGTGGATTACAACCGAGCGGGTGTGCCCCTCATGGAACTTGTTACTGAGCCAGACTTCTCTACCGCCAAAGATGCCCGCGCTTTTTGTCAGAAATTGCGGCAGATTTTGCGCTATCTCGAAGTCTCTGATGCTGATATGGAAAAAGGCCAGATGCGCTGTGAAGTGAATATTTCGCTGCATAAAGTGGGTGAGGATCGTTTGTCTGGTACCAAGGTGGAAATCAAAAACCTCAACTCCTTCAAATCAGTGGAGCGCTCCATCGAGTACGAAATCGTGCGTCAGACCGAAGCGCTCGAAAACGGTGAGACAATTGTCCAGGAAACGCGTGGTTGGGATGAGGCCAGGAACGCCACGGTTTCGCAGCGGAAAAAAGAATCAGCTCATGATTACCGCTACTTTCCTGAGCCAGATATTCCCCCATTTGAATTTAATCCAGAGCATATCGCCAGGCTCAAGGAATCTTTGCCTGAGCTGCCTGATGCCAAAGAGCGACGGTTTATAGCTGAATATGGTTTGCCTGAAGCAGATGCCGTGATCCTCGTGGATGACCAGGAGGTGGCTGCCTACTTTGAAGCGGTGGTCAGTGAACTGGGGGCAAAAATTGATGGCGGGGAAACCAAGTCAGAGCTCAACCGTATGGTAAAACTCGCAGCTAACTACTTCATTACCGAAGTGCGGAAGTTCTTGGTGGATGAAGGAAAAACTATTGAACAGCTTCCTATTAGCGCAGAAAACTATGCTGAATTTATTGCGATCGTAGCGGATGGTAAGATCAACTCGAGTGCTGCGCAAACCGTTTTGAAAGAGATGCTTCGTGGTGCCGATGGCGATACCGATCCATCCCATATTATCGATCGGCTCAATTTGGCCCAGATGAGTGATACGGGTGAGCTTGAAACGATCGTCGATGCCATTCTTGCCAACAATACTCAGTCAGTAACAGACTTCAAAGCTGGTAAGCAAAACGCTTTCCAATACCTTGTCGGCCAAGTGATGTCGGCTACGAAAGGAAAAGCGAACCCGAAAGTTACAGCCGAATTATTGAAAAAGAAATTGTCCTAGCTGAAGTACCAGATCCGCCTTTGGCGGAAAGGAAACCAAGGGTAAGCCTGCCCGAATCGCTACGACTTCGCTCGCGAATCGTTGCGGGCGGGGCCAATCCCCAAATGGTCAGTGAAATCTTGAAGAAAAAGATTGGGTAGTTGTCTTTTGGTTCTGCTTCAATTACAGTAGGTGTAGGTTTAACCTCAGGAGATAGTGATGCTCAAAAGTCCGCTTGAACGTTTGCCAAAGCCTGATCCGGCCGAAGTTTCCCGGTTGGAACAGTGGCTCAAGAGTTTCGAAGCACGCCGACAAGCAGCTTGGCCGGCTGAACGGGAGCGAATCATAGCTCAGGCAGAGCTCGCTCAAGAGATGCGCAATAAGATTCTCGACTAAGGGTCTTTTGCGAACGAAAAGCGCTGGTAGGGATTCCCACCAGTGCTCGTTTTTTATGCTACTAACTTGAGAGCTTCGTCAGTATTCTCCACCCAATGAATAATCGTGCCACGTTTTTCGAGACGGCGGAGCGATGAACGCTGGCGTTTGGCGTAGTGAATAATGTCGTAGGGGAGGGTTGTATTTACTTCTTCGAGTGTCAGCTTTCCTTGAAGATGGCGGGTAAGAGCACGGTATTCAAGGCCAAAACTTTCCAGTCGCTCATAGCTCACTCCAGCACGGTTCAATTTTTTCACTTCTTCAAGCATACCGGCCTTCATCCGGGCTTTGAAGCGAGTACGAATTTTTTGATTGAGTTCTTCGACGGGCGGATTGAGTCCAATGATAAAAAATCGCTGAATATCAAAGTTTGAAGTAGGGAGCTCAGGTACTTTACCAAGGGTTTTGGCGATTTCGATAGCGCGAAGGATGCGCATACGATTGTCTTTATCTACTGTTTTGGCCCGTTCTGGATCGAGGCGTTTGAGGTAGGCCATGAGCTCGTCCTTGCTACGCCAGCCCCATTTGGCGCGGAAAGCTTTGTCGGGAGCCACTCGGGGCAACTCCATCCCAAAGAGGAGAGCTTCGATCCAAAAGGTGCTCCCACCACAGATAATCACGCGTTTCCCTCTGGATTCGATATCTTGGATGGCTTTTTCAGTATCTTGAAGAAAGTGAGAAATATTATATTCAATTTTTGGATTAGCAATATCGAGAAGGTGATGTCGAATACTTTGTTGTTCCTCACGAGTAATTTTACCCGTGCCAATATCCATGCCGCGATAGACTTGCCGACTGTCAGCTGAAATCACCTCGCCATTGATTGCTTTGGCGATGGCGATGGCAAGGTCGGACTTTCCTGAAGCGGTTGGTCCTACGATAACGACGATGGGTTGTTTGGTAACCATAGAGAAGAAGTATAACCTGTTTCTCTAAAAAAATCAATGGTTTACAGCCGCGGACTCGAGGTCTTTGACAATGACTTCTACGACCCCGGGGAGGGACTGGAGCTTAGTGCAAGTCTCGTTGTCTAAGGCAACAATAAAAGAGGTACGAATCGTTGATCCAAGAATTTTGACAGCAATGAGTGTATCGCCTTCGGGGAGGGTCCGCAAAACTTTTGAGAGCTCATTGATAACTGTGGCTTCAGCATTCTTGTCAAAACTGATAAGAGCCTTTTTAGTCGCTGTTCGAGGTTCCGATTTCTCTTTCGTATATTTGGCATGAGTGGCGGCGATGCGAGTATGCGTCGAGAGAGTTCGCTTGTTTACTCGACGGACATCTTCGGCAGCCAGACGGAGGGCTCCATCGCGGCGGTTTACTTTGAGGTCGATTTCGACCACTTCATCTTCTACCAACAATCCTTCCACTCGTTCTACTGTTTTCCCAAAGACGAGTAGTTCTACTCGGCTGGAGAGGTCTTCGATGTCAATAAAGTAAAGTGGCTGGCCACTTTTCGAAAGTGACTTCCGCACTGTCGTGATAATACCACCGATGGTTATCGGCTTGCCATCCGGTTCTTTCTCGATGTCGTGAATGGGCGTGGCGATTTTTTGAAAATATGGTTCGTATTCTTTGATGGGGTGGCCGCTGACATAGAGCCCAAGAAGCTCTTTTTCCCAACTCAAGCGTTCCCGTTCGGTGGCGGGAGGAACGGATTTCAAACGTATCTTGGTTTCAGGAAGGGGAAGGGTGCCAAAGAGGCTTCCGGCATGATTTTCTTTGAGATTGCGCGCGTCTTTGCCATAGTGAAGGATAATATCAAGACTTTCGAGAATAGTCTTGGTCTCACCAAAACGGGCGAGCGCTCCTACTTTGGCCAATGCATCAATACTTCGTTTATTGAGATCCTTGGTTTGAACACGTTCCATGAAGTTTTCGAGCGAGGTATACTTGCCATTGCGTTTCCGTTCAGCTACGATCTCTGCTGCCGCGATGTCACCGACATTCTTAATCGCTGAGAGCCCGAAGCGGATGCGTTCTGTGCCATCTTTACCGACGATAACGGCAAAGTCTTGGAAGCTTTCGTTGACATCAGGCGGGAGGACTTCAAGTCCAATCTCTCTCGCTTCACGCACTTCGATCGCTACTCGGTCGATGTCGGCCTGATCGCCAGTGAGGAGAGCCGCCATAAATTCTGCTGGGTAGTGAGCTTTGAGGTAGGCAGTCTGATATCCAATGAGGGCGTAACAAGCAGCATGGGAACGGTTAAATCCATAGCCGGCGAATGGTTCGATGAAGGCGAATACCTTTTCACCGACCGCTTTCCCGACGCCGGTTTTGACACAGCCCCCGATAAACTTTTCTCGCTGTTCAGCAACCAGTTCCTTGATTTTCTTTCCGACCGCTTTACGCAAAACGTCAGCTTCACCTAGGGTAAAGCCGGCCAGGTCACGCGCGATCTGCATCAGCTGTTCCTGGTACACAGCTACCCCGTAGGTGTTCTTGAGGATCGGTTCGAGTTTTGGATGGAGATATCCGACTTTTTTCTCGTCATGTTTTCCCAAGATGAAATCAGGAATGTACTCCATCGGCCCCGGTCGGTAGAGGGCCACCATAGCGATGATGTCTTCGAATACCGACGGTTTGAGTTGTTTCAGATACCGTTTCATACCGGTGGATTCCAACTGGAATACTCCGGTAGTATGAGCTTCTTGAAGCACTTTATACGCAGCTTCATCATCGAGCTCGAGCTTTTCGATGTCAGGTACTTCTTTCCCGAGTTTTCGGGCAATTTTGAGGGTGTTTTCAATCACGGTTAAGTTGCGAAGACCGAGGAAGTCCATTTTGAGGAGACCAATTTTTTCGACGGCATTGGCTTTGGTACTCGCAGCGTACTGTGTTACGACAGCATCTTCACCCCCAGCCACGCGCTGGAGGGGAGTATATTCCGTCACGGGGTCTTTGGTGATGACGACACCACAGGCATGCATCGATGCATGACGAGCCAAGCCTTCAATTTTCTTGGCAGCATCGACGAGGCGTTTTACTTCCGCAGAACTTTGGTAGTGAGCCTGGAATTCCGGCACGCCTTCGAGTGCTTCCTCGATCGAGGTAAACATCGGGATCATCTTGGCCGTTTTGTCGCAGAGTTCGAGTGGGACACCAAGAGCGCGACCGACATCGCGGATAGACCCACGCGCTGCCATGGTTCCAAAGGTAATGATTTGGGCTACGTGATCTGCACCATATTTGCTACGGACATAATTGAGTACGTCTTCACGGCGCACATCGGCGAAGTCCATATCGACGTCGGGCATGCTGATACGCTCGGGATTGAGGAAGCGCTCGAAGAGGAGATCATATTTGATCGGGTCGAGGTTAGTGATGCCGGTGAGATACGCGACAAAGGAACCGGCAGCACTTCCACGACCTGGGCCTACCACTACGCCATTATTCTTAGCCCAGTTCACGAAATCTTGGACGATAAGGAAGTACGAAGCAAAGCCAGTCTTCTCGATCACCGAGAGTTCATAATCAAGTCGTTCTTTGCGTTCAGGCGTTACTTTCTCTTTGGGGTAGCGTTTTTTATACCCCTCGAGACAGAGTTCGTACAGGTATTCATCAGCGGTTTTCCCATCGGGCAACGGAAACGAAGGTAACTGATTCTCGCCCATCTTGATGGTGAGGTTGCAAGCGGCGGCAATCTTTTCGGTATTATCGATCGCTTCGGGGATATCTTTGAAGAGCTCTCGCATTTCAGCTTCACTCCGAAAAGAGAGATTAAACTGCTTCATGGTGAAACGTTCGGTGTCAGTGACCTTCTTGTTGTCACGGATAGCGAGGAGCACGTCTTGAGTCTCGGCATCTTCTGGATGAATATAGTGGACATCATTGGTTGCGACCAGCGGAATCCCGGTTTCGCGGGAGAGTTGGACAAGTCCTTGGTTGGCAACGAGTTGGTTCTCGTAGTCGAGATGTGGCTGGATTTCCAAATAAAAATTCTCTTTACCAAAAATTTCCTGATACTCGAGAGCGATTTGCTTGGCCCGCTCATAGTTGCCATAGAGGATTTCGGCTGGTACTTCACCTTGGAGCGAACCTGAGAGAGCGATCAGACCCTCGCTATGTTCCCGGAGCAGATTTTTGTCAGTGCGGGCTTTGTAGTAGAAGCCATCAAGCTGGGCGATAGAAATGATTTTGAGAAGGTTTTTATAACCGATTTCATTTTTCACCAAGAGCACGATTTGGTTGCGCCGCCGGTCTTCAGCGGTGTTGTTTTTGCTCCGGAGGTTTTTGGCGACCCACATCTCAGTCCCGAGAATCGGTTTGATGCCTTTTTTCTCGGCAGCGACATAAAACTCGATCGCCGCATACAGGGCCGACGTGTCGGTAATCGCGAGGCTCGTCATCCCGAATTCTTGGGCGCGTTCAAGCAAGGCGTCGGGCGTGGGGAGAGCCGTGAGGAGGGAATAGTGCGAATGGACGTGGAGATGGGTAAACATAGTATGGAGTATTGGGTATAGCGTATTATGTATTTTGCATACTCGATACGAGATACTAGATACGCAATACTTTCAAAATAAAAACACCAATCAAAATGAAGGGTGTAGTGATGAAAATACGGCAAATGTGGGCATACTTTGAATTCTCTCATTATCCGGCTTACGCCTCGGACTTTGCAGAGAAATTACTGTGTCTACCAGTATAAAGCTATTTCAGGAAATTACCAAACTTCGAAGAAGTTGATAACCCTAGGTTGATGGTATTTCTTTCTGGTTATGCAATACTACAGTAGTATTTGTAAGATAAAGTGTTTTGTGGAACAACCAATTCTGACAGAAAAAATATGCCCCCGCTGCAAGTTGCATTGGGGGCAGGTGGGTTGGTAGTTTAGGTGCTGGCCTTTGCAGCTGCTTCGAGTTCGTTAGCTCGAGCTTCGAGGGCTTGAGCGTAGTTCTTCCAGAAAGCAGCATTGATGCAGATAGGTTGGCCATCCCATGTCCCGGATCTATCGCGGAAGCGTTCTCTGAATCTATCCCAGATAATTTGATCGACACCTTGTTTGGTCAAGGGTTGAATGAGTTCGTCATTCGGTTCCAATACTTGGATGCGGCTTGCTGCCTCATGAGCCCATCTCATCCCAGCTTCGAGATCATCTTCGCAACTTGACATGGCTATCTCCTGGCTGAACTCGACAAGAGGTGTCTTATCGATTGGCTGAAAACTCTCATAAATTACTCATCCTGTCAATCAGTCGTACTGATAGGCAGGGGTACAATGTGTATATATGCAAATTCCAACTTTTGAGCGGGAGGAAAATTTAGTCAGGGAGGGGATGTTTCCGATTGGGGTGGATGAGGCGGGGAGAGGACCGTTGGCGGGTCCAGTGGTCGCTTGCGCGACACTGTACCGGAATTTCAAATTTCAAAATCCAAATTTCAAAGCTGAGGAGGAAGATAAGCGGTGGAAATTGGTGCGGGATTCCAAGAAATTATCACCCAAGCAAAGAGAAGAAGCTTTCAACTTTGTGCAAGAACAGTTTCACGTCGGGATTGGTATTATCGGGCCGGAAACGATTGATCGAGTGAATATTTTACAGGCAACCTTTCTCGCGATGAAAGCCGCTTTGAGTGATCTTGAGAAACAATTATCGGTGGAAGAAAGACAAAAAATCGTGATGCTTATCGATGGTAACCAAATCATTCCTAATCTCTCTAGTGAGCAAGAAGCTATCGTGAATGGTGATGGATTGGTGCGTTCTATCGCTGCCGCGTCGATCATTGCCAAAGTAACGCGGGATCACATGATCATGGAGGCCGAAGAGCTTTATCCAGGGTATGGCTTTGCCGAGCACAAAGGCTATGGCACTGCTCAGCATATGGCCGCCCTCCGGAAATTTGGTCCCAGCCCCATCCACCGGATGAGCTTTCGCCCAGTCCAACTTGCCATCCCTGAGAACGTCAACAAACGCTTTGCGAACGTTTTAAAGCCAAAGAAGTAGGCAAAAAGAAAACAGCCATTGGTAGCGGGCTGCACGCTTGGAACTGGTTGTTTAGACATGCCGAACCGGACGGAGTCGGCGTAATTCGCTCCAGGTCTCCGTTACGAGTCCCTTCTTGCATTCGGAGTTTGGTAAGAGCTCGAGCATGTGATTGTTGCTCTCAAGCAAGAGCTTGAGAGCCCGACGGGTGTCTCGCTGGTTTTTCCAGGAGAAGTAGGCTGTAGTGGCAGCGATGGCCAAAGCCAGAATAGAAATGATTTCGAAGAACGACATGCTGACCTCTAGAGTGAACGTTGGAAATTTTTCAACTTAATGGAATAGCATTTTATACTTATAAAGTCAATAGTATAAAGAAGGTCTTTTTTTGGAAAGAAATATGTTGACTTGCCAAGAATTGGCCTATCTGATAGAGTGTTGAAGCCTTTTGAACAGGCTTTTTTGATACTGAATTTCTTCTATGGCACTCCCCAAACAACGGCATACCCATCATCGTCGCGACCGAGCGCGCAAGTTTCATGCCCTCAAGCCAATTGAGACTGTGACTTGTCCCAAGTGCAGCTCTCCAGTGACTCCTCACCGAGCCTGCAGCGTCTGTGGTGAGTACCGAGGCAAGACTATCCTCTCAGTTGCCCCCAAGATGAAAGAAAGCAAGACCGCCTAAGCGGTCTTCTTTGTATCTCGAGTTGTACATTGCGGAGGCGGTGGTATACTAAAACCAATAATCAAATCAACAGAAGTTTTTTACCACTATGGCCAATCGGCATTTGCAGCGCTCGGTCGTCATGCAGTCTCTCTTCGAATGGGACTTTCAGGGAAAGCACGACGAAAACGCGCTCGCCATTCTGCGCAAAAATTTGGAGGAATTTGCTCCGGGGCTCGAAGACGCCACGTTTGCCAGAACTCTCCTAGAGGGGGTTTTGAAGCATCGCAAAACGATCGATGAACTCATCGAAAAGTGTGCGCCAGAGTGGCCGCTTGAGCAGGTAACGGTGGTGGATAGGAATATTCTCCGTCTTGGGATCGCTGAGCTCATGTTTGGGAATTACGACGAAGTCCCACCTAAAGTCGCCATCAACGAAGCCATCGAACTTGGGAAAAGCTTTGGGTCGGATTCGACTGCACGGTTTGTCAATGGTGTCCTGGGGACGATCTATCGTGAGATGGGAGAGCCGATGAAAGATGACTCGAGTGAAAAACACAAGAAGGAACATCCGGTGGAGATGAAGAATGTCAAAGAAACCAAAGAGTCCAAGGAACCAAAGAAGAAAAAAGCCAGCAATAAAGCTAAGGCTGACAAGTAATGAATGCTGTATGACAGAAATGTTTTCGAGCGAAGCACTGAGTAAAGCTCTGGGGGTAAAGATCAAAAATGCAGCTCTTTTCCAAGAAGCGATGACGCATCGCTCCTATTTGAACGAGCACAAACGTTATCCGTATCCCCACAATGAACGCCTAGAATTCTTGGGAGACGCCGTACTCGAGCTCGTGGTGACCGAGAGTCTGTACACGACTTTTCCCGACAAACCAGAAGGTGAGTTGACCGCGCTTCGAGCGGCGCTCGTCAATAGTGATATGCTCTCTTCGATTGGAGAAAGTTTGGGGATTGAGCAGTTTCTCCTCATGAGCCGCGGTGAAGCCAAAGATAAAGGTCGGGCGCGTACCTACCTCGTGGCCAATGCTGTCGAGGCCGTGATCGGCGCCCTCTATCTCGATCAGGGATATGAATCAGCCAAAGATTTTATTATCTCTCGTGTCCTGTCACGTCTCGCTGACGTACTCGAAGGCAAGCTCTACTCTGATCCCAAAAGCCGTTTTCAAGAGTTAGCTCAAGAAAAACTCAGCATTACCCCATCGTACCAAGTGATGAAAGAATGGGGGCCGGATCACGATCGCCGTTTTGTGGCAGGAGTATTCCTCGGTGGTGAACTCGTAGCCGAAGGTGAAGGCTTGTCCAAACAAGAAGCGCAGCGTGAAGCGGCCAAGAATGGCCTCGCAAAGAAAGGTTGGTGAATAAGACGATAGACTTATTCACCCTGAGTTTATCGAAGGGTAGGAAAGTTTTTGCATTTTAAAATTTACATTTTTGAATTTGTAACATGGATATTGTGTCTCATGGCCTGTATGGAGGAGTGCTCTTTGGCCGAAGCAGCCGAAAGAATTTTTGGCTAGCTTTCTTTTTTGGAATTGCTCCTGACCTTTTTTCTTTTGGGCTTTTTTCGATTGGTACATGGTTTGGATTATTTGATCGGCCTGATTGGTCCAGTGGCCCTCCTGCGCCTGACGCTATCCCACAATTCGTACATGTACTCTATAACTTCACGCATAGCTTTGTCATATTTGCGGTGATTTTTGCTATCGTGCGGCTCATCCGCAAAAAGCCGTATTTCCTCATGCTTGGTTGGCCGCTCCACATCCTTGTCGATATCCCGACTCATTCCGATCGCTTTTTCCCCACACCCTTCCTTTGGCCACTCTCTGATTACAAGGTCAATGGGCATCCATGGAGTAGTCCCGAGATCTTCATCCCCAATGTCATCCTTCTCGTTAGTCTCTATCTTTGGTTTTTCCTAATCAAACCTCGTGTACGTAAAAAATATCCTACTGAGGTTTTAAAGTAGTCTCCTTTGAACAAGATTGACAAAGCTAGATGTTTACCTATACTGGCCCCAGGCTCCTTCATTAACCCAACCTGTCTAAGGAGACGGTCATGGACTTCCGTCAAACCATCGTGGCTGCAGTCTGTCAGGCGATTACGCAACATATCAAGCTTTCTCCATCGAGCGTGCAGTTTACTGCTCTTTTGGCTGACACCCAGGGCAATGCTTGGGCGCGGACTTTTTCCGAAGGATGCTTGGTTCTGGACTCATCGAACCAAGAGAAATTCGGTCCGCAGTTTCTGAGGGGATCATTGTTTGGGGGCAACAGATGTATGACCAGGTGTCTCGTGGTCAATACCCGGATTATGTAGCATCTCCTGCAGCTTTGGCTTATGCAATACGTCAGGGCCGTATACCAGGGGAAAACGTATTTCGACGTCTCGACCATGGTGAAACCAAGGAACAGTTTCTGGCTCGGGCCGATAATTTGGTGGATGAGGTAATGCGGTACCTTATCGCTGACCCTGACTTTAGGTCTAGAGTCTTTATTTGATCGCAATGCGGTTGATGAGGGGAGTTGCACGAGCAGCCCCCTTCTTTTTCTTTTTAGCTTCAAATCGGCTATACTTGAGGCAAAGTCTGTGGAGGCTTTCCTTTTTTGATATTGAATTTACTTCCGTGTATCTCAAGAAACTTGAACTGAGCGGCTTTAAGTCTTTTGCCACGAAGACGGTTTTGGATTTTCTCCCGGATTGCGACGTTCAAGGTGCTGGCAAATGTGGTATTACTGCAATTGTAGGACCAAACGGCAGTGGCAAATCCAATGTTGCCGATGCTATCCGTTGGGCGATCGGTGAACAGTCGTCCAAAAATTTGCGCGGGAAAAAATCAGAAGATGTTATTTTTGCTGGAACCGATAAGAAGACGCGGCTTGGAACGGCTTCGGTCACACTCTATTTCGACAATACTGACAAGCGTATCCCGATTGAGTTTACGGAAGTGGCTGTCACTCGCAAGGTATATCGCAGCGGCGAAAGCGAATACCTCGTCAATGGCTCACGGGTCCGGCTTATGGATATTGTCGACCTCTTGGCCAAAGCCGGTGTCGGTAAAGATAGCTACTGTGTTATCAACCAGGGAATGAGTGACGCCGTGCTCCATGCCAGCCCAATCGAACGTCGGACTACCTTTGAAGACGCGGCTGGGGTGAAGCAGTTTCAAATTGAAAAAGATCGGGCTCTTCGAAAGATTGAAAGCACCAAAGAAAATATCGCTCGCGTAGATAGTCTTGTCATTGAAATCGAGCCACACTTGAAGAATCTTCGTCGCCAGGCTGAAAAAGCAGCTCAAGGCAAAGATATCGCCGCACGACTTCGGGCCAAACAAGAACTCCTCTACGGCTATTTGTGGCACACTTTTACCGAAGAACGCGGAATACTCCTTTCTCGGCGTACAGAGCTTGAGGAAATTATCGCTACGATTGAGAAAAATGTCACTGAACTCGAAATCGCTGCCAAGGATACGGTAACTGCTTTTGAAACCAATGAAGCTGAAGATAAATTTGAAGAAGAATTGACTACTCTTCGCACGACACTTAATGACTTGATGCGAGAGATGAGTATCCTCGAAGGGCGGCGGGAAGGGGAACTCGAGAAACGTCGGGAACGTGAGGCGATTGAAATCATCCCAGTCGATCTTCATTTCGTCGAAGCACGGCTTGAAGAAGTGAGTAGGCTCCAAGCAGAACTGATTGAAAAGTTGGCACATGCCGAAAAGCTTGAGGATCTCCAAGATATCAAGGAATTTGCGACAGTAATCCGTCAGCGCCTCGCAGAACTCCGTACCCAAGCCAATGAGGGGAGTGTCAAGATGAAGAAAGTCTCAGCTCTCTCCGAAGAAGATCGGGCCGAAAGCGATGCTCGTCTTGCGAGAATTGAAGCTGATCTCACTCTGGTCAAAGAGAAGATTGAAAAGAGTGAAGCCTTGGTCAAAGAAAAAGGGGAAGAACTTGTAGCTTTGCGCGAAAAGAGCCGTGTGGAACGGGAAAATTTCTTTGCCCGAGAGAAGGAAGTGCGTGAGCAAAGTTATATGCTCCAGCGCAAGAAAGATGAGCTCAATGAACTCAAGGTGCGTCTCGCTCGTATCGAGGTCCGAGAGGAAGATTTGACCAATCTCGTTCGAGAAGAGCTTTCTTTGGCACCTGAAGCGCTTACCTATGACGGGACGCCGGTTGAGCGGGAACGATTGGAAAAGGAGATTCTCCGCCTCAAGGTGGAAGTGGAGCATATCGGGACTATCGAACCGCTCGTTGTAGATGAGTTTCAAGAAACTGAGAAGCGGTATACCTTCCTCTCTACCGAATCGGCCGACCTCAAGCAAGCGCTCGAGTCTCTCAAAATGGTAGTGAAAGAAATGGATGCAAAGATTGATGAACAGTTTCAGTCAGCTTTTCATGAGATTGAGAAGAAGTTTAGCGAGTACTTCAAGCTTATTTTTGGCGGAGGCAAGGCTAATTTGAGTTTGGTTAAAGTACGGTCCCGCAAGCGTGAAGAGGGGAACGAAGAGGAATCTGAAGAAAATGGAGAGGTGGCGGAGAACGCGGATGATTTTGAATTAGGGATCGAAATTACCGCTTGCCCTCCTGGGAAACGCATCCACAACCTTTCGATGCTTTCGGGCGGAGAACGCTCGCTTACTTCGCTGGCACTTCTCTTTGCGATCATCTCACACAATCCGCCACCCTTTGCTATTCTCGACGAGGTTGAAGCCGCGCTTGATGAGGCCAATTCGCGTCGCTTTAGTCGGATGCTCAATGAACTCTCTCAGCACACCCAGTTTGTGGCCATTACCCATAACCGTGAGACCATGAGTCAAGCCGCTCTCCTCTATGGCGTGACCATGGGCGACGATGGCGTCTCCAAGCTTCTCTCTATCCGCCTCGACCAGGTCGGGGAGGTAATCAAGAAAACAGGCGAGTAATTGCCTTTACTAATCTTTCTATTCTTGCTATAAGAAGACCATGTTTTCATGGTTCTTTTTATAACCGGAGGCTTGAGATGGAAACTCGTCCTATTCCGTACATTGGCATTACCGATTTCATGACCGGCGCTGAAGCGAGAGTGATGCTTCGTTCTTTCGGCGAGTATCGGGCGGGCAGAGGGCCGCGGAAACTCATGGTAGGCGTGATGATGAGTTGGAAAACCTTCAATGGTGTACCTTCCCGCTTTACTGAAGCTTTCCCGAACAAATTCACCGTCCCTTCAATCTTCCTTGATCATCCGCTCGCGTTCAATACACTTCACTATGCAGACTACAATGATGTCTCGATGCCGTATGACATCAGCATGGTGCTACATGTTTGTCGCCAAGGTGGGCGATTAGATGCGGTGCAGTTCGACATGATCTGGCCTCACCCGTCGCTTCTAAAGCAAGTGAAGGATGATTCGAATGGAACAATTAAAAACGTACTTCAAATCGGTGCAAATGCCTTGAAAGTAGAAGGGGATAATCCTAAACGGGTATGTGCACGACTTTCTTTGTATGGGAACCTTGTGGATTATGTCCTTCTCGACAAAAGTATGGGTCAGGGAAAAGGAATGGATGCGGAAGGCTTGTTTCCTTTCGTTCGGGCTATTGCCAAGGATTTTCCCACCATTGGCCTAGCGGTTGCTGGTGGCCTGGGTCCAACCACTATGCATTTGGTGGAACCGATTGTTCAAGAATTTCCTTGGGTCAGTATTGATGCTCAAGGGAAACTTCGTCCGAGTGGTAGCGCCCTTGATCCAATCGACTGGAGCATGGCTCAGGGTTATCTGGAGAAAGCGAGTCAACTTTTTCCGTAAAGTCTTCTGGGGAACACCCCTTTCTGCACCTTGTTTTGACAGGGTGTTTTTTCTTTTCTTTTTGCTGTTGACAGGGTTTCAAAATCAGGCTAGAATGGCCTCTGTACACTATTTTTAGACATTCCTCAGTATGCTCGTTATCCGACTCAACCGCTACGGCAAGCGCAATCAGGCCCAATTTCGTGTGATTCTCCAGGAGAAAACTAAGGCTCCAGGACATCGTCACGTCGAAGTATTGGGAAGTATCAATCCTCACTCCAAGGAAACTATCCTGAAGAAGGAGCGGATTTTGTACTGGATCGGCCAAGGAGCTACTCCATCGGATCGTGTCCACAACATGCTTATCAAGGCTGGTGTGATCGAAGGGAAGATTATTCCAAAGAAAATGAAGCGTCCTGAGAAGAAGGAAGAAGTAGCTCCAGAGGCTCCAGCCGCTGAAGCGTCAGCCGAAGCCCCAAAGGAGGCTGAAGCAGCCCCAGCTGAGGAAGTGAAGGCCTAACATTGACAAAACCACTACCTCACGGTAGGATAAAGCACAATCAAATATCTTTCGCAGACCTAAGGCATTTGTAAGTCCTTACGAGAAAGAAAAACGAGCTTTTAGGCTTGTTGGAGAGGTCTGCGGAAAGCAGATTTTTTGTTTTTTACTCAATCCCAATCAATTAATTTTATGCAGAACAAAGCCCAGAAAGAAGCTGTCGTGAAGTCGGTGGCGGAGAAAGCAAGGGGTGCTAAGTCGCTTGTTTTTGCTAACTTCAAAGGTGTGTCAGTAAAGGATACTACCATGATCCGTCGCGAATTAATGAAGAGCGGTTCCTCATGGCAGGTTTTGAAAAAGACCCTCCTCAATATCGCTTTGAAGGATGCTGGCGTCGCGGTGAATGCTCGTGAGCTCGATGGCCAGGTAGGTGTTGCTTTTTCTACAGATGAAGTAACGGCTGCCAAAGTGTTGGTGGACTTCAAGAAAGCCAACAAAGAGTCTACTCTCGAAATTGTCGGTGGCTCTCTCGGGAAGGAGGCTCTCGACGTGAAGGGAGTAAAAGCCTTGGCACTACTTCCATCGCGCGATGAACTCAGAGCTAAGCTTGTGGGAACACTCCAGGCTCCTATCAGTGGGTTTGTCCGAACGCTTTCGGGCAATATTACCGGGTTGGTGCGAGTCTTGGGTGCAGTGCGTGACAGTAAGCAGGGATAATTTTTTACAGCTTTATTGTTGAATGGTTAAATGGTTGAAAAGCCCTTGAACCCTTTCGCCACTTAGCAATGAAGCCATTAATCAATGTAACCATATAATATTATGTCAGAAGAGAAGAAAGACGTAGTTGTGCCAGAGAAGTTTGAGAAGCTTGTCTCGGAAATCGAGAAGATGAGTGTACTCGACTTGTCTGAGCTCGTGAAGGTGCTCGAAGATAAGTTTGGTGTATCAGCTGCTGCTCCCGTCATGATGGGTGCAATGCCTGGTGCCGCTGCCGCTGCTCCTGCTGAGGAGAAGACTGAATTTGATGTTGAGCTAACCGCTGCTGGTGCTCAGAAGATCAACGCGATTAAGGCTGTACGTGAAGTGACTGGTCTTGGTCTCAAGGAAGCCAAGGACATGGTAGACGCTGCTCCAAAGGTGATTAAGGAAAAGGTAAGCAAGGCCGATGCCGAGACTATCAAGAAGAAGCTCGAGGAAGCTGGTGCAACCGTAACCTTGAAGTAATTCTTTCCACGGAATTCGAAAAGACCCTTCCGCCGGCTGGCGGAAGGGTCTTTTGTTTTGACAAAAAATAGGGGAGGAGTAAGATGGGGAGGTATGTTTTTTGGCTCATTACGAGCCTCTTTTGTTCGAAAAAATATCTAACATCTGAAATTCTATGGGAATAGAAGTTTTTTTGGCTCTCGCTGTCCTCATGCTCATTTGTGTTGGTACCTATTTCCTGGCTGGACGCCTTAGGATTCCATACACCGTACTCCTCGTTATCGTGGGTACTATTCTTGTTCCACTGACGCAGTTTCCTTTCTTTTCCTTCCTGAAGAGCTTTGAGTTAACCCCGGAGCTGCTTTTCTTCGTTTTCCTTCCGGTACTCATCTTTGAGTCCGCTTATAACATGAACCTGCGTGAGATGACGGAAAACATCCGTTCCATTGCCTGGCTCTCAATAGTCAGCCTTCTTCTCTCGGCGTTTTTTGTCGCTAGCGGCCTTTATTTGCTCCTTTCACTCATTGGTTTTCCTATTCCTTTCATGGCAGCGCTTATCTTTGGAGCGCTTATTTCAGCTACGGATCCCGTAGCTGTCCTGGCCCTCTTCAAAGAATACGGGGCACCCAAGCGCCTCTCGCTTATTTTTGAAGGGGAAAGTTTGTTTAACGATGGTACCTCGCTCGCTCTCTTTCTCATCATCCTTGAAATCGCACTCGCTGGTTTTCATGGTCTCGGTACTATCGCTGAAGGAGTCTTCATGTTCGCTACCATGGTTATTGGAGGTGTCTTGTTTGGGCTCTTCATGGGATTTGTCTTTGCCAAACTCATCGGTCGAGTCAATGACAATGAACATATCGAGATTACCCTTACCATGCTCGTAGCCCACCTGACTTTTATTTTGACGGAAGTGCTGTCGCACCACCTCGTTATCCTGGGACAAGAAATCAAACTCTCCTCTATCATTGCGACGGTAATGGCTTCGATGGTGATCGGCAATTATGGTCGTTTCAAGATTTCGCCCCGCGTCGAGGAGTACATGGAAAAATTCTGGGGCTACTTCGCTTTTCTCGCCAATTCCCTTGTCTTTATCCTGATGGGACTTCTCTTTGCAGCGCTCCCGATTCATTTCGACCAATTCCTCATCCCTATCATGGTGACCGTTGCTGTGGTGGCTATTGGCCGAGCTTTTTCGGTATATCCGGTCATTGCGTTTCTCAATTGGATGAAGTCGGAAGCTCATATTCCCATCAACTGGCAGCATATGCTTTCTTGGGGAAGTCTTCGGGGAGCCTTGGCAGTCACTATGGTGCTCCTTATCCCGGATAGTCTCAACCTCCCGGGCTGGACCCATGAATTTTCGGTGAAGGAGTTTATCGCGGCTCTCACTATTAGCTGTATCTACTTCACGCTTTTGGTAAAGGCGACAAGCATTGGTCCGATGATGAAGAAGATGAAGCTGGTGGATCTCTCAGCGCTCGAATCTATCGAATACCATGAAAGCCGGGCACTCATTACGGCCAAGGTGTTGGAGCGTCTCAAAGACTTTTATGAGAAGGGGTACGTTAAGGAAGACGTGTTCGAGCGACTCAAAAAAGAATATGAGGAGCGTTATCAACAGTCACTCGAAGCTTGCCAGGCTTGTTTCAAGTCTGGGCCCCAAAACGTGGGCCGGGCCCTGCAGGCGTATGCACTCGGTATGGAAAAACGATTCCTCCATGAGCTCTTTGTCTACCAAGAAATCACTGAGGCGGAATTCAAAGAAATTTATAACAAGATTCAAATTCAACTCTCGCGAGTGGAACAAGGAAAAGAGCAACTTTTGGGTATTAATGAGCGTTTTGAGAAGGATTGGTTCGAGCGTTTGGTGGATTGGGGACGGGAGCATTTTCGGCCGATTAAGAAAGAGGCACTACTCATGGAAGAATACCGCTATTACCGCGCTCAGGAAATTATCCTCAACAAAGTGATTCGACGGCTGCGGGCGCTCGGAGTGAAGTTTCCAGGGCTGTTTGGAGATATGGTTGCTTTTGAGGGAGTAATGGTTCTCTATGAGAAGCTCCATGCGGATACTCTCGAGAAACGCGATAAAGCGGCAGCTCGGGTAGGGACGGAGCTTTCTTTCCTCAATGAGTCCTTTGGGCGTTCGGCGCTCCGGAAGACTGAGGAACAGGCGCTTGACGAAATCCTGGAAAATGAAATGCTTCCTCCCAAACTTTCGATCATGCTCTATAATGAGATTAAACAGGCAGCGTAATTCCTGAAGGTATTTAGAATATGGATTTTTTTGGGGTAGACATGATTGAGGCTATCAAGGCGATAGGATATATTGGTCTTTTCGGTATAGTATTCGCAGAAACGGGATTATTTCTTGGATTCTTTTTTCCGGGAGATAGTTTGCTCTTTGTGGCGGGGGTGCTCGCTGCCCAGGGTTTTTTCTCGCTCCCAATCCTTTTGGTAGGTCTTTTTATAGCCGCTTTTATGGGGAACCTCCTTGGCTATTGGTTTGGTGGCTATGTTGGACCAAGACTTTTTTCGCGCGAAGATTCTCTTCTTTTCAGAAAGTCACACTTGATCAAGGCGCAGAAGTTTTATGAGAAGTACGGCCCAAAGATGATTGTCTTGGCTCGCTTTGTCCCCATTGTGCGCACCTTTGCGCCAATTGTAGCTGGGGTAGCTAAAATGCACTATGGCACTTTCGTGGTTTACAATTTTATCGGTGCGCTTCTTTGGTCGGTGGGGCTTACGACACTTGCGTATTACCTTGGCGGGTTGGTGGAAAACGTTGATCGTTACCTTCTCCCGATTGTACTTTTGATCATTTTTCTTTCCGTTCTCCCTGGCATTGTCGAATACTGGCGTGATCGCCGCGAAGCCAAGCGGACGAGGATGGAAAATAGATGATCGAAAATAAAAAAGAAAACCAAATATTGAATGATCTATTACCTATCTTCAATCATCTACTGTCTAGACTAAGTTGACAGATTTTTTCCACTTTCCTTGCTTTAAGCGTATACTAGAATCAACGTAACTACCCCTTGAAAGGAGGGTAGGGTTGTGACTCAACGTCCCTTCACTCCCTTTGTCATGAGTGGCCTGTATCCATGGGAAGAAGTCGCTGGTGAAGCTTTCAAACTCTGGGTGAGCTTCAGCTTCGTTGGTCTACGCTTCTGGACCAGGGGGGTGTTTAATCCCTTCGATCTGGGTGCCAACCGGATCTACTAACCACTCAGTGTCACTTCGTTGGTCAAAGACCCTCGTGTCAATCAGCGCTTCCGTCTAGTTTCGGTGGCGCCTTTTCTTTTTTCGGACAACAAAAAACTGCATCTTTTCAAATGCAGTTCCTTGTTGTTTCGGTCTTTAGGCGCGAGTCACATTGACTGCGGCTGGACCCTTCTCTGCTTGAGTTACCTCAAAAGAGACAGCATCGCCTTCTTTGAGTTCCTCAAAAGTTACTCCAGAGAGCTCCTTTGCATGGAAGAAAAGATCCTTTTCCTGTCCTTCGACAGCAATAAAGCCAAATCCTTTTCCTTCAATGAGCTTCTTGATAGTTCCTGTTGCCATAGAAATATATTGAATGATTGATACAAAACACCTCGAAACTCGACTCGATTTAGAGAGAACCTTATGGTTCAAAGAGAGCATAGCACAAGAAGGTCTTTTCGGACAGGGGGAGGGGAAACTAGAAGCTTGCCCAGCGAGTGACAACCAAAAAGTAGGCTACCAGCAGTGCTACAAAACTAGCAATGAAGAAACGGCGGCCACAGAGGCGCAAAGTCCCGTCCATGGTAATTTCTTTTGGGGTAAAGCCGAAATCTTTGAAGAGAAAAAGAGATTCGTAGAGTCGGACAATGACGACCCAGGTAATGAAAAGGGTAGCGAGAATACCGAGGCCCGGCATCCAGGGGTTGGCGAGTTCAGCAGAGGCTTTGCCGCCGCCCTGAGTAAACCACTTCACCCAGCCACTCCATTTCATCATGTAGACATGTATGAGGGTGACCACGATGACGAGACGCAAGCCCCAGCGTTGCCAGAACCACCATGTCCGCCCTTCTAAGAGAGCGATGACTCGCTTGAGGGAAAGAATGAACAGGAAAACGAGCAGGAACACGCCAATGAGGCCGGCCAGGGTGTAAGGGTTATCGAGACTGTATTTGGCTTGAGGAAACTTGAGGGGGAGGAGGAAATAGCTGACGAAGGCGTGGAGAACCGCGAGGAAGCCTCCGACAATACCAATTTCTTTACGGTAAGCAAGTAGGTGATCCCAACGGTCAAAGTAGCGTGAGAGTGGGCCAATGAGGAATGTAAAGGCGAGGAGGGTCATGCCAGCAGTAGCAATAGCCTTGTTGGGGACGAAGAGAGGGTCGACAGTCGGTGGTGCATCAAAGAAATACCCTCGGCGAGTCACGAGGTAGAGACTAAAGAAAACAACCACTGTAGCAGCTAGTAACGAAGCAATGAAGTAATCGCGAAAACCAGATAGTTTGTGCATAAGGTTTGTTTTTTCAATTGTCTCACTTCTCTGAACACCTGTCACGGTCAAAAGGTGGCAATAAGATTCTCGATCACTTGAATTCGAAGAGAATATCACGAAAATTCACAACCCGATCACGTTGGTCGAGTTCGATTTTTTCTTTTTTATAAAGTTTCATTCGTTCTTTGCGATGTTTGGTGTTAATCCAAATATGTCCATTAGCATACACAATACGATGCCAAGGGATATTCTTCTCTCCTTGATCCCAGGCTTTCCCTAAGATGCTCGTGATGCTCTGAGAGGCCATAGTACCGCCACCAGCTGCTCGAGCAATACGACCATAAGTGGTAACCCTCCCAGGGGGGATGGAGAGGGCGATCTTGAGTACTCGTTCGCTAAAAGTTTGCATAAAGATTTCCTTATTTTGTACATAATAACATTGTTCTCGCCCGGGGTACT
Source organism: uncultured Bdellovibrionales bacterium (assembly GCA_964597355.1). GTDB lineage: Bacteria > Patescibacteriota > Minisyncoccia > Moranbacterales > UBA1568 > SSEF01. Next base: position 59,658 of record CAZQWS010000004.1, read on the forward strand.
CACTCGTTGTATTATTAGTATACAGTTCGTTTCGTTCCTCGGCGATGCCTCGCTCTGCACTCAAACAGGAAAATCTTTTTGTAATAACTTTTATTAAGTGAAGTATGGAATATATCGGAAAGTGCCATTGTGGTGCAGTTAAATTTGAAGTAGAAGTTGACCTGGCCAATGTGATCGAATGCAACTGCTCACATTGCGCGGTCAAAAGCCTTCTCCTTGCCTTTGTACCTGAGAATCAATTTATCCTTCTTTCAGGCGGGGAAAATCTGACAGAGTATCGTTTCAACAAGAAAGTGATCGAACACTTATTTTGTAAAACTTGTGGAGTCCAGCCTTTTGGCAAAGGGCAGGATGAAAAGGGGAATAAAACGGTGGCGATCAATGTCCGTACCCTTGATGGAGTAGAAGCAGCAGGACTCAACCGTATTCCCTACAACGGGAAGGATGTGTAAATAGAGCTTTTTCAAGGCTTAGTTTTCCCTGTCCTTTCATCTTGTCAGTAAAGAAATTTTACGGTAGATTTAAACTCGTTACTTTGGGGAGTAGCCAAGCGGTAAGGCAGGGGCCTTTGAAGCCTCCATACGTAGGTTCGATCCCTACCTCCCCAGCTATCCTTCGCTAAAGCTACAGAATAGCAAGCCATCCTTGCAAATTATGGGAAAGGCATATGCATTATTGCTACATTTTGCTCAGCGACAAATCTCATATCTTTTATTTTGGATCTGCAAATGATTTGAAAGAGAGATTGAAACTTCACAATTCAGGTAAAGTTATATCAACCAAACCTCATTTACCATGGCGGCTTGTTTGGTATGGAGCTTTTGAAACAGAGAAGCAAGCTCGCGATTTTGAACAATATCTCAAGAAAGGATCAGGCAAATCATTTGCATATAAAAGACTTGTTTCCGTAGCTTTAAAGAAGGATTTAACTTTTGGGAGGATACCGAAAGGTACTCCGAAGCGTTTCGCGTAGGATACCCTACCTCCCCAGCAAATCTATGGCAGATGAAAATGTTCAAATTCTAACCAAAGAAACGTATCTCAAGTGCCTTGAGAATGCTTCTGGCTCACGTTTGTTTAATTCGCTCTTTGTTCAATTTTAGGACTCTGGATCAATTGAGGATATTCTGAATGATGGTGAATATTCTTGTGCTTTTTTTGTCAGTAACGTCCTCTTTCTTTTTGGATGTATCACGAAACCAGTCGTTACAGTTGAATCCTTGGTAAAGGTGCTCCAAAACGATACTCGATGGTCTATCGTCAAATTTGATGATCTCCAACCAGGTGATGTTATTATCTGGGAAAAAGTAAAGTTTGAAGATGGTTCAGAAAACGCCCATTCAGGATTTGCTCTTACGACAGATACGGCTGTATCAACAAGTTCAAAAGAAAAGATGATTACGCAGCATCCTATAAATAATCGAGGAGTTGATTTTACCTATCGCTTTGATTGGTCTCAAAAACAGTCCTAACTTCGTTTCAGGATTTCAGTAAAAAAATCTCCCTGCAGGGAGATTTTATTTTAGAGATTCAGGATTCGTTTTGAACGAGCTTTCCACCGAGTGCTTCGAGAGCCTGATCGATGATGGGTGGGTGACTATTTGTCGAGGCTGTTTCGGTTACTCGTACTTCCCAGGGAACACGAAACCCCAAAATTGTAGCAAAGGCAGTGTCGATGGTCAAGCGGTTCTCTGGCTTCTCGAGACGGTCCTTGTGGAAAGGATATTTTACTTCGAGGATCGCGTAATTTTCCTCGCCAACAACGAGTTCGGTGGTGGAGAGAGCTACCCCGAGGGAGGCATTGAGGTGCTTGGCATGTTCGACGATAGCCCGCCATTCCCGACGGATCCGAGAGAGATCCACCGAAGTTGTATTTTCTGTTGAAGTTTCAGTGGGAACAGCTTCTTTGATGGCAGTTTTTTGCTCCATTGGAGCCCGGCTTATTGACTTGGGCTGGGAATGGACTGGAGCCACATTGGGTGTAGGTTTTTCTTGCGGAGTTTCTGTCACAGGGTGTGAAGGACCAGTAGAGCCCTTTTCTTCAGGGATGAGTTTTACCAAGGCAATTTCGAGGGGGAGTTCGGGCAAAGGAGTTACCTTCATCATTTGTTCGGCTTCTTGGAAACGCTCCATGCATTCGACGATACGGTCGCTACCAAGGAGGGCGGCAATTTCACCCAAAGTCTTACGTTCGGCTTCGGTAAAGTCGAGAGCGATGGTTTTGAGGCTGGAGGGATCAACCGAAGCATAGAGAGCTTGGCGGAGGTATTGGAGGAGACTTCCCACAAAGTGAGTCAGGTGAGCGCCATTTTCGCCGAGCTCGCGGACAATTTTGAGGCCAACTGGGAGATTCCTTTGGCCTACAGCTGTGAGTACACCTGTAATAGACTCAAGCGTTGTAGCCCCGAGGAGGAGTGCTACTCGGTTAGCCCGGATCGGGGATTCCTCAAGAGTAGCAACTTGAGTAAAGAGGACTTCGGCGTCGCGCATGCCTCCTTGGGCAGCACGGGCGATTATAAGGAGTGCGTCATCGTCAATATCGATCTGTTCGGCTTTGGCAATTTTTGCAAGTTTCTCCAAGAGACTCTCGAGGGGAAAACGTCGGAGGTCGAGACGGATGGAACGGGAGAGAATGGTCTCCGGTACTTTAGTAACATTGGTTGTCGCGAGAATGAAGACGACATGGGCGGGTGGCTCCTCGAGGGTTTTAAGGAGTGCGTTCCAGGCTCCGATCGAGAGCATATGCGCTTCATCGATGATGTAGATTTTGTGAGAACCGAGGACTGGAGCTGTGGCGATGGTGTCGCGGAGTTCACGGATATTGTCTACACCCGTATGCGAGGCAGCATCGATTTCGATCACATCGAGAGCCTGATGGTTGTTCATAGCAACGCAGTGGGGACATTTGCCACAGGGTTCTGCTTTAGCAAAAGCACTCTGAGCCGGTCGAAGGGAGCCTCTATCCTTGCAGTTGAGGGCGCGGGCGAAGAGTCGGGCTAGTGTTGTTTTTCCTGTACCACGAGGGCCAGTCAGGAGGTACGCGTGGGCCACTTTGTCTCGGATGAGACTTTGAGTGAGGACCGTCACAACTTGCTCCTGGCTAATGACATCAGCGAAGTGCTCGGGCCGGTATTTTCGGTAAAAAGTGGCAGACATAGTGGAGGAGAATAAAGAATATCGAATCGAGAAAGTCGGAACAATTCAAGGGAAAAAACTAAGAACCAAAAAAAAGAAAAGCAAGAAGCCGCATCGAGACTTCAGAGGCCATTATAACATACGAGAAAACAAAACCCCGCTTACCGGTAGGCAGGCGGGGTTTAGGATGATTTGGAGGCGTTATTTCTTAAACACAAAGAGCTTGTAGCCGATGAAATTCCAGACGAGTGAGGCACCGGTGGCAAAGAGTTTGGCGACATTGGCCCAGAGCTGGTCAGACAAGCCAAATGGGGCAGCGACGTAACTCGTTATGCCAGTGAGGATCAGGCCATTGATAGTAATGCCGATAAGGCTGACGACAAAGAATTGAGAGAATTGAACGCCGGCATTTTTGCCTTCGATGCCAGCGGCTGCCTCTTTGAACGTCCAGCGCTTGTTCATGAAGTAGCTGTTGACGACGGCTACCGAGAAGGAAATACAGTTGAGGACAAACAAGCCAAGACCGCTTGTGATGCTACTCAGGTACATGAGGGCGTTCAAAACCGCAAAATCAATACCAGTATTGACTCCACCGACGATGATAAATTTTGAGAATTGCTTGACGAGTCTTGCTATGAGGCCAAGTTTCTCGGTAGGAGGCGCGACCGGTGCAACGGACGGGACAGTAGGGGCAGTACCCTCAACAGCTTGATTCATAAATAGGTTATTTAGAAATTATGATTTAGCGGCTACTTCTTTCTCGAGCGCCTCCATGTCTCGCATCCACTCATCGAGTGATGAGGAAGAGGTATTCGAAGAGGAAGGGGTTGAAACAGAGGGGGATACTGGTTCTGTATCAGCTGGAGTCTCATCGAGCGAAAGATCCTTTTTCCAGTCCTCGTGCAAAGCCTTGGCTTCGCGGGATGGTTGTTTGGGAATGGGGATGTTCGGATTGAGGGACCCTTTTTGAAGGACATTTTCAATCGCTACCCAGGAGGACTCGAGATTGCGTGGCATGACGACTGCTACCTCATCACCTGGCTCGACGCGGAAGTAAGTGATTGAAGCGAGGAGTACTCGAAAGGGTTCGCCCTCGACGACAACATGATAATTGCCGCTCTCGTCTTGACTGACAATGCCGAGAGCATGCTTCCGTTCGATAGGACTGATCTGCTTGTAGATAAATGAACCATCGGGAGTGATAGTGAGTTTGAGGAGATCGCCTTCAACAAGCTTGGATTTTGAAGCGTAGTTGGCTGGGACGGGGTATTGCTTGCCATCCGTACCAAGCATGATTTGCCCATCAAAAGTGCCTTCAATCATTGTACCGTCATCATCAGATGCAACCTTTTTTGGTCGGCCGGTTTTTTTCTTACCCTCGAGCTGGAGGAGCATCGCCTTAGCACTTTGAATGGTGCGTTCAGCGTTGAGGATCATATCCCGCAGAGCCTGAATTTTGGCGCCATTATCAGGAGCGACAATAGAGGAATTTTCGTCGGAAGAAGCATGCATAATGTTTGTCTTTTTGTTTGAAAAATGAGCGATCTTTTCAGCTCACTCTTTACAGGGTCATTATAGAAGGTTTTTCTGTCAACTGCAAATAGCTTGTATTTACTAAAAATCTTTTGGAAGTAAACATTACGGTTCTTGACTCTATTACACAATCGTTGGAATACAATCTAAACGATGTAACTGAGCTTTTTGCCTGTTTTGCCCCATGGGTGTATCTGGGCTTGACAAAAAATGGTATTATGCTAATATAAATTGCCTTTAAAAAAGTAAGGGTATCCATCTATTTTCTCTCGTTTGAAGCGCCTATGAATCAAGTAGCTACTACTCCCAAAGAAGTGCCAGCTAATCCAGTCTCTTGTCAGTCTTTTCTGGCCAGTCTTTTGAAGCGTTTTCCTGAGCGTTCCCAGGCTATTTTTGGTTTGCGTTTTGGACTGGATGGAAGCGAAGAAAAAACCTTGGAAGAGATCGGACAGACATATGGCATCACTCGTGAACGTGTCCGTCAGGTCGTTGATGTCCTTTTGAAAAAAATGCGAGCTGAACTCGCTGACAAGGAAACTCATCCAGCTGTTACCCGGATTACGACTCTTTTGCGCGAGCATCACGGGATCATGACGCTTCTAGCGATGAAAGATAAACTTGCTGGCAAAGACGCTCGTGAAGGCCAGGCGCTTTTGGCACTCCTCACGATGCTTCCAGGCGTCATGTCTCACAAGGAGGCCAAAGACGAAAAACCATTTGTAGCAATGACAGATTTTGACATGGTTCGTTGGAACAAAGTGATTGACACAGCAGTCGTTGTGCTTAAGAACGAGAGTGATGTAGTGGATTTCAAACAGTTGTTTGTGTTGGTGGCCGCTGCGCTTCAGGGGCAACTTACGCTTGAAGAAACAGAACTCAAGGACTACCTCGCTCCTTCAAAAAAGATTGAGGAAAACGTTTTTGGTCGTTATGGTCTCTCGATTTGGGAAAGTATCCGACCTCGTGGCACTCGCGAACGCGCCCACCTTATTCTAAAGGTATTTGCCAAGCCGCTCCATTTCCGTGAAATTGCTCGTCTTATCGATGAACATGGTTTGTACAAACCTGGCAAGAAAACGCATCCGCAGACGGTACACAATGAGCTCATCAAGGATAAGCGATTCGTCTTGGTGGGGCGGGGGACCTATGCGCTCTCTGATTGGGGGTATACTCGGGGAACGGTACGCCAGGTTTTGGCCAATATTTTGAAAGAACATGAGGAGCCGATGTCTCGCGAAGAACTTCTGAAAGCAGTCCTCAAAGTCCGCCAGGTCAAAAAATCTACGGTGATCATCAACCTGAATACTTTTTTTACCAAGGTTGGCAAGAATATTTACACTTTGCGCGACAGCAAATAACCTCTCTTCTGGCTCACCGTGAGCCAGTTTTGTCTACTCTTGCTCTAGGATTCTCTATTATCAAACGAAGTGAGAGAAATGAAAGTAAACTTTCGTTTCCGAGCGAGTGCTGATATCAAGGAGTGAGCCTATGGTAGTCCTTATTAAGGAATACAAAAGAGAACTTTATGCTCTATAGGCTAGCTTGCTTTATAAAAACTCTTTATACTGAAGAAGTGTAACTGGGCAACGACCCAATAAATTTTTCGGATGGCCGAATTCTTCTCCAACATAGCTTTTGCCTTTTCAATAGTCGGAAACGTGTGGTACATCGTCTTTCCGCCGTTTTTGTATTTTCTCTTCATGCTGTTTTGGATGGATCGGATAAATGGGATCTACGCTTCCAAGCTTGAGTGGGTGTTGCTCGAGGTTATTCCTTCACGGGAGGTTGAAAAAAGTCCACATCCGATGGAGCTTATCTTTTCGGGTTTTTCGGGTGTTATCAAAAGCCCTTCGACGATTGAAGAATATGTACTTGGTGAATTTCCTACGAGCTTCAGTCTTGAAATGGTGGGGACTGAAGGTAGAGCTCATTTCTATATTCGTACCCTGAAAAATTTCCGGAACTTGGTGGAGGCTCACTGTTATGCTCAGTATCCCGACATTGAGATTGTCGAAGTAGAGGACTACACCAAGGCAGTACCACGTTCCATCCCCAACAATGAATGGGATCTTTGGGGCGTGGAATTCAAGCTTCTCAAGGATGATCTGTATCCTATTCGAACGTATAAATTTTTTGAAGAAAGCGTGACGGGGAAGATGATTGACCCGTTAGCTGGACTCGTTGAGACGATCGGCAAGGCCGGACCTGGTCAGCATATGTGGCTCCAGATCATTGTGACTCCGATCAAAGAAGATTGGGGACCCAAAAAGGGCCAGGCAACTATCGAGGCTTTCTTGGGACATGAAGAGGTAGAGTCCCCGGGGATTTTGGCGCGCATTTGGCATGATATTGCGGAAGTGTTTTCCAATCTCTTCACAGCGCTCTTGGGTAAGGAGATTGAATGGACGAGTCTGGGGGAGACGGCTGCGAAGGATGAGGCTCCAGTGGAGTTTCGCTTGACTCCAGGTCAGAAAGACGTCCTGAAGGCGCTCGAGAGCAACATTGGAAAGCCAATGTACAAGGTCAAGATGCGTTATCTCTATGTCGGTAAACGTGAGGGTTTTTCCAAGACAACAGGTGTCTCGTCGTTTATGGGCGGGATCAAACAGTTCAACGATCTCAATCTCAATAGCATGATTCCGGATGATTTGACCAAGACCTATGCGAGCTATCTCTGGGTGGACGCACGGACGCGATATCGCCAGCGCAAGCTCTTCCGTCGGTACATCACCCGTGATACCGATGACCAAACTAATCGTTTTCTCTTGTCGTCTGAAGAGTTAGCGACGTTGTTCCATATCCCAGACATGCAGGTGGTGGCTCCGTCTTTGACCCGTGTCGTTGCCAAACGGGGTGGCGCGCCATCCAATTTGCCAGTACTCTAAAGTGAAGCTGCTTTTATGCAAGACAATCCCATTACCGTATTTGCCAAAACCAACTTCCGCAATCAGGAGCGCGTGTTTGGTATTAAGATGGATGATCGGCGCCGGCACATGTATCTCCTCGGGAAGACTGGTATGGGCAAGACCAATCTCCTTGAGAACCTCGCGATCCAAGACATTATCCAGGGCCATGGTATTTGCTTTATCGATCCGCACGGTGATGTGGCTCAGAAACTCATCAAAGCCATTCCACCAGAGCGCATCAATGACGTGGTGTACTTTGATCCAGCTGATCAGAAATTCCCGATTGCATTTAATGTGCTCGAACAGGTGGGCGCGGATCAGCGTTCGCTCGTAGCGTCGGGTCTCGTCGGTGTCTTCAAAAAAATCTGGGCTGATTCGTGGGGACCGCGACTCGAATATATTCTCCGGAATGCTATTCTTGCACTTTTGGAATACCCGGGGTCGAGCCTCCTCGGTGTCATGCGTATCCTCGTCGACAAGAGTTATCGCGAGCGTGTTATCGAAAAAGTGACTGACCCAGTGGTAAAGCAGTTTTGGGCGGTTGAATTTGCTGGTTGGAATGAACGTGTTTTGCAAGAAGTTATCTCGCCAATCCAGAACAAAGTCGGACAATTTACCTCGAATAGCCTTATTCGAAATATCATCGGACAACCAACCAGCGCTTTTGATGTGCGCGATATCATGGACAATAAGAAGATTCTCATCATGAATCTCGCCAAGGGAAAGATCGGCGAAGACTCTTCGGCCCTCCTCGGAGCCATGATGATTACCAAGATTCAGATGGCCGCTATGGGCCGGGCCGATATTCCTGAAGCCGAGCGCAAAGACTTCTATCTCTATGTCGACGAGTTCCAGAACTTTGCCACTGACTCATTTGCCAATATCCTCTCCGAGGCTCGTAAGTATCGCCTCTCGCTCATTCTCGCCAACCAGTATATTACTCAGCTCGAGGAGAAAGTGAGTGATGCCGTGTTTGGTAACTGTGGCACGATCGTAGCCTTTCGAGTCGGTGCCGGAGATGCCGAACTCTTGGAAAAAGAGTTTGAACCGGTCTTTATGATGAATGACCTTATCAATCTGCCGAAGTATCAGATTTATCTCAAGCTCATGATCGATGGGATCGCCGGTGACGCTTTTTCGGCGACAACCCTGCCGCCAATTATCATCGAACAGCCAGGTATCGACGAAAGGGTAATTGCAGTGACGCGGGAACGCTATGCCTCAGATCAAGCAGAAGTAGAAGAAAAGATTCGTCGTTGGACGGGGATGCTCAGTGACGCGGAAAAAGCTGAACTCTTGCGGAAGCCTGTATCGGCGCCCGTCATTACTCAAGCCTCTCCGGCAGCTCCACGCAAACCGATGGAAATTCGAAAACCAGCTCGAGTTCAAACTGCTCCCGCACGCCACGAAGAAAAGCGCTTGCCTCGGCATGAAGAAGAGAGGACACACAAGCCCAAGGTGGTGAAAGAGTTTTCTGAGGAGTCGGTAAAGAGAGAGATACCGCCCAAAGAAACTGTGGCTCAATCAGTGATGAAGCCATCGGTGGCATCGGCGCCTTTGCCCAAGCCGGAACCAGTGGCAGTAATTGAGAAAAACACTATTGAACCAGTACAAAAGCCAGTGGAAGTAGTACAAGTCGCGCCGGCTCCAGTTTCAGTCGTAGAGATTGCGCCCGAAGTTCTTCCAACTCCAGAAAAAGTATTGTATGACGCGGTCTGTGCTACCTGTGGCATGGAGATCCAGGTTCCCTTTGCTCCAGATGGATCACGGCCGACGTTTTGCAAGGATTGTCTCAGGGATTACCAGCGAGCCGTCGCCAAAGCTAAGCAAGAAGAGGAGCGAAAAAATGCTCCACAAGATGAGGATGATCACCATCGTCCGAGTGGGAATAGTGGAGGTTCTGGCGAGTATCGTCGTCCCCAATCAAATAATCGTCGCGTAGAACAGAGAGTCTATGCTGCCGATGAAGCGCCTATGAAACTATCCCAGACTCAATATATTGCCCCCAAAAAATTTAAGTCTCTCGGGGGAAAGAAAGGAGTCGATAAGGATGCTATTCGCGCTCTTATCAATGCCAATCGCCCCAGCCATTCTGAAGAAGTGTAAGCAGGTTTGACGTCTTGCTTTTTTTGTACTAAATTTAGACGTTTGTGGAAGTGGTGAGAGGGCTCGTAAAAGTTTTTCTTCCCTGAACCAAGATAGGTTCGCGGTCAGGGAAAACTTTTTCTTCGCCCTCTTTTTTTGTAAAGGCTATGAATGATATTCCTAAAAACTCAAAAATTGCCGTGCTCGTATCGGGCGGGGTGGATAGTTCTGTCGTTTTAGCATTGTTGAAAAGAGCGGGCTTTGACGTGACCGCTTTTTATTTGAAAATTTGGCTCGAGGATGAGCTCGCCTATCTGGGGGATTGTCCCTGGGAAGAAGATCTTGAATTTGTGCGCGCCGTGACGGCCCAACTTGAGGTGTCGCTTGAAATTGTGCCGCTACAGAAAGAATACTGGGAACACGTGGTCAAGGCGGCCATTGAGGAAGTAAAACATGGTCGGACGCCCAATCCGGATATGCTCTGCAATGCAAGGATTAAGTTTGGTGCATTCTTCGATGTTATCGGAAAAAACTTCGATTATGTTGCCACCGGTCACTATGCCTGGACCGAACAGAAAGGGGAGAAAACGTATCTCAAGAAAACGCCAGACGCGATTAAAGATCAAACGTATTTCCTCTCGCAGCTTTCGAAGTCACAACTGAGGTGTGCTATCTTTCCGATCGGGGAATTTGAGAAAACCAAAGTGCGTGCGTTAGCCGAGGAATTCAAACTCCCCAATGCTAATCGCAAAGATAGCCAGGGTATTTGTTTCTTGGGCAAAATCCCGTTTGATGAATTCTTGCGACACCACTTAGGCGAGAAAAAAGGCAAGCTCGTCGATATCGAAACGGGAAAAGAAATAGGTGAACACAACGGCTTTTGGTACTTCACCATTGGCCAGCGCGAGGGGATTGGTCTCTCGGGCGGGCCGTGGTATGTGGTGAAGAAAGATACGGAGCAGAATATTGTCTATATTGGTCACAAGGAAATCAAAGAAGCTGCAGCGACCGATCATATTCTCGTCACCCATCTCAATTGGTTCAATGAGAAGCCCGATGACGGTGTCGAGCTCTCGGTCAAACTCCGGCATGGCCCCAAAGAATATACGTGCACCGTGCAGTGGCAGGACGAACAAACGCTCGAAGTATTTCTACAAAATGAAAAAGACCCAGGCGTTGCCGGGGGTCAGTATGCCGTGTTTTACTCAGGCGAGTATTGTTTGGGTGGGGGAGTGATCAGTTGATTTAGTGCTTTGGTAAGATGCGAAGCTGGTATACTTTTAAGTGATAGATAGGAAACTATGCAACCAAAATTTACTCTAGCTGCCACGAGTGATATCCATATCAATAAATACCCTATTGAGAAAGGTTTTTTTGACGCTGTTAATGAACATGCCGACCTCCTTCTTATCGGAGGAGACATAACTGACGGAGAACCAGGACAGGTAGAACGCTTTCTGGATCTTGTTTCGGGAGTAACCATACCAATGATAGTCATTCTTGGTAACCACGATTGCAGTAGTGACAATGAACTCGTGATAAAAAACTTGTTTGCCAAAAATAGTCTTATAAAATTTTTGGATGGTGAATATGCCGAATACGATTTACGGGGTAATAAGGTAGGGATTGCTGCCGCAAAGGGTTTTGGTGGAGGATTTGCTCCGCATAGAATAGTCGGACGAGGCGAAAAAGCTTTTCGAATGTTTATAGAAGAAGAAGCTCGTGAAGTCGGAAAAATGCAACAAGCTTTGGCTGCTATGCAAAAAGCCTTACCAGAGTATAGGGTAACACTTACCCATTGGGCAGCGTTTCCAGAAACCATAGAAGGAGAGCCGAGGGATCTTTACCCGGTCTTAGGAAGCTCCTTGTTGGGAGACACTATTGAATTGTCAAAGCCGCATTTGGCACTAAATGGGCATGCTCATCATGGACCGCAAGGCATAAGAAAAGCACGCGGTTTTATTTCCGCGTGCAACATTGCTTATGGCGTAAACAATGGGAAGATACCTCTTTTTGACTTCTTTGCCCCAGAGGATGTGCGCTTGCGTCATTTGGAAATCCAGTCCGATATTTCTTGAAGCTTGTGACTTCGAAAGTTCTTCCCGGCTTTCAATGAGACGGTCAGCATTTCATAGAGCAGTTCACTTATTTCCCCCGTATCTTTACCGGTGCCTAGTTTTGCTTCTGCAACAAACCAAGTCATAAGTTGTTTAAGAACTTGGTTGTGTGCTACGGCATCTCCGTAAAGTAACCTTCCGGTAATAGAACCTTCGATGAAGGTGCCAAGTCCAAGTCCCTCTGGTATTGGCACAACCAGCGGCATCATTAACTGCCAAAGGCCAATGTCTTCGATGTATCTTTGACGCATATCGAAGTATTGCCATTGTGAACGCTCACTTCGAACGGGAACTATAGGAGCCCTCCCTCGTTCTTTTGGCCTATACCAAGGAATAAGGATCGGTTCTGATCCAACTCCTTGAAGGAGATCATAAGAGCTTTCCATTGTGATGATGGGTGCAAGCAAGAATTCTCCTTGTGAAGATGTCCAGCGCAGCTTGTCGTAGAGGATGAATGTCTCAGTTTCCTTTATGGTCATAAAGCTTACTCCAAATAAAGCTGTAGCGAACTTCTTCGCCTCATTCGCATAGCCTTTTTTGAAGATTATCCAGATATCATAGTCCTGTTCTTCGCTAGAGTTTCTTGGGGAAAGAACGTCTTGGTAAGAGGAGTAATTCGCACTCCCGTAAAGAGAGATAGAAAGAATCCCTTCTCTTCCCCCGCTTTTTCCGATGACACCACGTAGATACGGTAAGATTACTTTCTGGAATGTCTCTAGCATGTTCATGATGTTCCTTTCTAGGCTATATGCCTGTCAATCCAAACAAGAGCTTTGTGAAGGATCTGTAGGTAAAGCTGGCTTCCTTCGGGAAGAAACTCTGCTCCGTAGTCCACTCGACGTTTCTGTTGGATATTTTTACAGATCAGCAAAAGTTCTTGAACTTTGCTGACATCTCCAGTTAGATCTACAACACCAACTTTTCCTCGATATGAACTTGGAAAGCTGTCGTCGTTCATAAAGCGGGTGAGGACTCTAGGAGGCATACAGCTTGTAGCCACCAAGGCAGCTAGTTCAAAGTAGTCACCTCTCCCCAAACAACCGCGCAAGGTTCCCTTTTGGATGTCTATGAGCCAATACGAATCTTGGTTTTCCCACATGCTCAAGTCGGCAGGACCCAACTCCAAAGTAGTCGCTTCAGCATACTCCGGGAAATCCCAGGCCTTCATTTGGAGGGAGGCCATCTTTCTGTGAAACCTTTTCCACACATCAATTCGAGCAGGACTCTCCCCTTGGTATGGAAAATAAACCACATTTGACCATGGCCGTTCGAAATCGAAAAGGCATGCCTTTTCGATATCTTCACTTTCCATTTCCTCCAACACTGTTGAAGCGATAACTTCTTCGCGATACATTTGCATGTATTTCATCCGTGCTGAAGCATTGGCTACTACTTGAAGAGGAATACTTTCTTTGAGTTTGTCGTGGAGAATGTAGGAGCCAGTGAGTAGTCCTCTCAAGTTGTTGTGTCCTACTGACAGGATCACTTTTTCCCAGTGTTGCTTAGCGACAGCAACGACGGTTGAGCTTACGGTATTTTCCGGAATGATACCGCTCCAAGAAATATTCTCGAAGAATTTCTTAAGAATATCGCTTGACAATCCGTATTGGAGTTCCAGGGTCTCTGGGAAAGCATCTGGTAGAACATGAGAGAAGAGGGTGGGAACAATGGTAATCCCTCGTTTTCTCAAAGACTCAATGAGTTTTGGATTAGCAATAGCAAACATTACCCAATCTTTGGCAGGGGCAACGAGTGCCACCCTGGGATCCATTGAATTAATTGCTGTTGAATAACTTTCTTTACCGTCAGACAACATTTTTGGAAACATTGTCCGAGGAATAAGAGTGTTTTCAAGATTAATGTAGAGACTGGTAGGAACAATCATTTGCAATCTCCAAGTAGAGGGTTGTTAAAGAACAAAATATTATACCATTTAACTTTTAGTAGTCAAGGTATTTAAAAAATGAAAAAGACCCGGGGCTAGCCCCTGGCCAGTACGCTGTCTTCTACAGCGGTGAGTATTGTCTTGGTGGGGGAGTGATCCAATAAAAAACGGACCCACCCTTTCGAGCGAGTCCTCAGAGGCCGAAGCCACCAGTGAAGCAATTATAAACTGCAATGTTAGCACTTGTAAAAGTCCAGAGGAGGGGTAGAAAGTCAAAAATCCGCCTAGAGGCGGATTTCGATCAAAATCGAGCAAGTCTAAAACCTACAGTCCCATCATAGCAGATTTTTACCTTTTGTCAATAATGTGACGATGTAATAGAAAACCTCGGCCGAAGCCGAGGTCAGGGTGTCCGTTAGCCCTTACGAGCTCTCCCACTGGGATTGATTTGTCACGGATCCTTGTTGTATCGGAGTATAGCATGCGCCGGCGCGCCTGTCAACCTATATCAACTTTTTTCCTCTTTAAAATTGGCTTGAAAAAGGGGAGAAGGGTCGGCCAGAGCTCAAAGCACAATGAACACCTCCCTCAGGGCGGCTGACACCCTCAGCCCGCCCTTTGTTTTTAAAAAATGGCTTGAAAAAGGGGAGAGATAGGAGTAGGGGGAATCTTCAGCTTTGGTATACAATGAAAAGGCTTAAGTAAGGATATATCTGACTATGGAAAAAAAGTCTTTAAACGCAAATCTACACAAGGCAAGCAAAGCTAAGAAAGACGAGTTTTATACCCAACTTGTTGATATTGAAAAAGAAC
>CAZQWS010000005.1:0-65432 GCA_964597355.1 uncultured Bdellovibrionales bacterium
GGACTTCTCAATATTTTCTCTGGTGGCGGTCTCTCCAATATTTCGATCGTGCTTCTCGGAGTCGCACCGTATATTACGGCGTCGATTATCATGCAACTCATGCAGACGATTTTCCCAGCGCTTGAAAAACTCTACAAGGAAGAAGGGGAACAGGGCCGGCAGAAATTCAATATGTACACCCGCTGGCTCACAGTGCCCTTGGCAGTGCTTCAATCATTTAGCATGATCTCATTGCTTCGCTCACAGAATATTCTTGATGAAGTAACCCCGTTTCTTATGGTGGTGATCGTACTCTCGGCGACCGCCGGTACGATTTTCCTTATGTGGCTTGGCGAGCTTATCACTGAAAAGGGATTGGGGAATGGAGTGTCAATGCTTATCTTTGCTGGTATCGTAGCCGCACTTCCCACGGGTATCTCACGGCTCTTTGCGACTTGGGACCCAGCCCAATTCTTCACCTATGCTGTTTTTTTGGGGCTTGGTCTCATTACCATTGCTGGAGTTATCTTTATCAATGAGGGGCAACGTATCGTGCCAATTGCCTACGCCAAACGTGTGCGAGGGGCAGGAGTATATGGCGGGACAGCGACGCATCTTCCCTTAAAGGTCAATCAAGCAGGGGTGATCCCGATCATCTTTGCGGTGTCGCTTATCCTGATTCCGACTATGATCGCCAACTACCTCATTCAGTCGAGTAATACGACGGTGGCTGGGTTAGCGGTAAAAATAGCTACGTTTCTTCAGGACCAGTGGGTCTATGGTCTTCTCTACTTTTTTCTCGTAGTAGTGTTTACCTACTTCTACACGGCAGTGGTATTTGATCCAGTGAAAATTTCCGAGAATCTCCAGAAACAGGGGGGATATGTCCCAGGAGTGCGGCCAGGGAATTCTACGGCTGAATATCTCGCTCATATCATTACTCGAATTACGTTTACCGGGGCGCTGTTTCTCGGACTGATTGCAATCCTTCCATTGGTGGTTCAGGGTATGACGGGGATTCAGGCACTCTCAATCGGTGGCGTGAGTATCCTTATTGTCGTTTCGGTTGTGCTCGAACTCGTGAAGCATATCCAGAGCCAGCTCATGATGCGAAGCTATGAGGCTTTTTAATAATTTCAAATTTTAAATGCTAAATTTTAAAATAAGTTCAAATTTTTGACTTTTAAAATTTGAAATTTAAATTTTGATATTACTCTACCATGTCTATTGAAGACGACGTCTATATACTCTTGGGTTCAGCGGGGAGCGGCAAAAGCACTCAAGCAGAACTCCTCAAAAGTTCGCTCCACCTGGTACACATTGATATCGGTTCCGAACTTCGAGCAGTAGCGGCGCATGATACTCCTTTGGGCCGTCAGGTTAATGACATTATCAATGTAAAGCATGAATTTGTTCCAGATGAGGTAGTGTTTGCGGTGCTCGTTGATGCGGTGCACTCGGTACCCGAATCAGTCGGGCTTCTGATTGATGGTATCCCTCGTCGTGAAAGTCAAATCCAAAAGGTGTTGGATCTCCTCAAAGAGACTGGACGAAATCTCCGTAATGTCATCTTTATTGACGTACCAGAGGCGGTATCGGTGGAACGTATTTCAAGACGCTATGCTTGTGAGAGTTGCAAGCGTCCGTATATTCTTGGTAAAAACTTAATTAACCCCGCTCGGCCTTGTCGCTACTGTGGCGGCAAGATTTCCCAGCGGGCTGATGATACCGAAGAGGGGGTGCGCAAGCGCCATCAAATTTTTCGAGAGGAAACTTTGCCAGTAGTGAAATATTTCGAAAAAACTGGGCACTTACTTACGGTAGATGGACGACAGGAGACGTATAAAGTGTTTAAACAAATCTTAGAAGCAGTTCGCCCAGAGTAAGCAGAAAAAGTATTAAGTATATCGTATAGAGTACTTAGTATTTCTGAGTTCAATACGAGATACGTCATACGGAATACGAAGAGAGGTATGCCAAAAAAATGGATTAAAACCGAAACTGAACAAAAAGCCTTGCGCGAAGGAGGGCAGCTTTTGGCACGGATTCTTGAGGAACTTTCGGAGGCAGCTAAGCCAGGGGTAACTACCAAGATGATTGGTGATATGGCTGATACCAAGATTCGGGCACTTGGAGCGGATCCTATTTTCAAGGGTTACGGCAAGGCGTGGGGAGCACCACCATTTCCGGCAGCTATTTGTATTTCGCGCAATGAAGAAGTAGTCCATGGTATCCCACGTGCTGATGTCATTTTGGTCGCGGGGGACATCCTGAAGGTTGATATCGGGATGCGTTATCGGGGTATGGTGACGGATATGGCGAGAACGATTGCTGTCGGAGAAGTCTCGCCTGAAAAAAAGAAGTTACAAATAGTGGTAGAACAAGCACTCAATGCAGGGATAGCTGTACTCCGGCCTGGTGCGAAAATGGAGGATTACGCACAAGCCGTTGAACGCGTTACCAAACAGGCAGGTTTTTCGTGTGTTCGGGACTTGGTCGGTCATGGTGTTGGGCACGAGCTTCACGAAGATCCACAGATTGCCAATTATACTCACTCTGGTCTCCCAAACTTTACTTTTGAAGCGGGGATGGTGGTAGCGCTTGAACCGATGATCAATGCCGGAACTTACCATGTCGAACTCGCTCCCGACGCTTGGACCTTTGTCACGGCAGATGACCGTCCTTCGGCTCATTGGGAAAACACCGTGCTTATTACGAAAGAGGGAGCTGAAGTGCTGACGCGTTGTAATGTTGAAAACCATGAATGAGGATAAAAACTACCTTGGCCTTGACTGGGGTGAAAGCAAAGTAGGTGTGGCCTTGGCTCATGCTGAAACCAAAGTGGCCGTGGCCTGTGGCATTTTTAAAAATAATGAGGATCTTTTGGAAGAACTCGAACGGCTGGTGAAAAGCGAGACGATAGGAACAGTCATCATAGGGATTCCCAAACGGAAGGAATCACCAGAAGAATATCCGGCTAAGAAGTTTGGGCAAAACATTGCCAATATACTCGGGGTAAATGTTGTGTACACGAATGAAATGTTTACGACCAAACTAGCCCAAGACACACTCAAAGTTTTGGGAAAAAAGCAGCTGGGAGCGCAAGACGATAGTGAGGCGGCGAAAATTCTGCTTCAGGATTGGCTTGATCGAGAGGTATTATAGGCTCTCTTATATTTGTGTTACAATAAAAACGTAATCCGGAGGTGCTTTGATCCGTCTTTTTTGTTATGGAAACACCCTATTTGTCAGTGATTATCCCTGCCTATAAAGAAGGGGAACGTATTGGTCACAACTTGCTCGAAATTGATCGGTATCTCAAAGGGAGAACATATACCTACGAGATCGTGGTTGTCGTGGATGGGTCTCCTGACAATACCGCTGAAATAGCAAGAAATTATGCGTTGCAGATACCACACCTTCGTGTTATAGATAATGCTGAAAATCATGGTAAGGGCTATGTGGTTCGGCAGGGACTTCTGGAAGCGGTAGGTCAATGTCGGTTATTTTTAGATGCAGATGGATCAACTTCGATTACACATCTTGATACGTTTCTTCCTGTTTTCCAAGAAGGGTATGATGTGGTGATTGGATCGCGTAAAATTTCGGGATCATTTATTCAGGTGCATCAACCGAAGATTCGTGAAATTATGGGACAAGGAGGGAATGTTCTTATTAAACTTGCGCTGGGATTGTGGCGATATCCGGATACCCAGTGTGGTTTCAAAATGCTTTCTGCTCCCGCTGCCGAAGCTGTCGCAAAACGCATGGTAGTTGATCGGTTTGGATTTGATTTTGAGCTCATCGCTCTGGCTCACGCGCTCAAATTCAAAGTAAAACAACTGCCTGTTCGTTGGATGAATGAAGAAGGATCGACCGTAGGTGGACTTGTTGGCCCTAACGGATTTATACAAGTACTTATTGATTTATTCAAAACAAAATGGCGCTTTATTACAGGGCAATATCGTATTGGCACTCCTACGGAGCAGCTCTAAAGATTTCTCGAGAGAAGTAGTTTCAAAAACACAAATATCATGCAGATTCCCATCGAAAATAAAAAAACAACGAAGCCAGCCGAATCTGAACTCCGTCAAGATATCGTTACTGGTGACTGGGTGATTATCGCTACCGCTCGGGCCAAACGCCCGGATGAATTTGTGGCTGGTAAACGCGCTGAACCCGATGAAGGACTGAGTATTTTCGAACGAGCCGAAGAAACAAAACAAGAGAAAGATGTCCTTATTTATCGTCAAGGTGATGATGAGTGGAGTCTCCGAGTGTTCCCCAATAAATACCCAGCGGTTTCTCGTGGTCGAGCAGCTCGTTCTCTTGAGGAAGGGCCGTATTTCGCCATGACGGGCGTGGGGTATCATGAACTTGTGGTTACGAAAGATCGTAAGCGTCATCTGGCGCTCCTCGAAACCTGGCAAGTAGCGGAGGTGCTGGATGCCTATCAGGAACGTTATCTTGCCCTGATGAATAAGGCGAATATCAAGTATATTCAGGTTTTTCATAATCATGGCAAGGAGGCGGGAGCATCTGTGACTCACCCTCACTCCCAAATTATGGCTATACCAGTACTCTCTCCGTATGTGAAGAGTATCCTCGAAGGGGCAGAAGGTTTTTACAAGAGTCACCGTGAACGAGTCTATACGATGATGATAGAGTATGAGCGTGAGGTTGAAAAACGGGTTGTTTTTGAGAATGATGACTTTATAGTGTTTACCCCATTTGCTTCACGGGCAGCTTTCGAACTTTGGGTAGTCGGTAAACGTCCCAATGCATATTTTGAACGGATTACTGAGGAAGAGAAATTTACGTGTGCAGAAGCGCTCCAGAAAGCTCTGCAGGCACTCTTCTATGGACTAGAAAATCCAGCGTACAACTTCTATCTCTACACGGCGCCTGCCTCAGGAGAGGACTACCCACACTTCCAGTGGCATATTCAAATTTTGCCTCGTACTAGTACCTGGGCTGGTTTTGAGCTTTCTACGGGAATTGAGGTTTCTACGATTCAGCCTGAGATAGCGGCTGAATACTTGCGTTCCAAACTAGCTTCCCACTAGCCGTCTTATGAAAGATTTTCTTGTGGTCGGTAACCTCAAAATGAATCTACTCTCTGAGAGTGAGAGTGAGCATTATCTGTCGGAGTTGCGAAAAGCAGCTTATGGGAAACATTTCGCACAGGTTACGGGGGTAATTGCCCCACCGTTTGTCCACCTCTATCGTTTTGCTCACTTGCCGACTCACTTCTCGCTCGCTGCTCAAGATATGCACTGGGAAAAAAGTGGAGCAGCAACGGGATCAATTTCACCACTCATGCTCAAAAGTTTTGGGGTGAGCTATGTGATTTTGGGACACAGTGAACGGCGCAGTACGCTTGGAGAAATTGATGCTTTAGTACGTACCAAAGTTGATGCAGCGCTCAAGCATAATTTGACCCCTATCGTTTGCATCGGAGAAACCCGAGAAGAGCGCGATCGAGATGAAACAACCCGCGTGGTTACGCGGCAACTCGAAACAACCTTTGCTGGGCTATCATCGTTTCAAGCAGAAAAAGTGATTATTGCCTACGAACCTCGTTGGGCGATCAGTACAAGTGGCACGGGGCAAATTCCGACCACTACGGATATTTTTCAGGTAAAAGTATTTATCCGCAAGTGGTTTACGGAGCACTTTGATGCGAGGGTAGCAGACAAAATCCAAGTCCTTTATGGTGGTTCAGTTAATAGCATGCTTTTGCCAGCGCTATCTTGGGAAGCAGAAATGGACGGAGTGTTGGTGGGTAAGGAAAGTCTTTTTCCTCGTGAACTTGTCAAAATGATGGAGATGGCTGGACAATATTTCAAAACAGTTACTTAGATAATGGTGTATGATCGTATCATCTACAAAAATCTTGCTCGAAGCACAGGCTGGTAAGTACGCCCTAGGCGCTTTTAATACGGTGAATCTTGAAACAACTCGTGCCATTCTTGAAGCGGCTGCCGAGTTACGTTCCCCGGTGATTATTCAGATGACTGAGAAGACGTTCCAATACGCGGGCGGGCGTGCTATGTACCACCTGGTAAAAAATTTAGCAGATTTTTATTTTCCTGATATCCCATTGGCGATCCATCTTGATCATGGGCGTAATACGGCGGTGGTGCGAGAAGCGTTGGCCATTGGATTCAAGTCAGTGATGATGGATGCTTCGACACTTTCCTATGAAGAAAATGTGGCGATGACGACTGAAATTGTAACTGAGGCGCATAGCAAGGGAGCGGTAGTCCAAGGAGAGCTGGGTAACGTGCCTTACAAGGGTGAAATTGCTGATACCGATACCATGGATTGGGATAAATATATGACCAACCCATCTCAGGCGGAGGACTATGTTCGAGCGACCAATGTGGATGCTCTCGCCATCGCTATTGGTAATGCCCATGGCAGCTTCCCAGAGCGGCCAGAGCCGGACTTTGATCGACTCATTGCTATGAGTAAACTAGTCAAGCTACCACTCGTGTTACATGGAGCATCGGACTGGGAAGCAGCCAATGTGAAGCGGGCGATCGAGCTTGGGATCACTTGTTTTAATGTGGAAACGGCAACGAAGGCGGCCTTTATTGAAACCTTACGAGAGACACTCCCAACCAATGAAGCGGTTGATATCAGAAAAATTCTGATGCCAGCTCGGGAAGCCTTTAAAGAAGCGGTGAAAAAGAAGATGGAACTGTTCGGTTCGGCGGGTAAGGCAACAGCGTAATTTCTCTAAATGCTTTAGGATCATGGAAACAAAAAAGATACGGGTGGCCATCAATGGGTTTGGACGGATTGGTCGAGCAGCTTTTAAGATCGCGTTGGAAAAACCGCAACTCGAAATTGTTGCTATCAATGACCTGACGGAGCCAGAAATTTTGGCCAACCTCTTGGCGCATGATACGGCATACGGGAATTACCGTAAGTCGATTGAAATAGAGGCTGGGAAGCTCATTGTAGCTGGTAAAGAGTTTTCGGTTTACGCCGAACCAGATCCAGAGAAACTCCCTTGGAAAGATCTTGATGTGGATGTGGTGCTTGAGTGCACTGGGCGTTTTACCGATAAAACAGCGGCCAGTGAACACATCAAGGCTGGTGCCAAGCGTGTCGTGCTTTCAGCTCCAGCTAAAGGGGAGGACGCGTCGCTCCCGACCTATCTTATCGGTGTGAACAATGAAAAGTACGCCAAAGATGAAGTGATTTCCAATGCTTCTTGCACGACGAACTCTCTCGCTCCAGTAGCCCAGATTATTCACGAAAAATTTGGAATTGAGAAGGCACTTATGACAACGATTCACTCGTACACTGCTGATCAGAGTCTACAGGATGGACCGCACAAGGACTTGCGTCGGGCTCGGGCGGCGGCTCACAACATCGTCCCGACCACGACGGGAGCGGCAATTGCGGTGACCCAAGTGATGCCAGAGCTTGAAGGGCACTTTGATGGATTGTCGATCCGTGTACCAACGATCGTAGTGTCTCTTTCAGATTGTACGTTTCTTTTGAAAAACAAAACGACTAAAGAAGAGATTAATCAGGTTTTGGTGGAGGCGAGTCGCAACCCACGGTATGCGCATATTTTGGCAGTAACCAGCGAGCCACTCGTTTCTTCTGATTTCATCGGTGATCCGCACTCGGCTATCGTTGATTTATCACTTACCAAGGTGATTGATGGCGATCTCGTAAAAATTGTTGCGTGGTATGATAACGAATGGGGATATTCCAATCGCTTAGTAGAAATGGCCATGCTCGTGGGCAATGGCATTTCACAGTAACGTATGTATGATGTCGCCATCCGACGAGGTACTTTGGTAGACGGTTCTGGTCAGCCGATGTTTTTGGGTGACTTGGGTATTAAAGAAGGGCGGATTGTGGCAATGGGAGAGGTGGTTGGCAGTACGGAACGATTGATCGATGCCGAAGGAGCGTACGTCACTCCAGGTTTTATTGATGTGAACAATCATTCTGATACGTATTGGGCGCTCATGGCCGATCCAAGTCTGGAGAGTCTTTTGTACCAGGGTATCACGACAGTGATTGGTGGAAACTCTGGATCGTCTCTGGCCCCACTCACTCGAGCTGAAGATATTCGTTCAATTCAGAAATGGACTGATGTTGATAAGATCAACTTCAATTGGCTTAGCATGAAAGAGTTTTTGCAGTCAGTGGAGAGACGCGAACCAGCAGTGAACTTTGCGACGCTCGTGGGGCATGGGACACTTCGTCGTGGGGCGATGCAGGATGAAACGAGGCCGATTCATGATGATGAGGTCCGGGTCATGGAAAAGCTCCTCAAAGAATCGCTCCATGCAGGAGCCTTGGGGTTTTCGACCGGACTGCTTTATACGCATGCTCGTGGGGCACATATCAATGAAATTTTGAAGCTCGTAGAGCTCGTTCATGATGAAAAGGGGGTTTATGCCACCTATGTCCGCAATGAAGGGGAGGGGCTTGTCAAAGCCGTGGAAGAAGCTATTACGGTGGCGAGGAAAACGAATGTACCACTTCATATTTCCCATTTGAAAGCGGTGGGTAAAAATAACTGGTCCCTCATGGACGAAGTATTTAACCTTATCGAAGCAGCAGCTCTTGGTGATCTCGATATTTCCTTTGACGTCTATCCGTACACGACGACAGGTTCAGTGCTGTATACGTTCTTACCAACGTGGATTACGGAAAATGGTCGTAAACTCATGTTGGCTCGTCTCAGAGATGAAAAGGTGCGTCAAACAGTCGTTGAAGAAATGCGAAAGAACGAAGTAGACTACTCCGCCATGATGCTTTCAGTGACCAATCTTGGAAGAATGCTTTCGCGGCGCAAAATATCTGATATTGCCTTGCTTCAAAACAAGAGCCCAGAAGAAGTAGTTATCGACGTCTTGCTTGCGAGTGAAGGCCGGGCGATTGTCTCGATCGAATCACTCTCCGAAAAGAATGTGATGAAGGCGATTCAACACCCATTTTCTATCATCAGTTCCAATGGTTCTGGATACTCCAAAGAACATGCTGAAACAGGTGACTTGGTCCATCCGAGAAACTTTGGGACTTTCCCACGGATTTTTGCTGAGTATGTGAGGCGCCATCGGGCACTTTCTTGGGAAGAAGCCATCCATAAAATGACGGGGAAACCTGCCAAGAAGTTTGGTTTAGAGAATCGTGGAATCCTCGCTCCGGGCAATGTGGCTGACATCGCGGTGTTTTTCCCAGGGAAAATTGCTGATCAGGCAACGCTTGAAAATCCGTATCAGTATGCAGTCGGCATGGAATGGCTTCTCGTGAATGGTGTTCCAGTGATTGAAAATGGAGCTTACAATGAGAAGCGGCCCGGCCGGGTTTATCGCGAACCCCATGGTTGGTGGCATGGAAAGCTGCCTTTTTAGGATATTCTCCTTGCTTGCCTCGCTCCCTCTTTTCCTCTATGCTGGAGACTCTTTTAGCTCACAGTCTATGTCCGGCAGTGAAATCTCGGCCGGAGAAACAGGGTAGAGAATGAGATGGAAGATAGGGGTGTTTATTGGTAAATTGTGGGGGGAAGTTCTATTTTTTGAAATAAGAAGTCGAGATTTTACTAATCAGATATGCTTAAAAAAGATTTTTTCAAAGGCAAGCGAGTTACTGTGTTTGGTGTTGGCTTGAATGGAGGAGCTCTCGGTGCAATTGAATTTCTCATCCAGTCGGGCGTTCGGGAGGTAATTGCTACAGATATCCGAAGTCGAGAAGAACTCGCTCCAACACTCGAAAAGCTCAAGAAATACAAAAATATCGTCTATGTTCTCGGTCAGCACCGACCTGAGGATTTTATGAATGTCGACATGGTAGTAAAGACGCCTGGTATTCCATGGACCAACGAGTATGTGAAACGAGCGGTAGAAAAAAAGATTCCTGTGGAGACCGATGCTAGTCTCTTTTTCCAAATGGTGAAAAATAAGACCATTGCAGTAACGGGAACGCGAGGAAAATCAACGACGGCTTCGCTCATAGCCCATATACTCGAACAATCGGGGAAACCAGTGGTGCGGGTGGGGATTAATCAAATTGGCTTCTTAAGCGAACTCGGGAAAATAACTCCAGAGAGCATTATTGTCGCAGAACTCTCCTCTTGGCGTCTTTCTTCACTTCGTAAAATAGAGTGGCGGCCAGATATTTCTGTCGTCACCAATCTCTTTCCTGACCATCAAAACTACTACAAGAGCATGGAAGCGTATGCGAAGGATAAGCAGGTTATTCTTGAATTTCAGAAAGAGACGGATACTGCGGTACTTAACTTCGATCATGAAGTCGTGCGAAGTTGGGGTGAAAAAGCTTTAGCGAAACGGTATTTCTTCTCTCAGTCAGGGCAGTCTCTGGAAAACGGCGTGAGTCTTGTAAACGGCGAGGCGGTTGAATACGTTCATGGTGTGATCCAGCCATTATGCTCACTCGTGACGCCGTTCTTGGTAGGGGAGCACAATAAAGCCAACGTACTCTCGAGCGTGGCAGCTACGCATGCGCTTGGTATTCCAGGAGAAAAAATCCAAAAGGCCCTAGAAACATTCCATGGCCTTCCCCATCGATTTGAGTTCGTAACTACCAAAAATGATATTACCTATATCAATGATACGGCTGCGACTTCGCCAGATGCATTAGTCGCTGCGCTCAATACTTTGACGACCCCAGCCGTGCTCATTGCTGGTGGAGCTGACAAAAATTTTGATTTCACGAGCCTTGTCCCGGTCATGTATGAAAAGACAAAGGCCATCATTCTTTTCAAAGGAACCGGAACAGAAAAGTTGTTACCACTCTTGGAAAAGTACGCTAAAGAGAAAGGGGAGGAGCGCATCTTTCCTGTAGTTGGTTCGATGCGTGATGCTGTCACGGTGGCCGAAGAAAATGCCGAAGCGGGAGATACCATCCTTCTCTCCCCAGGGATGGCGAGCTTTGGGATCTTCAAGAACGAGTTTGATCGCGGGGAACAATTTCGCCAGGCGGTCAAAGAGATGTAGTGTCCATATTTGACTTTTTTATCCAGGATGCTAATATACCCATAGAGGGTATATTTTTCTTTTCCTATGCCAAATGCAAAAATAACTAATCCTGTCTTTTCCCGCATCGCTCGGATTGAGGGACAGCTTAAGGGTGTGCGGCGCATGGTTGAGGAAAAGAAAGATTGTCTTCAGGTAATCACGCAGATTCAAGCTATCCGCGAAGCGGTCGCTATGCTTGGGGTAGAGCTCCTCAAGGATGACATTGCCTGTAAGTGGGATGGCAAGAAGAAGATCGATGAAGGCTATCTCAAATCCTTGTTCAAAATGCAGTAGTTCTTTATTTGTAACGTAACTAGTGGAGACGCGTATGAACCAGTACATTCCCAAAGTTGAAGGCCATGTGCTTGTTCTTGGCGGCAGCGGTGGCATCGGTTCGGAAGTCGCTCGGGCCATGGTAGCTCTTGGAGCGAGTGCGGTGACTTTTACTTATGGAAAGAAGCGGGAAGTTGCTGAAGCCTTGAAACAAGAGTTCGAGTCACAAGGTATCAAAGTTCATTTTGCCTCGATTAATCGCTCGGATGAGGGCGCGTTCAAGGCGTTCCTTCAAGAAGCCATTACGCTTCAGGGTGGGGAAGTGACTGCCATGGTGGATGCTATCGGTATTTCACCCAATACTCACCATCTCGAACAGACTATGGATGAGTGGCGCAACGTGATGCAGGTGAATGTGATCGATGCTTTTGTTTCTACCCGTGCCGTTCTTGAGCGGATGCGGGAGAAAGAAGTGAAGGGTTCGGTTGTTCTCATCACTTCAACCAATGGTGTCAATTCTTGGGCTTCGTACTCGATGCATTATGATGCATCCAAGGCGGCACTTGTACCCATGCTCCGTGGTTTTGCTGAAGAGTATGCCAAATACGGCATCCGTATCAATGGCTTGGCACCAGGTTGGATTGACACAGAAATGAATGTTACGTTGCCTCCAGGGGAAAAAGAAAAGGAAACCGCCAAGATTTGGCTCGGACGTTTCGCGACACCAGCCGAAGTAGCTTCGATGGCTGCGATCCTCAGCAGTTCGTCTGCTTCGTACATTACCGGTCAAAACATCATGATTGATGGCGGCTATCGGTAAGATTGAGAGAGGGTTTTGTGGAAGCAAGACCCTCTCAATCATTTTTTGAAACGCTAAATTATTTTTCAAACAACAAATATATGTATGATGTAATCATCATTGGGGGAGGACCTGGAGGAGTAGCGGCTGGTGTATATACAGCCCGCAAACAAATGAAGACACTTTTTCTCACACAGGATTTTTTAAGTCAGTCGGTAGTATCAGCATCAATCGAAAACTGGATTGGTACGGTGACGGTGCCAGGCTATGAATTTGGCCAGATGCTTGAGAAGCATCTCCGCGCTCAGGAAAACATTGAGATTAAGACGGGGACGAAAGCTGCGAAAGTTTCTGAACGTGCCGAAGGTGGGTATGTGGTGGAAACAGAAGTCGGAGAAAAATTTGAAACCAAGACGGTCATCATTGCCTCTGGTGGACGGCACCGCCATCTCGAAGTACCGGGTGAAGAAAAATTTGTTGGGAAGGGCGTGGTGTATTGTTCGACCTGTGATGCGCCATTTTTCCGTGACCGCAAAGTGGCTGTCGTGGGGAGTGGTAATTCGGCTCTTGAAGCGGTAGAAGATCTTATTCCGTACGCTAAAGAGATTGTACTCTTGGTTCGTTCTGGAGAATTAAAAGGGGACAAGGTTACTCAGGATAATATTTTTACTTCACCAAAAGTAAGCGTGCGTTATCATGTGACTACCCAATCGATTCTTGGTGAAAACAAAGTAGAGGGGATTGCGCTCATGAACACAGAGACAAATACGCCGGAAGAAATTGCTCTCGATGGTGTGTTCGTGGAAATTGGTATGCTCCCCAATACGGAATTCGTGAAGGATATAGTAGAGCTCAATGAAGGGGGAGAGATTGTGGTAGACGCACGGACTGCCAGCACCTCGAAGCCTGGTATCTTCGCGACAGGAGATGCGACAGACCTTCCCTATAAGCAAAACAATATTTCCGCTGGCGTAGGCGTCACAGCAGCTCTCTCAGCTTATGATTTTATTCGCAAAGGCAAGGCAGAGTAGATTAATCGTCTTTACTACTTGGAAGCCGAACTTCCAAGTAAGAATAGATGGTAAAAAGAGGTTTATCCAAGCCTCTTTCTCATGCCACAAATGACTAGACAAAATAGCAAAAAAGTGTATAATGTACTGTTCGTTAAAAATTCAGAGTTTTGCCAGAGCGAAGAGATTTTTACTTGGAGGCCGGATCCCCAAGAAGACCTCCAAGAAGGGTAGAGACTTCTTCACTCTGGCAGACTACTCGAATTTTCGAGAGGCCATGAGTAAAAGGAATTGTCATGACACAGCGTGTCGCCGACGAAGTCATCTCACGTTTTGCACGTCAACAGCACGATTGGATGGGGCGTGTCCTCAAGGGATCGCTTGATCCAACCGAAGTGGCCCGGGTCGTGCAGGCCATTATCGATCGTGGTTTACGCTACCCACTGCTTTCGGAAAGGAAGCTCCTCAAGCCCGTCGCCACGGCGACCGCGGCCAAGGATCCGCCCTTCGTGAACGAGTTCTTCCAGAGCCGTCCCGGCCTCTACGTCTGGGACTCGTTCCGTGAACGCTTCGATCTCAAGGCATTATCCCAGTCGGTGGGCGGCCGTCCCTACGTCGCCTCTCTCTTGAAGTTGAACGCCTACGATCGTGACATTCGCCGGGAACTGCCGGAGAACAACCTCTCGGCCTTGGAAGACATCGCCGGCTTCATCGAGGCCCAGCCGAATGGCAAGGAGGGCTTCCTTCTCACTAACGGTTACGCGAACATCTTCTACGTCGAAGGGCGTAACGGTGAAGTCTTCTCCGTGGATGTTTTCTGGTTCTCCGACCGCCGCCGGTGGAGCGTCCGCGACTGGAGGCTCGACGAGAATGGCTCGTGGAGTGCTGGCGACCAGGTTCTCTGCCCCGGCAACGCCGCACTCTGACCCTTCAGTCCATTGGGCAAAGACCCTTGGATACTTAGTCCCTTAGACCCTTGGAAACCGCATCGCGGCTACCGGGGGTCTTTTTGTTTTGCTCCCCTACAAGCAGAACAATATTTCAGCCGGTGTAGGTGTGACCGCGGCGTTGTCAGCCTATGACTTTATCCGTAAAGGCAAAGGTTAGATTGGGAAGCCCGGCTTCCAAGTAAGAAGAGGTAGTAAAAAGAGGCTTGAGTAAGCCTCTTTTTCGTACCCCGTATGACTAGACAAAAGTACCAAAAAGGTGTACAATTATAGGTTGCAGGTGAGAACTTGCTTCTGCCCCGATTCCCGGCATATGGGAATTACCTTGAAAAGGAGACTGCGATGACGACTCAGTCGATCACGCAAGACCAGGAAAAGCAACTGAAGCGCTTCCTCGAAGACGCGTCCATAGCGGCGACCCGTTCGGCCCTTGCGCAGGTGTCCCTCGACAAAGAGGGCTCCCAGCAGGTCATCGAACGGGGCGACCAGCTCAAGGCCGAAATCGAACGCGCCACCGTCGCCATCCTGAAGAAGTTGAGTTCCCGCTATTCGGTCGTCGGTGAAACACGGCTCCTCAAGCCCGCCGCCGCCTCGACCGCTCGGGCCCGGACTAAGCCGTTCGACCCCTCCGAGTTCTTCCAGAACCGTCCCGGGCTTTACGTCTGGGATTCGTTCCGCGAGCGGCTCGACATCGAAAACCGCAAGCTCGTTCCGTCGGCTCCCGAACGTCCCTATGTGGCGTCCCTCCTGAAGTCGAATGCCTATGACCGAGACATCCGCCGGGAATTGCCCGAGAACCATCTCTCGACACTCGAAGACATCGCGGGCTTCATCGAAGCCCAGCCGGAAGGCAAGTCGGGGTTCCTCCTGAACAACGGCTACGCGAACAACTTCTACGTCGAAGGACACAACGGCGAAATCTTCGCCGTGCGTGTCCTCTGGTACTCGGACAACCTTGAGTGGGACGTCCGCGTTTGGTTCCTCGATGAGCGTGACTGGTGGCGCGCCGAGCGCCAGGTCGTCTGTCCCGGAAACGTGTCGCTCTGACGCTTCGGTCCCTTGGGTCTCTGATTTGTATTCTGACCCTTGGACCCTCAGTCTCTTAGACCCTTGGAAACCGCATCGCGGCTACCGGGGGTCTTTTTGTTTTGCTACAGTAAAAGCGGTATGTTGAAAATCCCTTCCGGCTACGGCTGGCAGAGCAAGATGCTGGAATGAAAGCGGATGAGAGCCGGAGCAGATACCAACTTCTTCGGGAGAACGCTTTTGTTTCAAAAAATATATTGCGTTGGTGTCTTGAGCTTGAGGACTTCGAGGTCCCGCATACGATACAGCTCTGAGAGTAGTCGAGGAGCAGTGGAACGGACGGCTCAAGGCACGGAATCTTCGCCGTGAATGTCAACTGGAACTCGGACAACCTTAAGTGGAACGTCAACGATTGGA
This sequence comes from uncultured Bdellovibrionales bacterium, assembly GCA_964597355.1. GTDB lineage: Bacteria > Patescibacteriota > Minisyncoccia > Moranbacterales > UBA1568 > SSEF01. The sequence goes on from CAZQWS010000005.1 coordinate 15,467, forward strand.
ACCTCGATGAGAATGACAGGTGGAACGCCAAGAACCAGGTCGTCTGTCCAGGCCACGCACAAAGTTTCTCTCGCCTATTTCGGCGGGAGTTTTGTTTCGAGGCCTTTCTTCCAACCGCCAAGCATCCGGCCTGTTTCGTTCAACTCCATTGAAAGAGTAGAATACTTCTTGTGATCAATGAGTTTATTTTCCCAACCAAGCTGAAGAAAAAACTTTATGATATCTACCTTTCCGACGGTGGCTGTTAAATAGGCTATTTTTTGTTCTGATTTGGTATACTGAGCTCGAAAGATATACTCGAGAGCTTCAAGAAAAATTGCATCTACTTTACCGCCAAAAGTATAGCGATGGGTTTTGGGAATATGCGGAACACACTGAAGCCACAAATTATATGAAAGTTTTAACTTCTGAACCACTGGCAACACCTGCGGGGGGGGGTATTAGAGGCATATCGAAAACGTAAAAAATTAGACATCGCTTACCATGATATCATTTCTCTCGACAACCTCCTCTTGGCTTGGCAATCCTTTGTGAAAGGAAAAAGACAAAAGAAAGACGTTCAGGAATTTGAACTTCATTTGATGGATAACCTGATAGATCTTCGCGAGTCGTTCAAAACCAAAACCTATACCCACGGTTCCTACCATGCCTTCAAAGTAAATGATCCAAAGCCGAGAGATATTCACAAAGCAAGGGTGAAAGATCGAGTTCTTCATCATCTTCTCTATCAAGCTCTCTCACTCTTCTTCTTCAAGCGCTTCATTCATGACTCTTATTCTTGCCAGGATGGCAAAGGCATTCACAAGGCTTTACTCAGGTTTGAAACTTTCTCAAGGAAAGTTTCCAAGAACCATACGAAACAGTGTTTTGTCTTGAAATGCGACATCCGCAAGTTTTTCGCGAGTATTGATCAGGCAATACTTCTCAAGATTCTCGAAGAGTGGATTGAAGACAAAGAGGTACTGTGGCTTCTCAAAAGAGTGATACAGAGCTTCTGGATCCCGGATCACCCGCCCGAACGTACCAGTTCGGTACGGGCGGGAGTCCGGGATGACACAAAGAGAGGATTACCCCTGGGCAATCTGACATCCCAGCTTCTGGTGAATATCTATCTGAATGAGTTTGACCAGTTTGTGAAGCATGTTCTTAAAGTACGGCATTATATCCGGTATGCCGATGACTTTGTAATCCTCTCGCACGACAAGAGTGAACTTCAAACACTACTTATCAAGCTTCAAACCTTTCTCAAGTTGAGGCTTAATCTTGACCTTCACCCGAACAAAGTCTCAATAGAGACTCTTGGAAGTGGAGTAGACTTCTTGGGTTGGGTGCATTTTCCTGATCACAGAGTATTACGAACGGTAACGAAGCGGAGGATGATGAAGAAGGTGAATCCGAAGAATATTGCTTCGTACTTGGGAATGCTTGATTGGGGAAATGGGTGGAAATTAAAACAATTGATAGAAGATTTGTTTGACTTCTAGGTAAAAAGCTGCTATACTGGTAGAGTAAATGAAGAAACGGGTGAATGCCCGTTTTCTTTTTTACAAGAGGAAATCCTCTTACAAATACACCACCACACCAATAGTGCCTTGAGTAAAGAGTATTTAGGGCTTTATTGGTGTGGTGGTACATAGTAGTTAAAAGGCGAAAGCCTCCTATTCTGGGACAGGGTTCCCTCTCCCAGCGAGCAGTGCCAATTAAACGGTCCTGCCGCCACCAACAGTCTGCCGCTTCGGTCCATTGTGATCTAAGCGGCTTTGAATTTCCCCCTTGTCTTAGGTAATTTTTCAGCTTGAAAAAGAGGGTGTTTTGGGCTATACTCCCCCTTATGGAAGTATTTGAAATTGAGGGCGGAAAACGCCTTGCTGGTACCATTGCCGTAGCTGGACTAAAGAATGCCGCTACGCCGATTATCGCGGCGACTTTATTGTCACGTGAACCATCAATTTTGGAAAACATCCCTCGGATTGAGGATGTGTTTCGCATGCTTGAAATCGTGGAGAGTCTCGGAGCGACCGTAGAATGGGTAGGTGGGCAGACAGTAAAGATCACCCCGACGGATATTGACCCGAGTCACATGGATCAGGAAAAGGTAAAACGCCTGCGTTCCTCGATTCTCCTCTTGGGGGCACTCTCTGCCCAATTTGATAATTTTGAACTCTGTCAACCTGGTGGCTGTGTTATCGGTACTCGACCAGTAGAAGCGCACCTTGATGCCTTGATGAAGTTTGGGGTGAAAGTGGAACAAAAAGAAAAAGGCTATGTGATCGATGCGAGCGAACGACATGCAGCCAAAGTTGTTCTTCGTCAAATGTCAGTAACCGCCACCGAGAATGCGATGCTGCTGGCAGCACGCTTGCCAGGTGATACCATGATCAAGATTGCCGCTTGTGAACCGCATGTGGTTGATCTGGGCCGTTTCCTGGAAAAAATGGGAGTGGAGATTGATGGACTGGGTACGCATACGCTTACCATTCGTGGGAAGAAAGAGCTGCATGGAGCAACGCATGCGATCATGCCTGACCACAATGAAGCGGCGACCTACCTTATTTTGGGAGCAGCTACAGAGAGTGAGATTACGGTAGAAAACGCCCGTGAAGATGATCTTGATCTCGTACTAGAAAAACTCCGTGAGCTTGGTGTCTCGTTCACGATTACCCCTAATGCTATTACTATTCATCCAACCGATCACCTCAATGCCCCATCGCTCTTCATCGACCCACGTCCGTATCCAGGTATCCCAACTGATATCCAGGCACCCCTTGCTGTGCTTGCAACCCAAGCCGAAGGAGAAACACTTATTTTTGATACGCTTTACGAAGGCCGTTTTAATTACGCTGTGGAATTAGAAAAAATGGGAGCAAAGCTTTCTGTGCTCAATCCTCATCAGGTGGTGGTGCATGGCAAGACACTTTTGCGTGGTACGGTGATCAAAAGTTATGACCTGCGTGCTGGGGCAGCCCTCATCATTGCTGCGCTGACTGCTCAAGGGAAAACAGTGATCGAAGATATCTATCAAGTAGACCGTGGCTATGAGCGAATCGAAGAACGACTGCAGAAGATTGGCGCAAATATCAAAAGAGTAGGGCGCGGGGAATAGCTATTTTTTCTGAAGACATTATGAATTGGTTTGTCCGGAAAATCGGCATTGATTTAGGTACGGCGTATACGCTTGTGTTTGTCCCAGGCGAAGGGGTGGTCATTAATGAACCATCCGTAGTTGCCATTTCTCTCTTTGAAAACAAGGTACTTGCGGTTGGTAATGAAGCCAAAGAAATGCTCGGCCGTACGCCGGATACGATCGTCGCAAGTCAGCCGCTCCGGGACGGCGCTATTGCTGACTATCGGGTGACCGAAGCCATGCTCAAATACTTTATCAATCGAGTTACCGGCCGGGTACGGTTTATCCGCCCTGAAGTAGTGCTTTCGATCCCAGCCGGAATTACTTCGACCGAGCGACGCGCGGTGGTGGATGCAGCCATGAAAGCGGGGGCCAAGGCGGCATATGTCGTAAAGGAGCCGATCCTCGCTGCCATCGGAGCCGGAATCCCTATTCATACAGCCCAAGGCAATATGATTATCAATATCGGCGGAGGGACTTCAGAGATCGCGATTATTTCTCTTGGGGGAGTAGTGGCTTCCCATAGCGCGCGAGTGGGCGGAAACAAAATTGACCAAGCTATTTCGGACTATATCAAACGGAAATACAGTCTGGCGATTGGCGACCGTACAGCCGAAGAGGTGAAGATGAAAATCGGTTCAGCGATCGCTCAGGTAAAAGAAGAGCACATGGAAGTGCGGGGACGGGATCTCATGGGAGGATTGCCAAAAACGATCTCTATTGCTTCTAATGAGGTGACTGAAGCGATCCAGGAGGAGCTCCGTGAAATTATCAATGTAATTAAGCAAGTGCTCCAAGAAACTCCGCCAGAACTTGCCGCTGATATCATGGACAAAGGGATGGTGCTCTCCGGTGGGACGGCCCAGCTCAAGTATCTCGACCAGCTTATTGCCAAAACGATTAATGTGCCTTGTTATGTAGCTGATGATCCTGCTTACTGCGTGGTAAAGGGAACAGGGATCGTTCTAGACAATCTTGATGTGTACAAGCGGAGTCTCATGCTTGGCAAGTAATGCTATGAAAATTGGGATTGATGCTTCAAGGGCTTTTTTGAAAAATCGGACAGGTATAGAGGAATATAGTTACCAAGTGATCCGACATCTTCGTGAAAGTTTTTCCGAGGAAAAGGTCGTCCTCTATGTGAGGAAGAAACTGGTTTGGGAAAGTGGCCGGTTGAAATTAGAACCGCAAAGAATTGATTTTGAGCTCTCAGCAAATTGGGAAGTAAAGGGACTGTGGGCGCCACGCTTTTGGACCCAAATTCGGCTGTCATGTGAAATGTTACTTCATCCCGTGGATGTATTGTTTGTTCCAGCGCACACAGTTCCCTGTATTCATCCCAAGCAGACAGTGGTGACGATTCATGGACTCGAATACGAGTTTTCCCCAGAGAGCTATTCTTGGTATGAACGATGGTACATGCGTTTCTCGATCCGGAATTCAGTTTGCTGGGCAAAGCGAGTGATTGCAGTTTCAGATAACACGAAGCGAGACCTTATAAGACTGTATCAGGTTCCAGAAGAAAAAATAACTGTGGTGTATGAAGGAGTAGAAAAGTATCGAGTATCGAGTATCGAGTATCAAGTATTAAATACAAAATACTCTATACCCAATACTCCATACTTCTTATTCATTGGGCGGGTAGAAGAACGGAAGAATGTCAGTCGAATTATTGAGGCATTTGATAACTTTAAGCAAAAGACTGGACTGCCACATAAACTTATTCTGGCTGGAAAACCTGGCTATGGATATGAGAAAATAAGATACAAGATACAAGAGACAAGGTACAAGGGAGACATTTACGAACTCGGATATATAACAGAAAAGAAAAAGTGGGAGCTTCTCAAAAAAGCTGATGTTTTGCTCTTTCCAAGTCTCTATGAGGGCTTTGGTCTGCCGATTCTCGAGGCACAACAGGTAGGCACGCCAGTGATTACCTCTACTACTTCATCTCTCCCAGAAATTGCGGGTGAAGGAGCTATTTTAGTTGATCCACTGGATTCTCGGGCTTTGGCGGAAGCCATGGAAAGGGTAGTTACTAACCCAGAGCTCCGGGCTGGTATAATAGACAAAGCGACCCGGAACGCGGATCGCTTTAGTTGGGCAACATGTGCCGATGGAGTGGCTCAGCTCTTGAAGAGTTCGTCGCCATCGTAGAGGTAGTGATAAAGGAGCGAGTTGGGAAACCCAAGAGCGACGACCATGACCTGAGTTGTGATCCAGCCAACCAAGTAGATGGACATCCCAATTTCGAAAGCTGTAGGCATTCTCAGTCCTTAAAGTTGCACAGGTCCGTTATTACGGACATTGAAATATGACATTAAGCTATTGCAAAGTCAAGTATGGAAGAACTTGAAAACAATAAGATCGTTCAGTCATTTAACAATAAAAAGATAGCCTTAGCTCACGATTTTTTGGTTACGTGGGGTGGGGCCGAACGGGTATTCAAAGTGATGACGGATATATATCCTGAGGCGCCGATTTATACATTGTTTTATGATGAGGTTTTGGTCCGAGAGCGCTTTCCAGGCAGGGAAATCCGTACTTCGTTCTTGCAGAAACTTCCCAAATGGCTTCGCCAGTCACCACTCCTTATGCCACTCTATCCAGTGGCTATAGAAACACTGGATTTGCGTGACTTTGATACCGTGCTTTCATCGTCAGGAGCCTGGATGAAGGGACTGGTCACACGGCTTCATACTCGTCACATTGCTTACCTTCATTCACCGATGCGATTCGCATGGGATACCTTTCATGAACACCCAGGTATTACTTCAGGCGTCAAGTTTTTCAAGCGACTTCTCATAAGTTATCTTCGCCTTTGGGACAAGGAAGCAGCCGATCGACCAGATATACTTCTTGTGAATTCTGAATACACGAAAAGACGGGTGGCCAAATATTATCGTCGAGATAGCCAGGTGGTCTACCCGCCCCTTACTCTGAAAGTGGAACAGAGAGAATCTGCTATGCCAAAAAATGAACGACCATTTCTTGTTGTGGCCCGGCTTACCGCCTCTAAACATGTTGACATTGTCGTTGAGGCATTTAATAAATTAGGGCTCCCTCTCAAAATTATTGGGACTGGCAGGGAGAATAAGTCTTTACGTTCTTTGGCAGGCAGTCAGATTACCTTTCTTGGTGTGCTGAGCGATGAAGCTTTGCGGCAAGAGTATGCTGTTGCTCGAGCCCTGATCCAGCCGAGTGAGGAGGATTTCGGACTTGTAGCGCTTGAAGCATTGGCTTTTGGCGTGCCAGTCATTGCTTATAAAGAGGGAGCGGCGAGAGAGATCGTCACTCCAGGAGAAACGGGGGAACTGTTTGACGACCTTGTACCTGAGTCAGTGGCTGATGGTGTGCGTCGCTTTGTGGTTCACGAAGAGCAGTATCGTTTTGCTCCGGAACATCTTGAGGGATTCTCGCGAGACGCCTTCGCAGCGAATGTGAGAAAAACTGTTGACTCGCTTGATGCATAACTTATGCAGACATGCATTGGCCACGAAATACTCCAAAGTGAACTCGAGCGTTTAGCCGGTCTTCCGGAGATGCCTCAGAGTTTTCTCTTTTGTGGGCCACGTCATGTGGGGAAACGATTCATGGCTGAATGGTTTGCTCAAAGACTGATCGATGCCGATCACCCCGGTGACTTTTCGCAGAATTTGTTGATTGTGGAACCGAACGAGGCTGTTTCGGCCAAACGAACACGTGAACAACTCATCCCTGTTGATACTATCCGTGAAGCGCAGAAGTTCCTTTCTTTGTCGCCAGTGGCAGGTAAGTGCCGAGTACTTATCGTTGACGGAGCAGAAAAATTGAGTACCGGGGCAGCTAATGCACTACTTAAGATTTTGGAGGAGCCACCGGAGAAGAGTTTACTTATCCTTATTACGGCTGAACCAGGGAGTCTCTTGCCGACTATTCTTTCACGACTGGTCAGTATGCATTTCCATCCTGTCTCTAGCAAGGTAGTACAGAAGTATGTCGTTGGGGCCCAAGATCTCCCACAGTTTTTCTTTGACCTTGGGCTGCCAGGAGTGGTGGTGGAGGCAGTCCGTTCGCCTGAACAATTTTCGGTAAAAAAAGAAATGCTTCGTAGTCTGTTCCAACTATCAAAACTTTCACTATATGACCGGATGACACTGGCTGAAACGCTTGCCAAAGACGAGAGGGTTGCCCGTGATCTTTTGGAAATTTGGTGCATCGGTCTCGTATTTCAGGCGCGGAGAAGGTCCGGAGGTGTATCAACACACTATATGTTCCTTGAACAGGTGCTTGCAACACTGAGAGCACTTTATCGAGGAGAGGGGTCACTTCGGTCACTTCTCGAAAAGCTTTTCTTTTGTCTCTAACGTATGGCCCACTCCTCTCATCGACAGCAACTCTTTCGTGAAGCACTTTCACGTGAGTCAGCCAAACAAAAAAAGAATGTTGACCGAGGAGAGAGATTTCGTTCGAAGTTTCCGTACGGAGTGCTTGTACTATGGATCGCTTTTTTTGGAATACTAGGTTACATCCTCCTCTTTAGTCCCTTCCTCGTGCTTTCGCAGATAACAGTGATATCGTCTGGTCGTGTCGGTGCCGAGGAAGTACAGTCGGTCATTAACCCGTTACTTGATACGAAGCGCTGGTTTGTTTTTCCAGCAAGAAACTTTTTCGTCGTTCCAAAAACAAAAATAACTGAGAGTCTGCTTACGGAATATCCATTACTTGAGTCGGTCAGAGTGGAACGTACTTTTCCAAACGCACTGGAAGTTATCACTACGGAACGATCAAAACTTCTCCTCTGGTGTTCAGGTGGCCCATGCGCCATGCTCGATGCTGACGAGCGAGCAAGGGTACACGAAAAGAGTTTTCAGTCTCGTTACGATGAGTTGCGCCTGAGCGTGGTAGATACGAGTGCTCTTCCGTTTGACATCGGGGCGATCCTTCCTGTGAGAGAGTACCTCACATATTTTTCTCTTCTTCAGGGACGTTTCCCTGAGGCAGCGGGTATTGATCTCTCACTTCAGGCTACGACCCCATCACGTTTTTCACGCGAACTTCGGGTAACGACAAGTGAAGGATGGTTCCTTTTGGTCAATATTGATATTCCTTTCGAGGAAACTATCTCAAGCCTCCAGGCCTTTTTTGAAGAACGGCGATCCCAGGTATCTCGGCCGGCTTTGATAAGCATAGATGCTCGAGTCCCTGGAAGAATATTTTTTACAGAGGTAAACAGTGGGGAGAGTGAAAATGATAAAGCGGTCTTGAGTGACACAGAGGTCTTGGACGAAACAAAGAAACAAGAGTTGCTCAAAGAGAATACAAAAGACACAAAGAAAAAGAAAGAGCGGTAAGCCATTTCTTTTTATCTTGCCCAACCTGGTCCAGGAGAGATAGCTTATGGTCGGTAGAAGACGAAGATGGAGTCTCCTATACGAGCGACAGGAATCTGATCACGGAGCCACTCGTATGTCTGGTCTTCTGAGTTATGGGTCTTGTACAAATTCTCCATGAGGAAGCCAATAGAGATAGCGTACCAGCCAGATTCAGGAGCTCGATGTGAGTGCCAAGGGATATACTTGTCACCCAAGTGATAGCGCGGGTTGGATCCGCCAAAGTAGTCGACGCGGATGTACTCGATAGAGGAGTGGGGAACATTCATTTGAGAGAATTGAGTGCAGTCAGACGAACTGAATGAGATTTCAATACATTGGTTGTACTGGTTGACGAATCCACCCAGGCGTTTCAGGTCCTGGCCCCAATCATAGTTGGAGTCAGTAACGTAGAGATAGCCATCTCGATGACCTCCACCAATAGGGTTGAAATAGGAGAGATAACTTGGGAATGAGAGTGCGGGAATGGCAATAATAGCAAAGACAAAGATTCCTATCATTGTAGAGAGAAGATTTTTCGTGAGAACCTCTTCCTGGACGCGATTGAGGATATCAAAGACGACTTTGGCCACCAAAACATAGATGAAGGGGAGGATAGGGAAGAGGTGTCGGAAGCCAATGTTGAGGTTGCCGGTGATACTGACGTAGCTGTAGAAAAGAATGAAGAAAATCATCATCACTTGAGTAATTCGATCCCGCAAGAGCTCCGTGAGGAGACCTGACCATTCACGTATTTTGACGCTAAATAGGTTCTTTATGCAGCGGAAAAACGTGTAACTGCTCGTGATAACAATAAGAAAGAGCATGGGCAAAGTTTCTTTGAGAAGGAAAACCACTGGGAAATACCAAACACTTGCCTGGTTGGAAACAGTTCCGAGGAAGTAGTAGGTATTCCCTCCGGCCACACGGGCAAACACCATGAACAGCCCGAGGAAGTATTCGGCGAGCGGTTTTAAGACGGGATTGTTACTTATGAAGATGACTGCTGCTTCCGCTATTCTCCCGACGGCGCGATCATTCGGGAATTGGGCGCGAGCAATCTCAGCGATCACTTCACCGGGCATATGCCAAGTGTTGGGGACATAAAGTATCCAAATGACGATAAAGCAGATGAACACACTCACACCATATTTCCACCCGTAAAGGAACGCATTTTTGAGACGAACCTTCCATGCTCCTGGTACCTGGTCTACAGCAACGACTAGGCCATAAAGAACAGCAAACATTCCAAAAATCGGGAAAAGAAGAACAGCTGAGAATTTGGCGAGTTGAGCTAATCCAAGAAATACACCACTTATCACCACGTTCTTCCAAGTAGGGGCTTTGAGGAAGCGGACGAAGTAGTAAAACGAGATAAAGATAAAAGCAGCGATACCAATATCGGTTGTAACGTAATGGCTATGAGCGATAATGTGAGGGTTGGCAAAGTAGAGGAGGGCTCCAAAGAGACCAGCAACAGTGCCGGCTAATTCGCGGGTCCAGCGGAAGACAAAGAAACCAAGCAACAGCGAAACAAAGATCATTGGAAAGCGTGCCCAAAAGGTAATGCTATTGGCATTATTACCGTTTTCATGCAGAATCTTGTCGCCAAAAGCCCATTGGGCGAGCCCCCAAGTGCGAGCTGGTCCCTCGGGGAACTTGCCTGGTGTAAGGTAATCGCCACTTTCCCATAGAGGATCAGTCTTCGGCATGATGGGGGCAGGATGTAAAAAGAGAAGTGGCAAACCAGCGAGGTCTTTGAGGAGTGGCGGGTGTTCGGGGTTAATACGCATATCCTGATATTTCACGTAACTGTAACCGGCAGGGATATGAGCCTTTTCGTCCATAGTGGTCGATTCCGTGTGTGACACGAAGAGTGAAACTACGAGAAATGTGACCATCATGAGACCAAGTAACTGTGGAGCGAGACGCTTCAGGTTGTCCATATTATTGAGTGAAAACAAATTATGTTTCTTTTAGAATCTGATGAATCTTATTGACCTTCTCTTCCATAAAGAGCGTAATCCTGGTGGGTGGGTGGCGAATTATGTTCAGTAGAGAGTGTGTTTGCGATTCCTATTAGTCTCACGGTTTGATTTTACGGTAAACGAATTATTGTAAAATCACTGTTTGTCCTTGGGTAGAGATCAATTTTTTCCCGTTTTGCTCCCGGGATTTTTGTTTCAATCTTGTTTAGGAGGGTTTCATCGTGGTTCATAAGGATGACAATGTTTTTCTGGCCGAGTCTGAGAAGAGTCTCTGGCTCTATAAAGACAATATTGGCTACTTTGCCATGAGTAAGGAAGACAATCGGTTGAGCAGAAACAGGCAATCCATTGTCGAGCATACGGCCACCGCCGTTTGGAACGATATATTTGATGGTTTCCGGAGGAAGTGTTGCGACATACTCTGCTATGTTACGGAAGTTTTTATTGAAGGCGCCGTGTTGTTCCGGACTCTCGGCAAAGAAAACAAAGTACTTGGTGAGATTGATGGTGGCTCCTAAGAAAAGGCTAAAGAAAATGAGTGAGTAGAGTGCTAGGCGAGTCCCGAGGAAAACACTCTTGGCATGCTTCATAAAGAGAGAGATTGCTAGGGTAGCCATGAGGAAGACGGGAGTCTGGGTGCCGATAGCTCGCAGAGCATGGGGCAGTCCTTCTTCGGTAAGAAATTCTGGCATGAGCATGGCAAAGAAGAAAGCGAGAAGAAAGGCAGCCCGCGCGAGAGCGGGGTCACGAATTTTTTCTCGGAAACGTCGACCGATGAGTCGAACAAAATCATAGATGAGATAAGTAAATCCAGCTAGGAAGAAAATACCAGTAAAGGGATCAAGGATTGGGTAGGGCGGATAATTATGACGCCAGTTCTGATCACCCCAGAAGTTGTACTTCACGAGTGAGAGGCCGAGCGTTTTTCCAAACGTACCCCAGAAGTCGCCTTTGTTTATTTCTGGTGAAAAGATAGAAACTGCTCCAGTCCGGGAATTGAGCTCTTCGGGATGAGTCACAAAATGAAATACGAGTGGCGCGGCCGTGAGGAAGGCGCCAAGAATAAAGATAAGACCATGCTTCCAGAAACGTTTAAGGAAATTTTCGTACGAAAGGATGAGAAAAGGAAGAATGGCGATGAGAATAAGTGGAGCGAGTCGATAGGCTACGTAGGTATGAAGCCCAAGGCCAAAAATAAGTCCAGCGAGGAAAAAGGTACGCAGGCGCTCGGTGCGAAGACCCTTGAAGAAGAAATAGAAGGCAAAGGATAGGAGAAAGGTCACCATAATGGCTCGAAAGCCAATACGGGAGAAATTGATGGCCCAATAGGAGGTAGCGATGAGGAAAGCAGCGATAAGGCCAGCCGACCGGCGTTGGAACAACTCTTTTGCTAGGAGGTAGACACCGAGGACGGCGAGCGTACCAAAGACAGTGGACCAGAATTTGAGTACAGGAACAGTGTTGCCAAAGTACTTGACGGCGAGAGCTTGCAGGTTGATGAAGAGCCCCTCGCGACCGTAATTATTTGAATAGAAGAGTTTGTAATCGCCAGTTTCGATCGCAGTGAGAGCGTCGGTACCATTGGTAGCTTCATCAGGGTACAAGCCACTAGGGATGTTATCGATTTGGTAGACACGAACGAAGAGTGCGATCGCAAGAATAGTAAAAAGGAGCAGAACACTCAGCATCCTCCGAAAAGAATAGTCCGGTTTCTCGGGCCGTAGGTAAGGTGACATGTGTGTTTGTGTTTAAGCTTGTGTTAGAATTATAACACTAGCTTGTTCTCATCGCCTAGCAAACTGTCAAAGGCGGTAGCGAGGTAAGTTTCTTATTTTATGTAACACTTTTCCTCTCGGGTATGGGTGAAAGTATACAGGAACAATTGCGAGCGTTGAGTGGCCAAATACGCCGACCAGAGATCTCTGCAGAAGAGGCAATTTCTTCGGCTGAATCGCCGTCTCATGTGGTGGTAGGTAGTGTTGCTGGAGAGATGGTCCATGCTCGTGGAGGGGTTTTGATTAACCTTGAAGTTGAACGACAGAAGCGTTCTAGTGAAGTCGAAGTCGGGAAAGTAAATACAGTACACGGCAGTCCAGAGACTGAACTAGGAGTAGCAGATCAATTGCTTCGCAAAGGCGACATTTTTACTAATCCGGAGACAGGAGCCAGACAAATCATCGAGGGAATCAGGAGAGAGGGTGCTACCAAGATGGTTTTGTTTACCAATGAACTCGAACCCGGCGTGCGTGCGGAACCAGGGGAAGTTATTCGTCAACTGCCGTTTGAGAACTTTGAGGTGCAGCGCAAAGCTGGAGGATTCATGGAATGGAAACCGGTTTACGAGCAAGAATTTGATGAGATTTTTGATACCTGTCAGGAAGCGTTTGAGGCTGTTAATGTTCTAGAATTACAGCGTACTAAAGAACACACACCCGAATCTTTGGAAGTAGTGACAAGAGTAGAAGAGTTGGCGGCTGATATTAGTGTTCTTGAAGAGATGTGGGACATAGCGAAAGGAATGGAGAATCAGAAAGCCGCGATTAAGGAAAAGCTTGACATTCTCGATCGCCTGAAAGAGACAGTGGCTCTGTTGCCGGAATCGCTGACTCAATCGTATGCTCTTCTTAAAAAAGTTCAGGATGAGTGGAAGCACGGACATAGGGATGATGAGGAAGAACCTATCGAGGATGGGGTGGTTGATAATAAACAGAAAACCAAAAAGGGATCAATCTGGAGGAACCATCGTGAAACTCTCCGCAAAGAAGATGGTGCCGGTAAGGGTCGTGTACGGGATATGGAAGGTTTGAATGTGGCAGTGAGTGGGGAGAAGGTGGCAGAGAAAACGAGGAGAGAAGCACGTCGAGGAGAAGTCCATCAACCGATGATAGATTTTCATGCCTACCGAACAAGCACAGAGGAATTGGAAACCCTTTGGAGTGATGAAACTATCCCACTTGCAGCGTGGATTGATACTATCCGACAAGAGCAGGCAGACCTCGCTGTGGTGATAAATGAACTGGAGCGCCTGGGTGGAATAGGGCGCTGGGAGGAAGCACTTGAGTCTCTTGGTGCTGGTTATCAGCAGCTTACCCTGAAAGCCGATCGTGAATCGGTGGCCCAATACTTGGATAATCTCGATACCATCTTTATCAAAAGGAAAACGATCAAAAAGAAGGATCAAATGGCTGAAGCAGAGAAAGCGACCAGAACACAACGATTCGTTGAAGAGAGGCCGAAATTGAAAGAAATATTGTTCAAATATTACGGTATTCTCCGAACGGGTGAAGCAGTCATTAATGAGTTACGCCAGGCAGCATTGCAAAGAAATGAGATAGAGGGAGAAGTTCCAGCTTCACCAAAAAGAAATGAGAGGAGGGAACAATCCCATGAAAGGATGCCAAACAACAACAAAATTCAGTCTATGCTTTTCGAAGCGAGGGTGCTTCTTGCTGATTGGAGTGAACTGCGTCAGAGCGTAGATCCAAAGAAAAGGACAGTCTTCGATCAGGCTGTAAAAAAACGTCTTGGGATTACTCGGTTACCGCAGTTTGACTTTCAAGTACGGTGGATAGAAACGCAGAGTGAGCGAGACGACTGGCGAACGTCGGAAGGGAGGGAAATGTTTGTGAAGCTGGATGACCAACTCAGGAAGTATGGGCTCATTGTGGCGGCCTGTCGACGCGAAGTTGGCAAGTTTAGGAAAAAATCAAAAAAACCTGGACGTCCTACCGCAACCGTTGGTTCGAGATCGCTTATCGTTGAGCAGGCTTCAAAGAGCATGGGTGAAGTCTGGGAGAATACGAATTCGAAGTTAAAGGAAGAGCTTTTGACTGGATTGCAAGCATTGGAAACTCAAAAAAATGAAGATGCTGAATCTGCATTCGAAATTTTGAAAGATTCCGGTATACCTCCTGAAGATCAAGGAACGGTTGTGATACAAACGCTGGCACCGGCATTTAATGAAGAAGTAAAGAGGATGCTCAGGTATGTCAATATACAGCTGCCACCTGCTGAGATGGCTGAATTTACCCAAGGCTTACTCAGTGTTAATCCAACAAAGGAAAACGATGATGTCGGAAAATAAACCAGGACTCACACCAGAGCTCCAGGCCAAACTCAGTGCTCTGGCAGCCAAAAGTAAAGAGGGTTTCCGTCAGATCGCGGACGACACTATGCAACGCATGGATGCAGCTCGAGTGGCTACGGAAGAAACAGCTACCCCGCCCCGTGTTCAGGGGGAGGAGTCAGGACTACCTAGCTCCGATGATCCAATAACTGTAGGTCAGTCTGGAGAAAGGGCAGATCAGAATGATCATCACAGGATAGAAGATACAGTGATCTTCTCAGAGGTGAATCGGGATAATCTGGAAAAAGATATTCGAGAGAAAACGGATTATCGCGGCAAGTTGCTAGCAGTAAGAAAGAGTCTTGGTGCTTTAGGTGGTATTTGTCGTGAAATCAGCGATCGGAAAGGTTGGTCCATATTGGTGGAAGTGGTAAAGGATTTGCCTGAAAAGAACCTTATTGACCAAGTTTATTGGAAGAAAAAGTTCGGCTGGACAGATAAACAGTTGGATGCGTTGAATGCTAATAAACAGGATGAAGTTGTATCAGCCAAGGAGTTAGAATATCTCTTTCTCTCGTTGCATGATTTGTTAGCTGCGAGTCAGCGAGTGTTGTTTGAATTACGCCAATCCCAGAAAACAAGACAAGATATCGATGGTGATAAAGAAGTGCTTACGCGACGGGTATCGTTTGCAGAGAGACTAAAGCGTGTTTATACTCTTGCTGAGGAGTGGGAAAAACTTATGATTCAGTTTGGTCAGGAGCCGAATCGATTTTATGAGGCAGTGGGCATAGAACTTAATCAGAAACGTATTCT
This sequence comes from uncultured Bdellovibrionales bacterium, assembly GCA_964597355.1. Classification (GTDB taxonomy): domain Bacteria; phylum Patescibacteriota; class Minisyncoccia; order Moranbacterales; family UBA1568; genus SSEF01. Next base: position 30,812 of record CAZQWS010000005.1, read on the forward strand.
GAATGTGAAACACTTTGTTGATGAATTGGAAGAGCAAGGCAAACAACATGATTGGAAGGGAGAGGCATCAAAAGGGGATAAGACGGACGCGGTGAAAAAACTGAGCTATCTGGAAGTGCAAGTGGCTGCGGCGAGAGCAGTTATTGGAAAACTGAAGCAACAGTTACCTAAGGAGGATCAAAAAACGCCAGTCTCCTCTCCTGTTGCCACAGAACCCGCCGTGTCCTCGTCCCCTGATGCTATTCCCCCCACTCCCTTTGTTGTACCAGAACCAATTACAGCCCAACCGAGAAATGCTGCTTCACCAGACAAACCGCATCTTTCTCATCTTGATATCGAAAATGGGTTATTGAATCTCAAACAGCACGACAAAGAACTCTGGTACCGAGGACCATCGGGTGAGTGGTTTATCGTTCGTCCGACACGTAATCAAGATGTGTTTGAACTCTGGCAACCAGGTGACATGATGAGTCGCCATCATTATCGTGAGCTGGCAAGTTGGCTGTATGCTAGAAATGTCACTTTTGCTGGGAAGAAAAAACAACCAGAAAACATGGCTGATCCATCGAAAGAGGAACGGCGTGAAGCGCAAAAGCAACTTAAGAGAATACTAGAGCATAAACTCACTTTGTTTGCTGAGCGTATGGACACACATCTGCGTCAGGAAAATCCGAGCTTGAGTTACGCAAAGCGTCGGGGGCGTATTTTGTCCCAACTACCAGAGTTCGCCGAGCAGGTGATTGAGCATTTCGGAAAAGGATTGACTTTGTCGAGCTCGGAACAAGAGGCTATGATAGAGGAAAATACAGCGTCAATAAAAATACAAAGATAAGAGTCGTTATGCCAGAGAATGGAGATGAAATTTTTAAGAGGGATCAGATCGCAGCAAGAAAAATTGCTGAGGAGCTTTTGGGTGATGCTCCAACAGTGGGGGATGTTCAGGCTGTACACACTCCTCAGACATCAGATATGTCCGCAGATCCAACGTTGACCACGGCTTCAATCGATGCTCAGAGACCATTGAGACGGAAAACAAACAGAGGCTCGGGTGTTGGTCCAAAAGCTCAACAAACTCGAGTTAGGCAACCTTCTTCGAATGCTTCTGTAACGGCTAGCGCTTCTACTCCCGTATCGCCATCTAAACTAGAACCGGTACTTCCTGTTGCACCTGCTCCGGCTATCATGTCGCACCCCGAACCAATTCCAGCGCCCACTCCAACCTCTGGACCAGAACCGAATATTCCGGATGCCATTGTGGATACATCCGAGAAGAAAGGTTGGACCACAGAGCGACTCTTGGATGAAATTTCTGATGGAGGGGTGTTTGTGTTGGTGAGTTCCGACAAGGGAACGAGGGCGATGTATCGTCGGAAGGGAGATGATTTCTTTTTGGTGGGTAAAACTAAAGAAAGCCAAGTTCCAGCCGAGAGGATCATCGGATTACTCAGTAATGCTGGCAAGTGGGATATAGATCTGATCGGAGATCACTCAAAAGAGCTGCCGATTTTGAATGATGTGGTTACGCCTGGGAATACTGATAACCAACGGGAAGGATTAGCGGGAGCAGACTTTGTTTTGGAATTACCTACTGAGGGGGAAACATTTTTCTATCGAGATAAAGATGGGGTGGAGTTTGGGGTTAGTTTGGCAGCTACCGGAGACTTTGTTTTAGTCGTAGTCAATACGGGTAAGGAGCGCCTAGTCGATGAGGTCAAACTTCAGGCTTTGGCCGAAAAAAATGAATGGCAACGGTTTGAACGCGCGCAGCCATCAGAAACAGCGATAGAACGAGTTGTTCCTGAAGAAGAGTTACGTAAAGCAGCGGAGGTCGTGGGCCAAACGAGGACAGATTTTGTGCGAGTTGAGAGTGAACAGAAGGGTGCTCTTGAACGATTGAGCCGTATATTTCGCAGCTTGCGAGGCAAAGAAGAATTGAATCCAGAAATTCGTCAGTACTGGGAGGCGTATGAAAGCGCGCTGGTTGTGTGGCAAAGTTTGAAGATTGAACAATTGAAGCAAAGCGACCTTCCCCCAGAACTTTTAAAGAAGGAGATTGCTGGATTAATTCGTGAGTCAGAGTTTGACGAGGCGGAACGACTGGATGATGCCAAACGGGAATTACGACTCAAAGCACAGAAACCACTATTTGAAAAAGCTAAAACATTATGGAGAAGTACGCTGCATAATGAATTTGATGGGGAGAATCCTGGAGGCAAACAGTGGCGGGATTGGCCTATGGTGATGATAGGAGGGACTGCCCTTGCTGGGGAAGCGCTGTATCGAGGTGTCAAAGCAACAGGAGAAGGCTACAACAAGCTCATGCGAACCAAGGGAGGGAAGATAACCATGATGGCGGCTGGTGGAGCAGCTCTTGGGACAGCGATACTTTTCTCGGGTGGAGCGGCGGCCAGTATGGCCGTGGTGATGCTCGGGGCCAAGCGAGCGGTAGCAGGAGCCGGTCTAGCGGTAGCAGCTGAGGGAGTTCTGGACTTTGGGGCGGCTCAGCTTAGGAAGCGGCGGGCCAATAAACAGGGACAGGAATTTATTGAAGACTCTCTCGAAAGTATAGAGGGACAAATAATTGAAGACCAGATTAATCTTGGTGATCAGGCGTCCGAGCGTGATGTTACGGAAGAAATATTGAAAAAGTTGGAGACCTACCTTAAGGAAGACGTAAACAAGCGAGCGTACCAGGAATTCTACAAACGAAGAGTGGGCCATAGAGGCCGGAAGAGCTTGGCTATTTTGGCTGGAGCTGTTCTTGGATCGGGAGCGGCACAGATGCTTTTCCCAGATAACACAGGGGCAGCGGGGAGAATGTCCGGTTTCCTATTGGGTGAGTCGAGTGCTGTAGCGGCGGGGGATGCTTCGGGAGTGCCTACTCAGAAATTTCAGTTTCTGGCACGGCAAATTGAAGAAGCGAATAACCCAGGCAATCAAAGCAGTAGTGGTTCAATCACGCCTCCATTTACAGCAGGAAGACACTTGATTCCAGTTCAGGGTGTGGTTATCGAGAATGGGAAAAATTTGGCTAGTAATGGACTGTTTGGCGAGCGGACGATAGTGCAAGGAGATACGCTTTGGAAGTATGCAGTTGAGGGAGGAAAGGCGGTTGGGTTGGAATCAGATCAACAAAACCGTTTTGCGAGTCTCGTCCGTGAAAAAATCAACGAGAAACTTGCCAGCATAAACCTGGATGACGCCAAGGCAGCTGGCTTTGTGCCAAATAAAGATGGAGTACTGACTGCTGATTATATTCGTGCTGGAGAGAAGCTTGATCTTGGGAAAATTTTGAGTGCCGATGAAATAAAAGCCTTGGCAGAAGAAGTGAAGTCAGTTCCAGAAACCACCACATCAACTCCTCCTGGAGGAGTGGTTAAGATTTCGGAATCAACAGAACCGAGAGTTGCTGCAGCCATCGCGGAGGCTCCACGAGAAGCTGGAACATCACCGACAGATGTGGCAGAGGTTACGCTTAGTACTGCCTCGCCAACACCAAGTCTCCAGGAGCTTGCTACCAGTAACAAGGGAGTGACGGAATACATCAAAGGATTACCACAAGCTGAACAGGTGGAGGTATTCCGTACCATGCGCCGCACTGTACGTGATCTTTTCAATACACCGGAAATTTCTATCTATGGAAATTACGACATGAACTATGATTTGAGTGAACACCCTGAAATGGCCAGGGTCTCTCTCGCACAGGTTTTGGAGGATCATAAGACGCTCAGTAGTCGGGCTTTCTATATGTATAATCGATCTCTCAATCCACTGCACTGGACGCAGATGCAAGAGCTAGTGAAGTTTTCCGAAGGAACCGCCAAGATATTGGGCGAAAAGCTAGCTACACCTTTTGAGCGTGAGACTATCGAACAGTACGTGCTTCGTATGGCTGTGATAGCCAAAGAAACAAATAAAGTATTGCCAGGCCTCCATATGCTAAAATAAACTTAGCTACAAAACTATGAACACTATCGATTACACGCAGCTCAAAAAAGATTTGATCGAAGAATTGGCTTTGTCGGGACTGACTCCAGAAAAGCAGGACGAACTCTTGGGGAAAATGCTTGAGGCATTGCTCAAGCGGATTTTTATGAATACGATGGAGCGACTCGGGGAAACTGGAGTAGATGAATATGAAAAGCTCATTGAGAGTAATCCTGAGGAAAAAGCCGTAGCAGAGTTTCTCGAAGCCAAAATTCCTGATTACAATGCATTTGTGCAAGGAGTGATCGATCAGTTCAAAAAAGACATCAAGGCTGTAGCAGCCGCTTGAATGTTTAATAACTGATTGTTAATTGTTGATTGAAATGTATGTCTGAGGAAATACTGGAACCAAGAGGAGAAAGTGTGCCGGTAGCGGGAGGGGACAAGCCAGAAAGTGTGCCTGGAACCCTTCCTACTCCGGAAAAAGAAACTGGGAATGAAGGAGTAACCGAACGAGCGAGCGAACAGTATAGTAAAATCCTCTCTCAAGTACAGCCAGGGAGTGCCAATACTAGTGATGATGAGGTAGAAGGGGATGCCAACACAGTAGGCGCTCTCGAAGAGGCTGAGAAGAAAGCACATGCTCTCGTCGAGTTGGCTCAGGTAAAAGGGGTGGCACATGCAGTACGCGTAGCCAAGCGCATGAATGATCTCTATGTGCTTGACACCATGCACGATGAGTTAGCTGATAAACTGTATGACGGATTGGTATCCAAGGGATTGATTGTGAAGGAATAGAGAACCCAGAAGGAGTCAGAAAGACTGAATAAATAGTCAGAAGCATTTTATTCTTTCTGAAGCAGAATAGTTTCGCGGTCGAACAAAAGTTTTTCTTCCTGTATCATACAGTTGTGAAAAAAGAAAAATAAATATGGAAACGAGTGGGGGATGGGATTTGAACGTTGTTTTGGTGCCGCTTGCCTTTTTCTCGGGAGGGCTTGCTTTGGTTATGGGGCTCGTCTTGATTGTCCGGAGTTTTTTCCTTATGCGCTTTGAAGTGGCTCAATCACTCAATACTGATCTCGAGGTGGTGAAAGTGAGTCGGGTCAAAACTGATGAAACGAAGCCAAAAGGAGGAGAGGAATGGCGAGAAGAGATTAAGGGGATGGAGCAACTACTAACCTCTTTGGCTAATCTCAAGCGCAATGTTCCGTGGTGGCAAAAACTCCTCTTTACCTTGCCGCATCTTATTTTTGAAATCGCCAACCCCTCGTCCAGTGAGGAAATATTTTTTTACCTTTCAATTCCTAAGCGATTCAGAGAGAGTGTCGAGAAACAGATTCATAGTTTTTTCCCGCATGCCGTGATCGAAAAAGTACCTGAGTACACTATTTTCTCTCCAGCTGGGGAAACTGCCGTGTCGACGCTTCGGCTCAAAGAAAGTGCCGCTTTGCCACTAAAGACCTACAAGACGCTCTCAGTTGACCCTCTGAATGAAATATCGAATGCGCTTTCTAAGCTCGAAACGGTGGCTGAGGGAGCTGCGATTCAGATTGTCCTTGCACCTGCCCCAGCAGGTTGGCGTAAAACCAGTCGTTATATCGCTGAGAAGATGCAGGAGGGAAAACGCCTCAAAGACGCACGACCTGAATCAATAGCGGGAAAATTAGGAAAAGATGTATTAAAGAATACTGGTCGGGCGCTGTTGCAACAGAATCTTGGAAGCAAGCAGGAGGAAGAAAAAGTAGTGGCACTTACTCCTGAGGAACAGGAGCTAGTCAAAATAATTGATGCCAAAGGAAGTCAGGCAGCCTTTTCAGCTAATATCCGTTTGCTAGCTTCCGCCAAAACCAAAGAACGAGCCGAAGATATCTTGGCGCATATGGAGAATGCGTTTAGTCAGTTTGAAAACCCTGAAATCAATGCCTTTCGAGTCCAGCGCAAGCATCGAGACAAACAAACAGCCTATCACTATATCTTTCGTAATTTTGACCCAGAAGCGAGTATCCTCCTTTCGGTGGATGAACTCGCTAGTATCTTTCATTTCCCTATTTCGACGACCGAAACTCCCAAAATAAAATGGCTGAAAGCTGGAAGTGCTCCGCCCCCAGTCAATATTCCAAAAGATGGGATCCTCTTGGGCTATAACGAATACCGTGGAGTCAAATCTGAAGTACGGATTACTGAGAGTGACCGTCGTCGTCATATGTATGTAGTTGGGCAAACCGGTGTCGGTAAATCGAACTATCTCCAAGAAATGGCTAAGAAGGATGCCAAGAGCGGCAAGGGATTTTGCTTTATTGACCCTCATGGGGATGCGATCGAGGATATCTTGACCGCCATCCCCAAGGAGCGAGCTGAGGATGTGATTGTCTTTGATCCGAGTGACACCGAACGGCCGATGGGTATCAACATGCTCGAATACGATTCTAAACATCCAGAACAAAAGACTTTCGTCATCAACGAAATGATCGGCATCTTTGATCAACTTTATGATATGAAGACCACCGGAGGGCCGATGTTCGAACAGTATATGCGTAACGCCATGCTGCTTATCATGGAAGATCCTGAAAGCGGCTCGACCCTAATGGAAATCCCCAAGGTCTTGGCGGATGAAGAATTCCGGCGCTACAAACTGACCAAGTGTACGAACCCGATCGTGCGGGATTTCTGGCTCAAGGAGGCGGAGAAGGCGGGTGGGGAAGCAGCACTCGCCAATATGGTACCGTACATTACTTCCAAGTTGACGGCGTTTATCAGTAACGACATGATGCGGCCGATTATCGCGCAGCAAAAGAGCACGCTCAACTTTCGTGAAATCATGGACGGCGGTAAAATTGTTCTCATTAATCTTTCCAAGGGGAAAATCGGGGAAATCAATGCCCGACTTTTGGGGATGGTGATCGTGGGAAAAATCCTCATGGCAGCCCTCTCACGGGTTGATATACCAGAAGCAGAGCGTAAGGATTTCTACCTCTATCTGGATGAATTCCACAATGTTACGACGACCTCAATCGCTCAGATTCTTTCCGAAGCCAGAAAATATCGGCTCGTCCTTATCCTTGCGCATCAGTTTATTGCTCAGCTTAAGGAAGAAATTTCAAAGGCAGTGTTTGGTAATGTTGGATCGCTGACGGCGTTTCGCGTCGGACCGGAAGATGCGGAATTTCTTGAAAAACAATTCGCCCCGGTCTTCACCGCCCAAGATATCGTCAATGTTGATAACTATCAGTGTTTCGTTCGTCTCCTCATGAATAATGAACTCACTAAGCCTTTCAACATGAAAACCTATCCGCCAACGATCGGGGATCAGGAAGTAGCTAATGCTTTGAAAGAACTTTCACGTCTCCGTTTTGGTCGCGATGCCACTATCGTGAATCGGGAAATCATGACTCGTATCCGTATGGCTGAAGCCACAAAACCTACACACTCACCTTTGTAGGACTGCTACGATCTTCCTTGTATAAATAAGGCTTATGCAAGCCTTATTTAGTATAGACAAATATAAAGAAATAGTGTAGAATATAACGTCGTAACTTAATAAGTATTTACCAGAGCGCAGAGGCATTTTGGCGAGAGTCTTCTTCGCTCTGGTAAACCGCGATTCACCGAGTTCTGGAGCAGTGCTTCTTATGAAGCGTTCAACAAGGAGATCTCATGATGAATGATATCGTGTGTGTCCGCGAACGGAGCACTTGGCTCGAGATTGATTGGTTGGAGGAAATCCCTCCTTTCAAGATTTTCGGGTTTGCTATTTGGCCAGGGAGTAGCAAAAAGCGGGTCACTCGGACAGTCCGGCTCTATCCAAGGAATTTCGGACTCGACCCGCGGACGGCGACCCGCGAGCAAGTCATAGCCTGTGCCGAAAAAGAAGGCTATGAGTATTGTCCCACGAAGGTGGTGGAAGTTATCCGCAGCGCTGCCCTGGTGCAGCGGCGGGGATACCTGGTGTTTCCGTTGAGCGATGGGACGCAGATCGTTCTCTTTGCTAATGGTAGTGGCGCCCAACTCTTCCTCGATGAGGATCTCACACCAACGACGATTGAGAATTCTCATGGTTGGTCGATCGTAATGGCTATCCCGGACAACGACTAATGAGTAAGTCGATAGTCCCCGAACCAAAAGTTTAAACTCCCGTGTGTAGCAATCGCTACACACGGGATCATTTTTGAAAAAGGTTTCTTAGGGCAATTGAAAGGAGAAAGTACCGCTGGGGCGAGCGATGAGGAGTTCGTTGTTTCTGGTTACGTTGATAGTCCTTGCATCACTGAGCGAATTATGAAAGTACTGGGCGATGAGGGTGCCGGTAGAAGACCAGCGTACAATCCGTTTTTCTTTGGGATCGAGAGCATAGACATCACCATTTTTTGGATCGATGGTAAGAGCTTTGGTTTCGAGGGGTGTTTGGGTTCCGGCGAACGCAGCTTCAGTTTTACGACCGCTGCTATAGAGGGCTGGGTGACCGTCTGGGAGTACGATAGCTACATTTTCAAAGATGGACAAGGGTGAAATGGGGTGGATAGTGAGCGTTTCTTTGGACCATCGTGTGGGAGCGCCAAAACCTCCTTCGACTCGAGGGAAACGATAGAGAGTGCCAGCTTTGCGATCGAGTACATAGAGATAGGTGAGATAGGTTCCAAGAGCATCAATCTGAGTATTGCCCGGAAGAGGGAGAGTATTTTGCTCAAACTTTTTGTTAGCGACGGTAAAAATATACAGTGTTCCGGATTGACCGAGGAGGAACAGTGCATCGAGGTCATCCATGGCAGTAGCTAAACGAATAGGTTCAGGTAGAGCAGTAGACTCGCTAGTTTTTAGGTTAACGATACGCTCGCTACGGATATCGAAAGGAGTATTATTGATAAGACTGAGTGCGATAGGTTCGCCATTGAAAGAAGAGATCACACGGCTTTCACTGAGACGGACTGCGAGTGGTTCATTTTCTGATGTAATTGATGAAGGTGTGAGAGGCGCAACAGTATCGGATAGCGAAGGAACTACTACTGCTGGTTGCTCCCAGACGGGAGAGCGGTTGAGGTAGAACCATGTTCCGAGGCCAATGGTGACAAGAACTACGCCACTACCAGCCATGATCTGCCGGGTGCGTTTGCTTTGATCTTGCCAGAATATGAGACTGCGTTGCCAGGCGGCTTGGATATATCGGAGAGTACTATGGTTCACTTGAATGAGTACCTGCTTAGTTTGACCTATCCAGGCAACGAACGTATCGAAGGGAAAAGAGATCGATGGTTTTGGTAGTCGGGGCAGGGTAACTTTTTTCCAATTGTCTTTTAGGTTTTCTTTGAGAGAAAAGGAAGGGAGTGACGAAGCAGAAGTAGTTGTAGTAGCTTCGGTTGGAGGGACTGGAAGAGTGATTGCTGATGATTTTCTAGTCTCACGAATTTTGCGTATATGGCGGAGGGAGGAACGGATGCGGCGCAGTCCCTTGCGTCCGGAACTAGCCATCTGGTCTTCAACACCGCTTATGAAAAAAGCAATGTTTTTGCGACTTCGGCGACCAAAACGACGAAGCTTTTCGCGACTAAGTTGCCATGATTGTGAAAGTGAGTGAGACCAAAGAGTCAGTCGAGTTTTCCATGGCTCCTCCTCTTGTTCAGCTTCTTCTTCTCCATGGACATAAATATGGCCAGTTTTTTTGTCGATGTATTCTTGCTGGTGTTCTTTTGGGGGGGTAGTCGGTGGGGGGGATGTAAAAGCCTTGAGGCGGGATGATCGAGCTTTTTCAAATGTCTGGCCACTCCATACATTGAGAAGTTTAGTGGCTTCTGTTTCTTCTCCCAAAGCCTCCTTTGTCTGTTTGGGAGTTGGGGTGGTTATCGGGGCAGCTGAGACGTTGATTACCACGGCTCCAGCGATGGGGAGCTCGTTTATGAGGGCAGTATGGAGAAACTGTTCAAAGCCTTTCTGACCAAGCCGGGCTAAATTTTTCTTAAGGTCTTCTGGGGTAAAGAGAGTCCAGACGGCAGGGGAGAGAGCGAGGAGTACGTCGCTTTCAATGAGCTTACCACTCGAGACCTCGGTGAAGGTTTTGAGAGGGTGGGGTTCAGTTGAGACTTCCGCCAATCCATCACTAATAGGCCGCAAGGTCTGCTCGCGAACGAGAGCCAGTACCCCATCGCCAGTTGCCGAGAAATGAACGGTGTTATCAGCAATAGCGCCCAAGATTCCATGCAGGTGTCCAAGCCACGAAACATTGCCTTCCTTGGCAATTTCAGCGAGAGCAACATTGACTTTGTGGAGAGTGGTTTCGAAACTATCACTTACCTCTCTCCGCGGGTTGGTGAAGTATTCTTTTTTAGCGACGGAGGCAAGAAAGTTAACAATGTAGGCCGCGTCTTCGTCGTGTATCTCCACTTCAAAGAAGCCAAAAAGCGTACCAAGCGGTTTGCCAGCGACATTGTCACTTTTGTAGTGGAAAGCAATGATATAAGGTTCGGCATGCCGCCCTGACCCAACCGCAATAGCATTGAAAACACACTGAACGGAGGATGGCGATTTCCCTTCCTTCCGGCGTGAGACTCGTTCTTTCATGGACGTTATTATACCATATTTCCTCTCTTTTTTATGGTTTTTACCCTTTAACCAAGCCTTGAACTGCTTGCTCTGGTTTTGGTTCTTTCAAAATGCCTTGGCTATACCACTACACCAATGCATTAGTGTAGTGGTATACTGAGAGAGATTTATTGCTTTAATTACCCTACTGTTATGTCTGTCGCTCTCTTTGAAGCACTGTTTGGATCGCGGGTTCGGGCGCGTCTCATTCGTTTTTTTGCCATGAACCCAGATGGTGAGTTTTTTGTGAATGATATTGCTGAGCGTACCTTGCTTTCTCGGACTGATGTGGCCCGTGAAGCGAAGAAATTGGCCAAGATGAAATTTATTCACGAGCGTTCGCGTCAGAATAAAAACTACTATGTGAGTAATACAGATTTTCCTTTTTACGTCGAGCTCAAGACACTGGTCTCAAAGCTTAATGTGAATGCCGAAGCACATGTGTTTCGTAAGCTCAAAACCGTCGGTGAAGTAAAACTTATTCTCATTAGCGGTCTTTTTTTGAATTATCCTAAGTCCAAAGTCGATATGATTTTGGTGGTGAATAATATCAATCGTGCTAAGTTACGTCAGGCCATCACGCATCTTGAAGCTGAGGTGGGCAAGGATGTCCGCTTTGTCTTAATGAATAGTGAAGAATTACAGTATCGTTTGAACATGTTAGACCGATTCCTGATGGAGTTTCTAGAGGGTCCGTACGAGGAAGTGGTCAATAAAGTAGCCGAACTGAAGCGTTTTATTGCCGGCATTCGAAAATAATATATGAACGATGGGGTGTGGATTATTGTTGGAGTACTCGCCCTTGGTATCGGAGGGGTATTGTTTCTTTTGTGGCGGAATCGTTTTGAGACAGCTCAGTCCCAGGGGAAAGAGTTTGAGGAGCGCCTCCGTCTCGTAGATCAGGGGATGCGACAGGAAATGCTGCAGTTTTCCCAATCCCTCTTCCAGGAATTTCATCATTTGCGGGATAGTCTCGACAAGCGGCTTCATGACAATACGGAGCGTCTCGACAAACGTCTTGAGAATGCTGGGCGCTCATATGTTGATGTGCAGAAACAACTGGTCGAGGTGACCAAGATGAACCAAGCTATTCTCGATGTGACCAAGGATGTGGCTTCGCTTCAAGATATTTTGAGGGCACCAAAGATTCGAGGTGGATTTGGTGAGCTTATGCTCAATGATTTGCTTTCCCAGATGCTCGCGCCAGATCACTTCAAAATTCAGCACACCTTCAAGAGCGGTGAAACGGTAGATGCTTTGATCATTCTTCATGGGGGGAACATTAGTGTTGACTCTAAGTTTCCTCTTGAGAACTTTAAACGTTTGTTAGCCTTACCAGATGGGTCAGGGCGGCAAAGCGCTCGGCGGCAGTTTCTTTCGGACGTGAAGAAGCATGTGGATGCTATTGCCACCAAATATATCGTTCCGAGTGAAGGGACGATCGATCTTGCGCTAATGTATATTCCTGCCGAAAACGTTTATTATGAGACGATTATTAAAGAAGATGGGGATAGCGGTCTGTATGAGTACTTCAACCAGAAACATGTGGTGCCTGTTTCACCTAATTCTTTTTACGCGTACCTCAAGACCGTGATGTATGGCCTTCAGGGGATGAGGATAGAAAAGCGGGCCAAGGAAATGTTTGTCGAGCTTGAGCGTCTTGGCCGCGAGTTCGGGAAGTTTGAAGCTGATTTTGATGTGCTGGGCAAACATATTGGTAATACCGGCAAGAAATACGAAGAGGTAGAGAAGCGATTACTGCGTTTAGGAGAGCAGTTTGAACGGACGCGGCTTACGGATGAAAGAGAATCTGCGCTACTTGAGAAAGTGCCTACACCTACGGATAAGCTTTTATGATTGCTCAATTTTTCTTATCACAAACAGAAAAGCCATTGCTTATTCGCCATGCTTGGCCGATAGTGTGGTTGCTCGTTTTGACGCTTCATGTAATTGCTTTTGGAATTTTGTTTTGGTCGGTACGTTCGACAGAAGATCTCATTATTTTACGATATAATGCCTATCTTGGTATCGATCTCTTGGGGGTATGGTGGCAGGTGTATCTTATGCCGGCCATCACGTTCTTGTTTGTACTTATCAATCTTGGGATGGCCAAGCTGCTTATAGTACGGGGATATCCAAATGTGGCTGCACTCTTTCTTATCGGGAGCATCTTGCTTGCTGGATCAGTGGTAGTGGTAGCTGGCACGCTCTCGTTTATCAATATCTGATGTTGAACTACTTTTCTTTTGCGTTTGATACAGCATGGATATTCTTGGTGGCTTTTGGGACGACGCTGGGACTGCTTTTTTCTTTGTGTCACTGGACGCCTTTCAAGTCGATACTTAGGCGTTCTGAAAAAGGTCGTGAGAGTGCTGCGCCTCGCTATTTTCGTCTGGGGGGATTAGCCCTTGCCGGGGGATTCCTCGCTACTCTTTTTTTTGACCAGCGATTAGTGTTTGATGTTTCACTTCAAATCCTGCTTACAGGAGGTGGGTTGGCGTTTCTCTTTGGTCTGGTCGATGATTTTTGGCCGCTGCCATGGTTTTTTCAATTGAGTAGCCAAGTATTTCTCGGGGCCATCCTTTTTTTCGCTGGCATGACGATTGAAAGTATCCATCTGGGTGGAGGCCGAGTGATAGAATTTACAACGTTGCCTGGGGCAGTACTAGGTATCACCGTTGCCTGGACAGTGCTGGTGATGAATGCTGTTAATTGGGTCGATGGAGTAGACGGGTTGATGGCCGGAGTGCTTAGTATTGCTTTTGTCACACTCTTTACTCTGAGTTTACGACCTGAGGTGAACCAGCCGACGTTAGCCTTGCTTGCCACGATGTTGCTTGGGTCACTTATAGCCTTCCTTTTTTTAAACTGGTTTCCAGCTAAGATCTTGGCTGGAACTGGTGGCGCAGCCTTTCTTGGTTTTATGCTTGCGGCACTCTCAGTATATGCGGGAACCAAGGTAGCCACCGCTCTTTTGGTATTGGTGGTACCTATTCTTGATACCTTTTCAGTGATTGTGGGGCGATTACTGCAGCGGCGTTCTCCTTTTCTTCCTGACAAACACCATCTCCACCACCATCTTCTTGAGCTGGGTTGGTTGCCAAGCCAAGTAGCAAGTGCTTATATGTTGGTGACAAGTTTGATGGCCTTCCTCGCCCTTTCTACGAGGTTGCTGGAAAAACTTGGAGTGTTTGTCGCGGTAGCTTTTCTCTTCTTCGGAACAGCTGTTTGGGTAGAGCGATGTCTCAATTCAAAGCAGGGATCGTGTGAGTGAGTAAAGGTCTTTCTTTAGAGAGTATATGTTTTCTACTTCCCGTCCAAAACAAAAGATTGTTATCCTGCTTATTGTTGTGAGCTTTATTGGCATAGGGTGGTTTGCGCTGGTGGCTTCGCCAGATGAAACTGTCTATCAACGTGTTGAGATTGGAGGAAAAGGTTGGCGTGTCATTGGAGTGGCTGATACGCCGGAGACCCGGGCGCGAGGGCTTTCTCACCGGGAAACACTTGAGCCGCAAGCGGGACTCCTTTTTGCTTTTCCAAAACCAGGTAAACCCTCTTTTTGGATGAAGGATATGCGTTTTCCTATCGATATCATTTTTATCCGTGAAGGGGTAGTCGATTCAGTAGCACTAGATCAAACGCCTGGGGATCTCACGCTTGTCCGCCCCAAAGGGCCGGTGACGCATGTTTTTGAGGTGAACGCTGGTGAGGCTGAAGGGGTTTATCCAGGGGAAGGCGTTCGTTTACGGTGATGGTTCTTTTTCAAAAAAGTGGTCTAGAGCCAAACTAAAAACCCCGATTTCGGGGTTTTTAGAGCAATTGCGATCAAAGGTACTAGAGAAAAGAAACAGAAATTTACGAACGATAGACACTGACACGGTCTGCATACTTCTGAAGATTCTTGAGCTGACTGTCGGTGAGGGTCTTAGACTGGTCGATAGCCTGACGAATCAGGTCTTTCGAGAATTCGAGTGACTGGCCAGCTGCGAGCTGTTTGTTGCCAGAAACCTGCTTGCGGAGGTAGTCTTCGATGTACACCTTGTGAGCACCGGTAAGCGATGAATCAGGAGTCTTCTCGAGGTAGTGCATGAGGGCGCTACGAGCGAGATGGGTAGATCCGTCACCACGAACAGCGGTTTCTACAAAAGCAGTCGTGGTCTCTTGGCTTACTTCAGCGGGACGAGTAGGGGCAGAAGGAGTTTCTGTAGCATCGGTCTCAGTATCGAGAGCGGTGTCATCAGTCATTTCATCGCTTACTTCATCGGTGATAGCGGTGTCAGTAGTGTCTTGCACAGTATCTTCAGAACGCTGTGAGTAAGAGTAAATGCCGAGAGCGATCGCTGCAACAATGAAGATGCTGACGATAACTCGCAAATTCTCTTGTACCCAGGTTTTAGCCTGGTCTCCGAGGCGTTCCTGTCCATCCATGTTATTTTCTTCCATAGTGGTCACCTCTCTTCCTAGTTTATTGATTTAAATGTGAACGTACTGCTTGCGTTGAAGCCAGAATCGGGAGAGTACCCCCTATCTTTTGGTCCGGGGAACTCTTTCGACCCCCTTCGTTACCCATACTAGAAGGGAAAAAGAAGGGTGTCAATCTCGACAAAATCCTTTAAATGAGCCGTAATTTTGAGTTTTTATCCCTAGGGTGTTTCTTGAAGGTGGTAATGGAAAGATTTGGTAAGTAGGGTTTAATGAAGACAGTCAAAGAGGAAATATATGTTTGTCCAGTGGATGAAGCTCAATTGTTTGTTATAACAAAAAAGATCATAGATCCTTTGAGATACAAAAGTGAACAGCGTTTTTCTTGTGCAGAATTCTTTCGTAGCGGATAGTAATTTATTTTTTTTCACTAAACTATTGTTATAAAGTATGAGTGTGAGGTAGATCTTTCATATAAATGTAAAGTTTACTTTGAATGAGTGTTGACAAAACTTTTATTTGCTTTGCATTTTAAAAAAAGAGTGTATAATAAAAATACGTGTGAAGAACTTCACACAAAACAAGATACAAAACAAAACTTTGTTTTGTAGTTAAATAGAAAAACAAATCGCGCTCTGTAAACATACAGAGGCGAAAACAAAAACTGGGAGGAGGTGACCTATTATGGCAAAAAAGAAAAAGGCAGCAAAGAAGAAAGGCACCAAGAAGAAGGCTACTAAGAAGCGCCGATAGTTCTGGTGATTCTGTCTTCAGAAAGTAAAAGCTCTAGCGTAATGCCAGAGCTTTTACTTTTGTAGAGCTTAGCTATGTTTTAGAAAGTACCTTGCACCATGCGACTTCGCCCTGTAAGGTCGGGGATAATAGTATGGGATTTTACCCCAAATGAGGGGAGTATCTTTTCGAGAATGGATACCTGTTCGGGGCTTATTTCAAGCAAAAAAGTAACTCTTTGCTCTTGGCTGAACTTTTTGAGCTGCGTGAGGAGTTTCCGGTAGTGGTCGAGTCCATCCATGCCACTCACGAGTGCCGTTTTTGGCTCAAAGCTTTGTACGGTTGGCTCGGTGTTCTGATACAGTTCTTCTGAGAGATAGGGGAGGTTGGCGAGGACAGTAATTTCATCGAATGTTTGTAAGTTTTGTTGAATCTGATTGAGGAGATTGGACTGCGCGAAAGTAATGCTTTTCTCAACATCATGGCGTCTTGCATTTTCTTTGGCGGTTTCAAGTGCTTCGGGAGAGATATCGATGGCAAAAAGTTGAGTAGTTGGCAGTGAGTAGTTGGCAGTGAGTAAACTTTTCATTAATGAAATAATAATACAGCCACTACCGGTACCGACATCAATCACTGCAACTTTTTTATGCACATTCGTTTTTTGCTTCCCTTGGAGTATCTTTAATCCTGCTTCAACGAGCAGTTCTGTTTCTGGTCGAGGAATAAGGGTGAACTGATTAATGTTGAATGATAAACCAAAGAATTCTTTCTCGCCCAAAATATACGCGAGAGGTTCATGAGTCTCTCTTCGCTGTATTAATTTTTGAAATCGTTTGAATTTTTCTTCCTCTATAGGTTGTTCAGGGTGAGCCAAGACAAAAGAACGGTCCTTTCCAAGGACCATTCCAATAATGAGTTCGCGATCGAGTGGATCAATGGTGCCTAAATGAAGAACATCACGGATAAGCATAGTTTTACCTGTTAGTTTGCCTCAGCTGCTTCGATTTTCATGCGGATATCCTCTGACTCAAGGGCATCGAGAATAGATCCGAGGTTTCCTTGGAGGATGCCGGGGATATTGCTCCAGTTTTGGTGGATACGGTGGTCGGTAATGCGATCTTGGGGGAAATTGTAGGAGCGGATCTTTTCGCTGCGGTCTCCAGTCCCGATTTGACTCTTGCGGGTGTCGCCGAGTTCCTTGAGTTGGCGTTTTTCTTCCTGTTCCCAAAGCCTAGCCCGCAAAACCTTCATGGCTTTCTCGCGGTTTTTGATCTGTGACTTTTCATCCTGGCAGGAAACGACGAGATTCGTGGGGAGATGTGTAATTCGTACCGCACTGTACGTGGTATTGACTGACTGCCCACCAGGGCCCGAAGAGCAAAATGTATCGATGCGGAGGTCTTCGGGTCGGACGACGATCTCGATGTCGTCGACCTGGGGCAGCACCGCGACGGTCACGGTGGAAGTATGCACTCGCCCCATTTTCTCGGTCTCAGGGACGCGCTGGACACGGTGCACGCCAGACTCATACTTAAATTTCCGGTAGACGGAGATATCGCTGTGGCCGCGGTTGACCTCAAAGGTAACTTCTTTGAAACCACCGGCTTCAGTCTGGTGCGAGTCGAGGAGGGTAGTTTGCCAGCCGAGAGCCTCGGCATAGCGGGCGTACATGCGAAAGAGTTCCGCGGCGAAGAGGCTGGCCTCGTCGCCACCAGCTCCAGCCCGAATCTCAACGATGATGTCTTTTTCGTCATTCTTATCCTTTGGAAGGAGGAGTTTGGTGAGTTCAATCTCGAGTACTTCTTTTTCCTTGGAGAGGGCAATATTGTCTTCGAGCGCCATCACCTTGAGCTCTGGGTCAGTTTCCCCCTGAGTAAGTTCCGCATTGTTCCGGAGATTTTGCTCGACTACCTTGAGGCGGGCAATTTTCTCCATGACGATATCAAGCTCCGCTTTGCGCCGCCCGAGCACCATGAGTTTTTTGGAATCGTTCAAAGTAGCACTTTCCATGAGCTCACGCTCAACCGCTTGGTATTCCGCTTCAATTTTACTAATCAAATCTTGCATATTGACTAAAGAAGACTATTATGATATTTTTCCCCATCGAACCTTTCCAATAGAATAACTCGAATTTCCGTATTTCAACCCACTACGCACATACGCGTGGTACTTAACCAGGAGTAATGAAATGATGCGATATACAAAATTTATGTTGGTGTTCTTTGCTGTCGAACTTCTTGGTCTCTTCATCTTTGGCAATACCTGGATGATTGCCAACGCCCTCGGAGCTGAAACGAAAGCAATCCACTCCGCTATTGCGGGAAATTCGATTGCGCTATCTTCGATTCTGGTGGTGGCCGGACTGATGTTTGCTGCAGCGTCGGTCATCAAACTGGAGAAGTAGTTCTTGCGACAGAGTTTGGCAGATACAGGGCAGTTTGCGCGTCGCGCGAGCTGCCTTGAATCATTTTATATACTTTCAAGTAACTTCTATCGCTTAGACTACAGGGCTTTGCCTTCTCTCGCAAACAAAAAACGACCTAAAAACGGTCGTTTTTTTAATCGAAACCAAGCTAAGCTTTGGTCTTGGTGACTTTTTCAGCTTTTGGAGTCTCGTCTTCTTTCTTCTTGGTTTCGGCCTTCTTGGCGCGCTTGGCCTTAGTAGCAGTGTGAACCGCAGCAGCTTTGGCAGCCCGCTCGGCGAGTTTCTTGAAGCGGTCTACACGACCACCAGTATCGACGAATTTCTTTTCACCAGTGTAGAACGGGTGACAGTTGGAGCAGATTTCAGTCGAGATCTTGGGGATAGTCGAACCAGTGAGAAAGGTTTTGCCACAGACACACTGGACGGTTACTTCGTGATGGTAGGTGGGGTGAATGCCGGACTGCATAGGGATAATGTGAAATTCAATGGATAGAGTCTAGCATGGACATTGTAAATTGACAAGTGTCAGGCTTTCTCCTATACTGCCATCGCTCATCTCTGCTGGTCTTTTTATAAAACCAGCGAGAAACCCAGCCTCTTTTTGATCTATAGCTGCCTTTCCTGCCCTGAGCTTGTCCGAGGGTCCAGGTAGCTCAAGGACAAAAGAGAAGTAATTTATCCTAAGGAAGACCAGTATGAGTCAAACTGAAGGGGCAGCTTTTGCTCCGTTAACGCTTGTTCGCGCTCTCGAACGCGCTTCTTTCGAGAATTTTAATTTCGACACGCTCGACACGAGTATTGAGGCTCTCCTCAAAGCTGGAGTACATTTCGGGCATGTCAGTTCTCGCCGGCATCCACGGATGGCCCCGTATATCTTCACCACGAGGAAGAATATCTCCATCATGAACTTAGAGAAGACCAAGGAAAAGCTTGAAACGGCAGCTCAGTTTCTCGAGACAACGGTAAAAAGCGGTAAGTCGGTGCTGTTCGTCGGTATCAAGAAACAAACCCACGATGTTGTGAAGTCTCTCGCCACTCGTCTCGGCCAATCATATGTAATTGATCGTTGGCTTGGTGGCACACTCACTAATGCCGGACAGATTCAAGGTCGGGCTAAGTATCTCGTCGAAAGTGAACGCATGAAAGAAGCTGGCGAGTACAAAAAGTACACCAAGTTTGAACAGCAGAAGAAAAGCGAAGAGATCGAGAAGCTCGAGCACAAAGTGGGTGGACTGAAGCGTCTCGTCACGCAGCCTGGGGCTGTTGTGATCGCCGATGGCAAAGAGGCTAGTCTCGCTATCAAAGAGGCTCGTCGAATGGGTGTACCAATCGTGGCTATTGTCGATAGCAACATGGATCCGACGCTTATCGATTATCCTATTCCGGGTAATGATGATGCTCTTTCCTCACTCCACTTGCTTTTGGGACGTCTTGGCCAAGCAGTGCTTGCTGGTATTCCCAATGTTCCCAAGGCTTAAGTCTTTTGACGCAGCTGAAACAAGGGAAAAAGTGAAAAAGAGTTATCAACAAGCGTGTTTTGGTACAAACGTTATTTTCGTCTAGAATAACGGATAGACATTCGATTTTACCAGTCCTCCGTTCGGAGAAAAACATTGAATGCGTATTTTCCTCACTCACTACATTTGGTAATAAACACATATGAGTTCAATTGAAGCAGTAAAAAAACTTCGTGAAAAGACAGGTGCAGGGATTGTTGAGGTTCAGAAAGCCCTTGTCGAGGCCAATGGTGATGAGGAGAAAGCTATCTCCCTTCTCAAAAAACGCGGTGAGGCCAAGGCTCTCAAGCGGACTGATCGCGAAGCAGGGGAGGGGATCGTAACGACCTATGTCCATTCCAATGCGCGAGTTGGGGTAATGCTGACACTTCTTTGTGAGACCGATTTTGTCGCACGCAACGATGATTTCCAGACGCTTGGACGTGACCTTGCTATGCATATCGCGGCGCTTGCCCCTCTCTATCTCGCTCCCGAAGATGTTCCGGCTGAACTTGTTGCCAAAGAGCGAGTAATTTGGGAAGAACAGGTGAAGAACGAAGGGAAACCTGCCGAAATTGCTGAGAAAATCCTTGCTGGAAAAGAAAAGAAATTTCGCGAAGAAATCGCGCTTCTCACCCAGCCGTTCGTCAAAGACCCTTCAAAGACGGTTGGTGAACTTATTACAGAAAACATTCACAAAATTGGAGAAAAGATTCAAGTTGGTACGTTTGTTCGGTACGAAATATAAGATCTTGATAGTCAAGTTTCGCACAATTCTCCACCATCATGTGGCCACTTATTATCCCACCGATTGTCTTTGCCCTCTCTCTCGGGTTTTTGGTATGGTTTTTGTCCAAGAAAAGCGCTGATCCAATCCTTCAGGAGCATCTTGCTCTCGCGGGACAAACGTCCAAGTCAAAACGTTTCCTATTTCTTTTCAAAGAGGAGACGGGACTCCGGCTTCTCGAGCGTATTCTTCAGCGGCTCAAGCTCCTTTCACTCAAATTCCACAACCGATTTCAAGAGTTCTCTAACTTTCTCAAACGAAAACGTGAACAGGCCGCTGAAATTCGAGAGATGGCGCTCAAGGATAAAATAACGGTACTTCCCGAAGAGGATAAAGATGGATTTTGGGATCGTTGGCATCGACGCCACCGTGCTACTCTTGATCCGGTGACCAAAGAAGAACCACTTGAAGTGCAAACTGACCCAGCGTTAGGGGAACGAGTGGCGATAACCAACGCGACTCCTGAACGCAAAACACATTCACGGTTTGGGGGGCTTCGGAGGAAAGTGAGCGAGTTGGCTTCCGGTTCGACAGATGAACATTTCACTCGTTCTAAACGGACTCCAGTTCCCACGAGGAAACTTCTCTCTGAGGAGGAACTTATTGACCGGATAGCGAAGAATCCCAAGGACGCAGCTTCCTATGAGGAACTGGGTGATTACTATATGGCAAGCGAGAACCTCGAGGATGCCAAGGCATGTTACCGCCAGGTGATCAAACTTTTGCCTTTGAACCGAGAGGTGAAGGATAAGGTGCGGAAGCTTGAGCGGCTCCTCGTACAGCGAGAGAAACACAAAGGATAGGCCTCATTATTGCTCTCTCTTTATTCTTCCGCTAAGATACAAAAGTTCTCTTTGGCCATCTTAGCTCAGTTGGTAGAGCAACGGTTTTGTAAACCGTGGGTCGTCGGTTCGAGCCCGACAGATGGCTCTGGTAGTATGTGAACAATATGGGTAGGTGGCCGAGTGGTTAAAGGCGGCAGACTGTAAATCTGCTCTCTCCGGAGTACGGGGGTTCGAATCCCTCCCTACCCACAAAAGTTAAAGCTGTGCCCTTGTGGCACAAATTTAACTTTTTGAAGTACATGGAAGGGATGAAAAGTTTATGCCCCGCAGGGGTAAATCCCTTCCCACCCACAGTTTATGCCGTTGTAGCTCAGTCGGTAGAGCAATTCCATGGTAAGGAATAGGTCACCAGTTCAAATCTGGTCAACGGCTCAAGATTGTTTTCGGACAGTTGACGGGAAGAAAGAACTCCCGTAGAGTAAACTGCGTACTCGTTAGAGGTAATTTTTACGTTTTGTTATGGGTAAGATCAAGGAAAACATGGCCAAATTGAAGTGCTCGGTTTGTGGTCGCATCACGCACTACACCAAGCGTAACAAGAAGAAGGTGAAGGAAAAGCTGTCACTCAAAAAGTACTGCAAATTTTGCCAAAAAAGCAACCTTCACAATGAGTCGAAGTAAGCCTTTAAACGGGCTTTTCTTCTTTTGACTCTTTTAGGGGCGTCGTATAGTGGTAGTACAACGGTCTCCAAAACCGTTAGTGAGGGTTCGATTCCTTCCGCCCCTGCAAAAGAGAAATGCTGGTGAGATTTTGGCTCTTTGATGTTTGCTTTTTGATTTTTCAAAAGGCCCCATCGTCTATCGGCTAGGACACTTGGTTCTCATCCAAGAAAGAGGGGTTCGATTCCCCTTGGGGCTACTAGATAAATGAAAAGCGCCGGATTTTTTCCGGTACTTTTCATTTTTTAATATCCAAGGGGAAGAGAAGGGTATTTTGAAAAGCCAACTGCTTGGCTTTTCAAAAACCCAGGCTCCGAAGGAGTCACGGAGTCTCTGGCGGAATGATGGGTGAGGAGGATTCCCCTTGGGGCTACTGTGAAACAAAAAAGACCCTGAGAGAACCCAGGATCTTTTTTGTTTTGTAATATCCAAGGAGGAATCGAACGGGTAGGAGCGAGGTTGGTCTAATTTACTTTTGACACTTTTTTGATTCGGAGTAGAGTTGAGGCACAGTTCTTCACAACTTCATTTAAGGTCATTGGTCTCAAGGAGTCATCATGAGCATCGTTGCTATTAGAATGTTTCTCCTATTGTCCTCGTTGAGCGGCCAAAGTGTTGCTCAGTGCTCCTTGCCTGAGTGTCAAGGGCTAGAATTGAAATGGAAATCGGCTTTTGGAGCGAGTGCAGCCACTCGCATTGGGAACCTTGAATTCAATATTCCCAAGGCTAAAAAGTGGCCTGAGACGAGTCTTCAAATTGTCCAATCTGCTACCACTACTCAAGATCAGTTCTGGCTTTCGGACAATCCACCAACCGTAGGTATTAATATACCTGATCCTGATAAGCATTTGAGAATCAGGGCAAAGACGGTCGTCTATAAATCCGTGGGAGAGGATGGGACCGTGACACAGTGGTCGGTCGGAATTCTTGGGAAGCCTAAGAGAGGAGTGGGGGTTGAGTTCAGGCTTTCGTGGAAATGAGGAATGGTCATGTCACGTTGGCCAAGACGACTGTACCAGGAACCCGTGAAAGCCAGAGCCAAAGAAGGAGAGGTAGTAATACTTTTCCCAAAGATTGACGCCAACGTCTACCTCTTCGTGCAGTATTTCTTGCGAGCACTGCCCTAGAAACTATCACAACAAGTATGTCTTTGGATGGCTGTACATACCTTCTCCAAGCGGTAGCGGATCTTGCTCATCGAAACCAATGGAGTTTTGGCACGGCCTGAAGGAATGCTGCGGGGGACTCACCTTCCTGAACGGCCAACGGAAGGAGGAGTTTTGCTGGGGGTTCTCTGAGATTATCCGCGTGTTGTTCCCTAAGCGGACTGCAAGGCTTTGCATTGAGGAATTTGAACGGCGCAATGCGGAGATGGTAGCTCTGAAGAAGAGGGGGTCGCCGCCGATGGAGTGAATTGTTTGAGGGTGTTGGTGAACTGCCGACACCTTTTGTTATACTAAGACGGTAAGGTTTAACGCAGCGTGTTATGGCTACCCTTATTTTTGACATCGAAACGGTTGGAGAGGACTTTGCAGCACTCGATGAAACGACGCAGGAGAGTCTCACGCGCTGGATCAAGCGTGAGGCGGGGAATGAGGATGAGTATCAAACAGCTCTCAAGGATCTCGAAGAGGGGCTCGGGTTTTCGCCTCTCACCGGACAAATTGTAGCTATTGGCGTTCTTGATGCTGAGCGAGAGAAATCAGCGGTGTATTATCAGCCGGCGGACGGAGATACAGATTTTGAGGAGGATGGGTGCAAATACGAGGCTCTCTCCGAAAAAGCTATGCTAGAGAAGTTCTGGGATATCGCCACCAAGTACGATACGTTCGTGACGTTCAATGGGAGGCAATTTGATGTACCTTTTCTCTGGACGCGTTCGGCAGTGCATGGTGTGAAGCCAACGAAGAATCTCATGAGTAACCGGTATCTTAATTATCAACCCTGGAATGCCAAACACGTCGATCTTCTTGATCAACTTTCTTTCTATGGTACCGTGCGGAGGAAGGGAAGCTTGCATCTTTGGACCAGGGCGTTTGGTATCGAAAGTCCCAAAGCACAAGGAGTAACCGGGGATGATGTACGTGGACTTTTTAAGGAAGGCAAGTACCGAGAAATTGCTCGTTATAATGCCAGAGACTTGTGGGCGACACTGGAGCTTTATCGCCGTTACCGAGATTTCTTTGTCTTCACTGAGGATGAACGCTAATCCTTTGGCTCGATAGGCCATTTCTGTTACAATGCCAGAGACTTTTTAGTGGCATAGTTTTTTTATGGATATCCAAGCCTCCCTAAAGCAGTTTAAGGCGAATTTTGATCCTCGGCTCAAGGCTTATTTCGATGCGCGTATTGCTGAAGCCGAGAAAGAAGATGCATTGGTGGCGGAAGCGCTCGAACATGTAAAAATGATGACTTTAGCAGGAGGGAAGCGCCTTCGTCCCGCCTTTATGCTGGCTGGGTATGAGAGTGCCAATGGAGCGGAGCGTGAACGTCTGCTCCAAACAGCGATCGCAATCGAGCTTATCCACATGTTTCTCCTGATTCATGACGACATTATCGATCGAGACGCCCTACGGCATGGAGTGGCGACGTTGCATGAGCGTTATGCCGATTGGGGCCGCCTCAAACTTGGTCTTACTGATCCAGCCCATTTTGGGAATTCGATCGCACTTATTATAGGTGACCTCTTGTTTTCACTCGGTAATGATATTATTTTCCGTTCTGGCTTCCCTTATGAACGCGTATTTGAGGCACTTTCCAAAACACAGAAAATTGTCTCTCACACGAGCGTTGGCGAAGCCAAAGACATTTATCTCGAGTACCGCAAGCGAGCGAGTTCGGAAGAAGTGCTTAAAATGTATGAACAAAAAACGGCCCGGTATACGTTTGAAGGACCACTTCATCTCGGAGCTATCCTTGCTGGTGGCTCGGCCGAACTCCTCCAAGCTCTTTCGGCCTATTCCCTGCCACTTGGCATTGCTTTCCAAATCCAGGATGATATTCTCGGTATTTACGGTAATGAAGAACGCATTGGCAAACCAGTAGGCTCTGATATAAAAGAGGGTAAGATGACGATCTTGGTAACAAAAGCCTATGAACTCCCTGGTAACCATCACGCTGAACTTTCGGAAATTTTGGAGAAAGGAGCATCGCTCACTGCGGACGATGTTGAGCGTTTTCGGGTGTT
Source organism: uncultured Bdellovibrionales bacterium (assembly GCA_964597355.1). Classification (GTDB taxonomy): domain Bacteria; phylum Patescibacteriota; class Minisyncoccia; order Moranbacterales; family UBA1568; genus SSEF01. The sequence goes on from CAZQWS010000005.1 coordinate 55,866, forward strand.
GATTCGAGAATCAGGCTCACTTGAAGAAGCAAAAAATTTAACGCATACTTCTATTCATGCTGCCAAACAAGCTCTTGAGGGAGTTTCTTTGCCAGAACCTACCCGAGCGTTTCTTTTGGGCATAGCTGATTATATGCTTGCCCGAGAGTACTAATACTATGCCTTCTCTTGCCTCACAACCGCTACCTCGTCATATCGCGATTATTCCCGATGGCAATCGCCGCTGGGCCAAAGAACGCGGTCTCGAACCATGGGAAGGACATGAAGCTGGCGCTGAACGCATGGAAGAAATTGTCCGCGAGGGTCGCAAGCTCGGAATTCGCGAAGTGTCTTTTTGGGGTTCATCCATCGAGAATCTTTCCAAACGGCCACTGCCTGAGAAACAAGCTCTTCTCCGTATCTATGAAACGCAATTCAAGAAACTCATTTCAGATGAGGATGTTTTTCGCGACAAAGTACGGATTCGGTGTATCGGCCATTGGGAAGAACAGTTTCCCGAGAGTCTGAAAAAAATCCTCAAGGAGGGGATTGAGGCAACCAAAGACCATGATCAATACTTCATCAATTTTTTTCTGGCGTATAGTGGCGATGACGATATGCTCAGGGCTATCCAACATATCGCAGGCGAGGGGCTGGCTCCTGGCATGGTGACCGAAGAAGTGATCAAATCACATCTCATGACCGCCGAACTCCCACCGGTAGATCTCCTCATTCGCACCGGCGACGATCCACATCTTTCGGCCGGGTTCATGATGTGGGAAACCAAGGACGCCCAACTTTACTTCCCCAACTGCCATTTCCCTGATTTTGGCGCCACTGGGCTCCGAGCCGCTATCGAAGAATACCAGACCCGCGAACGCCGTTTCGGGAAATAGGAAACACCATTTGACAAGTTTTTGATTGTCGTTTACACTGTCAACACATTGAAAAAATGCATACGGCTCCCGTGGAGAGGGTATATGACGCGACGCAAGATCGAGGAACGCACGGAATTATACTAAGACCTCTCTTTTTGCGTTGGTTATTACATTTTACCAAGCGCCCTCACTTTTTCCACTGGAAACTCGCATGCCTCATATGGGCAATACCAAAGAACTTATTCGTTTTGAAGGCGAAGTGATTGAATCACTACCTTCTACCACTTTCAAAGTCCGTCTCGAAAACGGTCATGAGGTGCTCGCCCATATTTCTGGCAAAATGCGTGTTCACTATATCCGCCTCCTGCCTGGAGACAGGGTATTAGTGGATATGAGCCCGTATGACCTTACCAAAGGGAGAATTGTGCAGCGTTTAAAATAGTCATGTAGTCACGGTATGAAAGTCCGCGCTTCAGTCAAAAAAATCTGTGCCCACTGCAAGCTCGTGAAGCGGCAACGAGTTATTTTCGTTATCTGCAAGAATCCGAAACATAAGCAACGACAAGGGTAATCTACTATGCTCCGTATTTCCGGTATCAACTTGCCTGATCAGAAACGTATCGAGATTGCGCTTACGTATATCTACGGTATTGGTCGTCCGACCAGCAACAAAATCTTGACCACTCTTTCGATCGATCCCAATACTCGAACCAAAGATCTCTCAGAAAAAGATGGCAACCGCTTGCGCGAAGCGATTGAGAAGACTTATCGAGTGGAGGGAGACCTTCGTCATCAGGTCAAGATGAATATCAAACGCCTCAAAGAAATTGGTTGTTATCGAGGAAGTCGTCATGCCAAGAGCCTCCCGGTTCGCGGACAGCGTACCAAGACCAACACTCGTACTGTGCGTGGCAATGTCCGTAAGACGATGGGTAGTGGCCGTAAGAAAGCATCAGATAAGACCTAAACTAACTTGATGAGAAGATTTCTCTAGCGTGTATGGCAGAAGAAGATCTCAAAAATGAATCAGTGGCCAAAGCCGTTTCCGAAGTTCCTGAAGAGGGATCTGCCAAGAAGCGGGGCAAGAAAGCCAAGCGCACCGTCGAAAAAGGCCGTGCCAGCATTCAGTGTACCTACAACAATACGATTGTAACGATTGCCGATCTCAATGGAGGCGTGCTTGCTTGGTCAAGTTCTGGTCACCTTGGTTTCAAAGGTGCTAAGAAATCTACTCCCTATGCAGCTACTCAAATCATTGCTGAGCTCTCTGAAAAAGTGAAGAAGTTTGGAGTACAGGAGCTTGAAGTCTATGTCAAAGGTGTAGGGAGTGGCCGTGAAGCTTGTATCCGAGCCTTGGCTAATAATGGTTTCAATCTCATTTCCATCAAAGACATTACTCCGATTCCACACAATGGTTGTCGCCCACGTCGCCCACGTCGCATGTAATTTTCTACTCGATATTTTGTAAACTCGTTATTATGGCCCGTCACCTTGATTCAAAATGTAAACTCTGCCGTCGCGCTGGCGAAAAGCTCTTTCTGAAGGGAGATCGTTGTTTTTCTCCGAAGTGTGCTATTTCACGCCGTCCATATGCTCCTGGTGTGCATGGTCAGAACCCAAGCCGTAACAAAAGTGAATTCGGCCGCCAGCTCGCTATGAAGCAGAAGATCAAGCGTATCTACGGAGTCCTTGAACGACAGTTCCGCCACCACTTTGAAGAAAGCCAGGAGCGCAAAGGCGCCACAGGTGACCTTTTGATTGAACGTCTTGAGCGCCGTCTCGACAATGTGATTTACCGATTGGGTTTTGTTCCTTCTCGCGCATTGGCTCGACAGCTTGTGGGGCATAAATTCTTTACCGTCAACGGAACTCGGATGAACATCTCTTCCTACGAAGTTCAAGTAGGGGATGTGATCGCTCTCAAGGGGAGCAAGACTAACAAGGGTATTGTTAAAGCCAATGAGGAAATTTTGAAAAATAAGAAGGATGTACCACGCTGGCTTGCTCTTGAAGCAGATAAATTGGAAGGTAAGGTAGTAGCTCTTCCAACAAAGTCTGATGTCGGAGTGTTTGTCGACGCACAGGCAGTGGTCGAATATTATTCGAAATAAGCGTAATTTTATTAAATATCGCTAATATCGCTCTAGTCGTAAATGACGAGCCCTAACCATATGCAAAACATCGCTCTCCCATCCAAGCCAAAGTATACCGAGATTAAGAAGAATCACGGGAAATTTGAAATTGGTGGTTGCTATCCTGGCTATGGTTCTACGTTGGGGAATGCCCTCCGCCGGGTGCTACTCTCTTCTCTTCCAGGAGCTGCTATCCGTTCCGTCAAGATCAAAGGAGTTTCTCACGAGTTCTCTACTATCCCAGGGGTGATGGAAGATGTGGTGCAGGTTATTTTGAACCTCAAGCAAGTACGTTTTCGCTCGCATTCCGATGAAGCAGTGACGGTAACACTCAAGGCCAAGGGTGAGGGTGTTGTGACTGGCAAAGACATTAAATGCTCTTCGTCAGTTGAAGTCGTCAATCCTGATCAAGTGATTGCTACTCTTTCTGACAAAAAAGCTGAACTTGAAATGGATATTGTTGTTGACCGTGGACTTGGTTATGTGGCCGTGGAAACTCGCGAGGACGAAGAACGTGAAATTGGTGAAATTGCTGTAGATGCCATTTACACCCCCGTCAAACGTGTCAACTACGAAGTAGAGAACATGCGTGTTGGGAAGCGTACTGACTATGACAAGATTACGCTTGAAGTAGTGACTGATGGTTCTATTAGTCCGGAAGAGGCATTCAAACAGTCAGTACAGATCCTGGTTGGTCAGTTCTCGGTGCTGCTCGAAGAGGAAGTAACCGAAACGGAAACTAAAGAAGAAACTCCAGCAGAGGAAGTAAAGCCAAAAAAGGTGAAGGGAGAAGGAAAGGAAGAGAAATAATTTTACCGAAACTGATTTACTCGTATGCAACATCGGAACAGAGGTCGAATCTTAAGCCGAGATCGTGGCCAGCGGCACGCTCTCTTGAAGACGCTTATCGGGAGCCTTATCATGCGTGAGCGTATCACGACGACTCTTGCTAAGGCCAAGGAAGTCAAGAATTTTATTGATCAGATCGTCAATAAGGGGAAGGTGGCCAAGAACGATGACAAGCGCCGAGCAGCTATGCTTCGCCTGCTCCGTTCACGTCTCTCCCTCGAATCTACTAAGAAAATTTCTGGTGACTTTTCGACTCGTTTTGCTAGCCGTACGAGTGGCTACAGTCGAGTGATTAAGCTTGATCGTCGCAAGGGTGATGGAGCCGAGATGGCGGTCATTGAGCTGGTGCTTGATCCAGAAAAAGTTGAAAAGAAGACCAAGAAGGAAGCTGCAAAATAATAGATACCTATGAAGTCAACTCCTAAAAATCCTACCAAGCCTACCAAGCGCACCGTACATCTCTTTGATGCCCAGGGAAAAGTATTGGGACGCCTGGCAACTGAAATCGCAACTCTTCTTTCCGGGAAGAACAAAGTAAACTATGCCCCGCATATTGATGGCGGTGACAGTATTGTTGTGATCAATACCGATGGGATCGAAGTAACTGGCAATAAACCAAACTCCAAGATCTACAATCGTTTCTCAGGGTATCCAGGCGGTATTACCGCTATTTCCTTCAGGGATCAGCGTAAGAAGGATTCTCGGAAACTTATTTGGCAGGCAGTTTACGGTATGCTCCCCAAGAACTCTCTCCGAGCTAAGATGCTTACTCGCCTTCGTTTGTTCCAAGGGGCAGAGTACACGAAACGCCAAATTGATGTGACTCACTAAAGATTTTTAACTCTATGGTAACCAAAGCCACCACCAAGAAAGTAGCAGCTCCTAAGGAGAAGGAAACGAAGCCGACATCAAAAGAAGGACGCTATATTTATGCTGTTGGACGTCGCAAGACTGCCGTGGCTCAGGTGCGCCTGTATGGTGACGCTAAGGACGAAACTGTAGAAATCCTCGTTAATGATCGGCAGTTTGACCAGTATTTCAATACTGCTTCACAACGCGAAGCCGTACTCGCCCCGCTCAAGGCAGTCGGTCAGGAAAAAGCTGCCCACATCACTATCCATGTGAATGGTGGTGGGCTTGCGGGTCAGGCTGATGCCGCCAAACTTGGTATCGCTCGGGCGCTTGTCGAGAAAGATGCGCTGCTCCGTGCCGCACTTAAGGCAGAGAAGCTGCTCACTCGTGACCATCGTTCAGTCGAACGTAAGAAACCAGGGCTCAAGAAGGCTCGTCGGGCGCCACAGTGGGCCAAGCGTTAATCTTCGAAACTTCCCAAAGCACCCCGAAAGGGGTGTTTTTTCTTTTGTTTAAGCCATTATCTAATATTGATTTTTTTGTTAAAAAGGTGTATAATATATAGTTTGGTAGAATTATCTCCCAAACGTGAGCAGTAGCTCATTCACAACTCACACCCCACTTTGAAGGAGAGTTTCTATGGCACACTATGCTGTCGGTTCGTTCAAGCCCAGTCGTAGCGGCAGCCCGTCTCAGTTTGTTTCGACGGACCTGCAACCGAAAGGGCCATTTGCCAAGCTGGATCTCAACCGCTTGAAGATCAAGCAGTCTCAGTTTGATTGGGTGCATCACCGGTTCCTCTTCGAACTTGAGGACTGGCGCTCGGCCAATCAGTCGGTTCAGTATGTAACGAAGCTTATTACTTCGCTTCGTGACGTCAGAGCAGAGCTCCACCAAGCGCTTAAAGGTGCAACTTGGGAGATGGTTCAGATGGAGTGCCTTCGTCGGAAGATCCAGATTGTCGGCGAGATCCTCAAGACGAAATACGGCTACTTCCGTCCCGAATACCACAGCGGACTCAATGCGTTTGGTCCGGGGCAAGACGTGGATCCATGGATCACTTTCGAACCTTGTCCTGTTTCCACCGAGAACCCCTATGGGGATGCGTGGATGGCCGTGTCGGAGCGTGAATATCTCTGCTGTGTGGATGAGGCAGAGATCAAGCGGGCTCATGACGCCGGCATCGCCAATGGGGGTCTCGGCGAACTCCTTGCTGCCAAGATGTCCCAACAAGGGAAGTGAAGAAAGAAACCGCGCGCAAGAATAACAATTCTAAAGCACGCGGTTTTGATTTTGTCTTTATTTCTTCCGCTTATTCATCATTCCCCATTTCTTTTGGCAGCAAAAGAAATGGAAAAAGAAAACTGCCCGTCCCAGTCTCTCGATTCGTGTTTTGTTACCTCTCGCTTCCAGCAACAGCCTCGCGTCTTAGAGAAAGACTGATCCTGTTGTTCTCTTCCAGCGAGAGAACAAAAAGACTCATCTTCCGCCAGGACGGGATTTAAATCTCTTCTTCTACACCCGCGTTGGGAGGCGAGGGAAGTATTACCGATTCATGAAGGATCACCATTGGATCATTCTGAGGCGATGCAATGGCCGGAGGGAATCGTGTAATGCTCCGAGATGGGAAACCAGGGTAGCAATCTTTCTTTGGAACTTTCTTTTGTTGGCAAAAGAAAGTGGGAAATGACTTGCTGAAAAAAGAAGTGGCGAAACTATTGCCCGAAGAGGCCTTGGGGTTCAGGGAAAACGATAGAGGTAATGTCGTAGCCGGGGACGACAAAGAAGAGGCGATTTTCGGAGAAAAGATAGAAGATTTGGAGGGGATGTCCTGGGAGGATTTGAAGGTCGCCGATCAGACGGTAGTCCCGGCCGTCAAGCTCAATAAACTTTACCACGTTGCCGTGGCTAAAGATGATATGCTCATAATTTTCGGTCCAGTGTACGTTCTTTATGGCATCAGAGAAGCGCGCTACCTGGACGACTTCGCCAGCCTTCCTTCGTGGCTGAACTTCCCAGTCGTCAGCAAAGGCCACACTAATTTCATTGTCACCATAGAAAAGAAGTTTCTTGCCGTCATTAGAAAACTGCATGCCGTTAATGAAACGGGCTACTTCTCTGATGATCGGGACGCGGTTTTCGGAATTGGGATAGACCAAGAAGAGGCGATGCTCCCCAGCGTGTTCCAGGAGCGCGAGACGGTCTTCATCGTAGACAGTGAGTGTTATAGGGGTGCCTGGTACTAGCGGCAAAGACGGGGTAATTGTAATGAGGCGGTCACCGTCTTCTTGCCACACCTCACCGGTGTCCATGAGGAGGTAGAGAGTATCGTCGGAGATAGTATAGGTGGTGACGTTGTCAGCCAAGGAATCAAGTGTTCCGTTGGGATTGATACCGAAGCGGTAGAGAGTGTTCCCAGCTATGAAAAGGAGTTCGTGGGAGCGGTTGGTTTGCCAGCGAGCCTTTTCGATGCCACTCAGACCAAACCGTTCTTCAAGCGAGAAATAGCTTCCATTGGTGGCGTCAATCACAAAGTGATAGGGAACGCCTTTGACCGTGAGAGGAAAGATCACAAATCGACCGTTTTCAAACCAGGACCACTCGAGGTTTTCTTTACGGTTCGGATCAAAAAAACTTTCAGGGAGCGAAAATACTTGACGGTTATCGCTTGTCTGGTAATTGTAGAAAACGAGACTAGTTTCATCATCTTGCCTTTTGATGAGGGCGAAACGAGTGGGCTCGGTCGGGTGTGGGAAAACTTGCTCGGTGAAGTTGGTGGCGGAAATAGTCTCGTAAGGATAGTCGGTGTGGGGCAGGATGACATTCCAGAATTCCCGTGAGACTCCGCTTTCGATGATAACCCGTTTTTCCCAAGGGAGGTACCCGGGAGCACTGATACGGATGGTATGTTCGCCTGGCATGAGGCCGGTAATATGGATCGAGTTATTGAGGATGCCCAGCCGTTTCCTCGGGATGATGTCGCCATCAACCGCAATGTCGACGGTTTCTGGCAGAGTTTTGACGGTAATCGAGCCAGAAAAAATGAAAATACCCCGCTCGAAGCTGTAGCGGTAGCCAAAAGCGTGGAAGAGGACAAGACCGGCAGTGGCCCAAAAGGCCATGACCACGATCCAGAAAATAAGAGATCGATAGCGGGAGAGCAACATGGTTTCAACCTAGCATACTTCACTCCTCCCCAACAAGGTGCCCCAAGCGTTTCAAAAGAGGGGAGTTTTAGTGCTAAACTGTAAGCATCCAAAGGATAGCTGTTTCTGCCTGATAGATAATCTCTACACGCCTATGATTGATCGTTTGAATGCCTTTCTTCCTGATAAGATTGCCGGGGACCTCTCTCTTATTTTGCTTTTTGTTGGTATCTCGCTTTTGGCGGGGTTTATCTTTGGTCGTTGGAAACTCGTCAATATCCTCATCAACGTCTATATCGCGGTCGCTATCGTCGGTATCGTGCCAGGAGAGTGGTTTGAGGTGAGCGTGTATGCCAAAGCCATGGCGTTTTTTGTTCTGTTGGTTGTGCTCACTATGTTTGACGATCGTCTCTTCGATATCCATATCACGAGCGCTGGGACCGATTTTTTCTGGCGCTTTTTTGTTACGTCGTTTCTCGTGACTGGCTCGGTACTTTCGAGTATCTTTAATTTCCTCCCGAAAAGCGTTGTTCTCGAGTGGGTCAGTCCCAATCTTTACTTTTACATTGCTTCACCCTGGGCACTCATGTTCTGGCTTGTCGTGCCGATTTTCTCTCTCTTTGTCATCAATACACGCTTGCGCTAGTTCGTGCGAGGCAAAAGAAAACACGCACCTGAAACGTTGGTATAGGGGTGCGCGTTGATGAGAATTTAACCATGGCGATGGGACGGGCTGGAACTACCGAGATCAGCCAAGGCATGAAAGAGCATTACCAGAACGACTACGACAAGGCCGATGAAGATGATCCAACCAAATCCTGTGACAAAGAAGGGGACGATGATGATCCCGAGGATGGCCCCGAAGAACAGTCCGATGGTAGTGTAGTCTTTCCAATTCATGCAGGCCTCCCCTCAGGAAAGGTTTTTTTCTCGATGATTTCTCTCGGCTGGGTCAGCATGAGATGCTCCTAGAGGTTGTTGAAGGACGATTTGCTGGCCTAAAGCTCGGGATCTCCCAATCTTATCCATCGAGAATATATCTCTTTTTGACTCCTTTGTAAAGGGTAAAATAGGCCAAAAATACATCCTTTTTTCTCCTCTTAAGACGGTACAGACAAGACCCTTGACAGCCCCTGGAACACCCCCTATACTGTTTAAGCAATCGAGAAGAACTATCTTCTCTTTTGTTTTCCTTAAAAACTAGGTTTTATAACTTCTCTGAAGCGAGTGAAGCGAAAACTTATTTTCATTTCCGAGCGAAGAGGAGTTTCAAAAGATAGCAATATCTTTTATGAGCTAAACTAGTCACAGTTTTCTGTGGTTAGTCCTAATGCCGAACATTTTCCGTGCGGAGGATGTTTCGGTAGGAGTAGCAATACTCCATAACTCTTCTATTCTTCTTCTGATACGTCTTCTCAAGACGACAGAAGAGAGAAAGTCGTTGTCGCAAGACAGGTGGGGATTCTGGTGTGCTTGGGTGAGTAGACCAGAGTTATTCAAACCCACGGGCTTTCGGTCACCTGAAGGTTTTATTACCAAACGTAGTGAGTGAGTAAGATATAGAATATATATTTTGCTCCGAACGAAGTGACGGTAATATAGGGGTTTAATTACTCAATATTTTCGTTTGGTGAGGTATACAGCGAAAAGCAAAATTTATTTTGTCCTTCACATACCTTTATTGAGAGTTTGATCCTGGCTCAGGATGAACGCTGGCGGCGTGGATAAGGC
>CAZQWS010000006.1:0-53359 GCA_964597355.1 uncultured Bdellovibrionales bacterium
ACCAAAAATTCGAGCACTGAGCGTTTGGATGGCACTGATGGAAATCCCTGGGCCAAGATAAGTATCCTGCCTGTTTGCTTTTCCGGAAAAGCCACTTCAGCCACAATAGCTTTGGCAAAACGAGTACGATAGATGACTGGCTTAGAAAAAGACATAGCGATCAATTGAATGCAAACCTCTTTTTATGGAAGATAGAGCGCTGGATTGATAGTGGCACCGACCGGAATATCCTTGACACTTTTGATATTTTTGGAGGGTACCACGTCAAACGATTTGGTTGAGAACACCGTGAAGTGAAGATGGGGGCCGGTAGAGTAACCAGTATTCCCCGATTTTCCGATCGTATCCCCCTTGTTTACTTTGGCGCCCTTCTTTACGGATTGACTCGAAAGGTGTCCATACATAGTGACGAGACCATTGCCGTGGTCGATAGCGATCCAACGACCATAGGCATAGCGGCCATTGTTACCAACGCCCACCACTTTGCCATCGGCGGCAGCCAATACCTTGGTGCCTGTCGGCGCGGCATAGTCGATGCCATTGTGAAAGGTATACCAACGGGTGAAACTCGTCTTCCCATATTTCTGCGTTAGGCGCACGCTGGCGAGTGGATAATCCAAAAGACCTTTTTTATACTTTGGAATATCCTTGAGGTCAAGAGCAGCTGTCTTGCCGGATTCAATATCTTCAATTTCAGATTCGATAGCTTTGCGTTGTTCTTCGAGGTCATCAACAAGGGCATCATATTTCTTCACTTCTGATTGAGTCTTAGCTAGTAGTACTTCCTTAGCCTTCTTAGCCCCTTCAAGCGAACGTTCCTGTTCTTCTAGATCCTGGCGCAATTTGTCAGCCTGAACTTTCTTATTCGTAAAGCCTTTGCGTTCTTCGATCAGGCTGGAACGTAAAGTTCTCAGTGATCCCAGCACTTCACGCATTTTCTGCCCCGTGCTATGGGTCCATTCTTCCGCCTGAAGCGGATTCACAAACCGAGAAGTATTGGTAATGAGTTCGAAAGAAAGCCCGTCTTTTTCCTCATACGAACCACGCATAATTTCAGTAAGAATTTTTTTCTGAGATACGATTACCATCTCTTTTTGGTCAATCCGATTTCCGAGGCTGACGATTTCCTCATTCAGAATTCGAAGTTCTTGAGCATTGGCCTGAATCTCAAGTTCAAGTCCCTTCACTTGCGCTTCAACTCCTTCAAGTTGGTCAGAAAGAACCGCCCCTTGGCGTTGTTTGAGGTCCACAATTTGTTTGTAGGCTTTGATTTTGGCTTTGATTTCATCCAATTCATCTTCACGGTCTTCGATCAAGGTATCAATACTTTCCTCGGCTGCCCATACCAAAACATGACCCAAAAGAATTTGGGACACGATAAAAAAAGAGGCGCCAATCAAGAAAAAAAATCGTTTTGGGGCGAAAAAAGACATGTTAATAGTATACCATGTCCCTTGTCGAGTAAAAGCCTAGGCTTTTACTTTCGTGATGGCGGTTTCGATGCGAAAAAGAGTTTCCGGTTTCCCCAGTACCCAGGCGACATCCATGGGTGAAGGCGAACGTTCGGCGCCAGTCAGTGCGACGCGCAATGGCCAAAGAAAATCCCCTTTCTTGTCTCCAGCCGCTTCCAAAAGTTTCGCATTGAGAACTTCATGAGCCCAGTCTGTTTCAGTGAGTGTTTCCAAAAGAGTCTTCGCTCGAGCTAATTCTTGGGCTGCCGCTTCGAGACTATTCCCCTTCCAGGCCAACAACTGAGCAGGGTAATCAACAGTCTCGACAAAGAAGAAGGGGTTACTTGCTCCAACTTCCAGAAGGGTTTTAAGTCGTTCTTGCTCGACAGTCAAAACCTTGGCCAAATACATATCACCTTGGCACTCGGTACTAGTTTTGGTATACCAAGGAGCACGTTCGATCATTCCCAAAGCTCGGACTCGGGCGAGGAGCTCGGGGACAGTGAGCCTGGTGATGTATTCATGATTCATCCAGTCGAGCTTCTTCCGGTCAAAAACAGCGGGAGCTGCATTCAAAGTCTCTAGTGAAAAGTGTTCCGCGAGCTCAGTCAGCGAAAATATTTCTTGGGTACTGCCCCTGCCTGGATTCCACCCAAGAAGCGCAATGAAATTGAGAAGCGCCTCTCGAAGATACCCCGCTTCGACAAAGGCATCTACAGAAACATCACCATCCCGTTTGGAAAGTTTTTTCTTGCCGTCCGTGCCGAGAACAACGGAGAGATGTACGAATGTCGGCGCTTCCCACTGAAATGCTTCATAGAGAAGAATATGTTTTGGCAAACTCGAAAGCCATTCTTCACCACGAAGCACATGGGTAATTTCCATGGCGTGGTCATCGACAATATTGGCGAGATGATACGTCGGATAGCCATCGGATTTGAGGAGCACAAAGTCTTCGATATCGTTTGCTTTGTATTTGAGTTCACCCCGCAACTTATCATGACAAATAATCTCGCCCCGGTTTTCTGGCACGCGGAAACGCACGACACAGGGTTTGCCATTTTGGCAATCTTCTCTAGCAGCCTCGAGCGTCATCGCCCGACAGAGGCCGTCATAACGAGGTGGTTGTTTGGTACGTTCTTGGCGTTCTCGGAGTTCCGTGAGACGCTCCTCGGTACAAAAGCAATAATACGCATGGCCTGTATCGATCAGTTTCTTCACCGCCTCTTCATAAAGTGACAAACGTTCGGACTGAATATAGGGACCATACTTCCCCTTTTCATAGACGCCGGGATAGCGAGTCGAGAGTGTGCCCGAAAGTTCATCTTTATCAGCAAGAAAAATCGGGCCCTCATCATAGTGAAGGCCAAAGTCCTTGAGAAAGGTCATAATATTCTCGACCGCACCTGCGACAAAGCGCTTCTGGTCGGTGTCATCGATACGCAAAATAAACTGCCCACCCGTTTTCTTGGCGAGAAGGTAGTTATAAAGTGCCGTTCGGAGTCCCCCAACGTGTTGGAGACCAGTAGGCGACGGTGCATAGCGCACCCGCACGGATTTATTTGTCTCTGACATATGTCAAATATAGCTTATCCAAGCGCCTTTTCCTAGTTGACTTTTTTATAAAAATATGCTAGTATTTTAACTTGTACCTTCCAAGTTCGTCCCGCTAGCGGGACGAAGTTTTCCCTCTCAATAAGAAAGGTCTTTACCGTGGAAAAACTTCCGCTCCCGCTTGCACTGAACATCTTCGGGGCTGTTCTTGGCTCCCTTGCTGCCTGTCTCTACGCTCTGCGTGTCTGGCAGCAGAAGGAGCGAGCCAATCTCGCCACCTGGTCCATCATCCTTTTCCTCGACCTCGTGGGGCTTTACCTGACTTACGTCACCGGTAATCATGAGCCCTACATCCAGATGGGCTGGTGTATCGCGGCACTCTTCATTGTCATTGCGGCATGGGTGCGCAAGGGTGATTGGCTGTGGACGAGGACCGAAACTGTCGTGCTCGCCATCTGTGTTGCGTCGGTTTTCATCTGGCTCACAAGCGAGGCAGTGCTCATCTCGCTCCTCGGTTACCTGACGGCCGCTTATCTCTCGGTCTGGCCGCAAGCCAAGGACTACCTTCGGCATCCGGAGGTGGCACGAAAGAGCGCTTGGGTGTGGCAGGTGAGCATCATCGCCATCCTGTTCCCGCTCATGGCTAAGCTCGTTGAGCGCAAGTACGGCATCGAGCACACCCTCATCTACTACGCGTTGATCGGCCTCAACGTGATCATGGCCATGCTCTGCATGCGCCGCCCTCCGACAAGGGCATAATCGCTGGCACGGCCAGCGTAACAGACGGCAGTCACCTGAAAAGGAGGCTGCCGTTTAAACTTTTATTCGATTATCTACCTTGCGAATACTACTATACTCTATAGTATAGTAGTAAATGTATAAATTTTGATTTTGAAAAATTGATCCTATAGGCATAAATTTTCAAAATAGAATTCAATGAGAAAAGGGCGAGCCGACTATTTCTGGCTCAAGACTTTGATTGGAAATACCACGACAGCATTCCAGATGCGGTGGAAGCGGCTCGGCTGCTTCAACAAACGCCAGAGCCACTCGAGACCACATGAGCGCATCCATTTGGGCGCACGTGGGATAGCGCAGGTAAGAAAATCAAAAGCCCCACCGACCCCCATTACCAATCTGAAATTCGTATGGCGTGTTCGAAAGGTTTCGAGATAGAGCTCCTGAAGAGGAGCTCCGTAATTACAGAACAAAATGGCCGCTTGTGAACTTTGTGGTTCACGGAGTGAGAGCATTTCTATTTGAAGTTTCGGATAGCACTCGAGAAGCGCTGTTTTTATTGTTTCTGGACTACTCAAACCTTGTTCATAGAGCGCGAGGGCCACTCCATAGCCTTTAGCTTCAGCCAATTTCAAAATTTCATGGAGCAGATCAGCGCCTGGAAAACGATCAACTAGCTTCTCACCTACAAGCCAAAAAGGGAGGTTAATACCGACTCCGTCAGCAATCCGTAAATCGGCTTTTTTGAGCGCCTCACGAAAATTGGGATGTGAATGGGCTAAGAGAAGAAACTCTGGATTGACGGTTGCGATACGGTGGAAACCACCCTGAAGAAGCCACTCGTCTATTGCTTGGAGGATGGCGCTTCGGGAGAGATTATCGATAGTGACGCCAAAAGTCTGTATCATGTATTGAGTATCTAGTATCCAGTATACTTACCCTTCAAGCGGAAATTCAGCGATCGGAACATAGGTCCGTTTGCCTTCAACACTGGTACTTTCAAATAATGTGATCGAAGAAACAGGTTCTACAAAGTTTACGTTTTTATCAAACTTTGGTTTCTCGCTCAGGGCTTCAAACTTGCCACGACGGATTTTTCCAAGCGTAATATGCGGACGAAAACTTTTTTTCTCAGGGACGAGATAACCAAGTTCACGATCAAGGTTTTGTCGCAGTTTGAGAAGCATAGGATCATCCTCGCCATAGAGAAAAATAGCCGTAGGATGTGCGCTATCGGGAAAATAACCAATCCGATTGAAGCGAAGTTCGAAGGGAAGCACTCCTGTTACGGAGGCTTCGATTGCGGGCAGGATTTCATCGAGATTTTCCTCCGCCACAAACCCAAGGAAAAGCACCGTCACATGGAGGTTTTCCTTGCGAGTCGGGATAATCGGCCAATCTTTGAATGCCTCAATTTCTCGGCTCAAGCGCTTGGCCAAGGGAGAGGAGAGGCTGATCCCGACAAAAAGACGTTTCGTTTGCATGGAGATACTTCAAAATTCTCCTTACTATAGCGAAAAAATGCCCTTTTGGCAATGCATTCTCCTTTGGTATTCTTGGTACAATAGCTCTATGCCGCATCTCTATCGTATCGATATCGCCCCGTTGACACCGCTCCCTCTTACCAAGGCGCCATTTTTTAGTTACCGCTCGGACAGCGAAATTCCCTTGGGAAGCTTGGTCCAGGTCCCTTTTGGCCGTCGTTCTCTTCGGGGGATAGTCTACGCCTGTGCCCCCCTCCCCGGCCGAGCACCTCTTTGGCTTAAGCCTGTAGAACGAGTGATTCGAGCAGGATGGCTCACGCTCGAACAGCGTTCTTTGGCAGAAACTATCAGTGACACATACTTTTCTTCGCTTGGTAATACCCTGAAACACTTTGTTTTTCCTCTTTCCAACAAAGGACTCATTCCCGACCCATCATCCGCTAAAGTTTCTCAAAAAAAGTCACGCAGTCGCTCAAGCAAAGAAATGGGGCTTGAATTTGGTAATGACTTCGCCCTCTCCGAGTGGCTCAAAGAAACGCTTGAGAAAAACCTTGCCCATGAAGAAGCAACTCTTGTCTTAGTCCCCGATCTCTTTCTCCTCGCTACCCTTGAACAACGATTCCAAAAGATACTTGGGGAAAGGGTGATTGTCCTCTCCAGTAAGCTCACTCCGAAACAAATGGAGCTGGCCTGGCAAGCAATCCGCACAGGAAAGGCCAAGATCATCCTTGGCACCAGACAAGCAATTTTTGCTCCCTTTAGTAATTTGCGACATATCATCTTTCTCTATCCAGAGGAACGGCTTTCGTATAAACAATGGGACATGACTCCGTACTATGAAGCACTGTTTGGCGCGCGGACGCTCGCTCGTCTTTTCAAGACTTCTCTCACGCTCGTTACACCATCTCCTGGAGTTTTGAGTGAAGCTTTCCCGAAGAACTGGAAAAAAATATCAGCCCCTCAAACATCATCGCTTCTTCTCATTGACTGTCGTCTCGAGGGAAAAGGAGCTCGTTCTAAAATCTTGAGTAAAGAACTACAGAAACAACTAAAGGCTTTACCGTCTTCTGCCAAGGCTCTTTTTATGGCCAAAGAACGTGGGGTAAGTGGAGTAATGATTTGCCAACAATGCAAAACTACGGCTCGTTGTCCAAACTGTTCCCATCCTTTGGCCGAAAACAAAGAAGGAGTACTCCGATGCCTCCACTGTTTGTACGAAAGCAGCCTTTTCCCTAAATGCTCAAAATGTGGTCATATGCATTTCAAAGGATTTGGAGTCGGTACGGTCAAAGTAGAACGTGAGCTCGAACGGTATTTCCCAGAAAAACGATTTCTCTGTATCGATCGAGACAGTCTAAAAAAGACTGAGGAGTTCAAAGCGCTCGTCAAAAAATTCAGAGAACATCAGTATGATTGGGTCATTGCCACTCCAGAAATTGGGACACTTTTACAGTTGCCAAAACAGGATTTGATTGTTATGCTGGAGGCCGACCATGCGCTTGCCTTCCCTGATTTTGAGGGTGAAGAATGGCTTGGAATAGAGGTGAAACGCCTCCAGGCGAAGCTCGGGAACGAGGGTACGCTCGCTGTCCAAACCTTTACCCCAGAGGAACGAGTATGGCAATGGCTCTCTCAAAACCAAGAGGCAAAACTTTGGAAAGCACTTTTTGAGGAACGAGAAAGCTTTGGCTACCCCCCAGTCACTGCTATCATAAAAATAAGCCTTCCAGTAAAACCAAAAACAACTACCCCTCTCGATCTCGGCACTATTCAGAAACGGTTTGCCAAAATGTTTCAAGATAATGACCAAATAGAGATCTCTCCGATCTATACACCAAAAAAGAAATTGGGAGCGAGTACGCCGAGTTTTCTAATAAAATATCCGGCCAGTAGCCCAATACCTGAAGATCTGAAGACTCTTCTCAAGCGAGAAAGCACTCATCTTAAAGTCGATATTCATCCCCTCCACCTTCACTAGTCACTAAATTCTCCTCCATGCCTGCTCATCCCGATATTGTTACCGGAGCCAAAAACGTAACGCTCCACACCAAGACGGTTCTTGTCAAAGATCCGTTGGATGAAAGTATCCAAAATCTCCTTCCAGAGATGCTTCGAATTATGCGCGAGGCGAACGGTATTGGACTGGCTGCCCCTCAGATTGGCCTGTCGCTTCGCCTCTGCGTCATCGAAATTGATGGCGTGATTCGCTACCTTATCAATCCCAAAATCACCTCCACTTCTCGGGAAAAAGTTTTCTTTGAGGAAGGCTGCCTCAGTCTCCCAGAAGAGTATTTTGAGATTGAACGCTTTGCCAAAGTAACCGTTCGCTATCAGAATGAAAAAGGCGAAGATATGAAACTCCGGGCCCATGGACTGCTTGCATATTGCATCCAGCATGAGCTCGACCACCTCGATGGGAAGCTCATCTATGACCGCTATCACGAACAGCGGCGCAAGTAACTCAATCAACTGGCAAGAACCAAACACAAATACTATGACCGAAACACTGTTTACAAAGACCTCCACCCCTCAAGTCCGGGTTGTCTTCATGGGGACCCCAGCTTTGAGCCAATCCATGCTCGAGGCACTCATTAACGAAAGGTACAATGTGGTCGGTGTAGTGACTCGACCTGACCGCCCCGTTGGCCGCGAACAGACCCTTCAGGCGAGCCCGGTCAAAGAAACAGCT
This sequence comes from uncultured Bdellovibrionales bacterium, assembly GCA_964597355.1. Taxonomy (GTDB): domain Bacteria; phylum Patescibacteriota; class Minisyncoccia; order Moranbacterales; family UBA1568; genus SSEF01. The sequence goes on from CAZQWS010000006.1 coordinate 7,917, forward strand.
ACAAAACACGGAATTCCCATCTTTCAACCTGAACGCCTCGATGAAGCAGCTCTCAAGGAGATCAAAGAATGGAAGCCAGACCTCATTGTAGTAGCTGCCTACGGACGCATTCTCCCTAAGCACCTCTTAGAGTTACCTGGTTTCGGTTGTGTCAATGTCCATACGTCACTTCTCCCCCGATGGCGGGGTGCTTCCCCTATCCAAAATGCCCTTATGGCTGGTGACACAGAAACCGGAGTCACACTTATGCTCCTTGATGAAGGAATGGATACGGGTGATATAATCGCGAAACGGGCTTGTCCTATCGACCCACATGAACGGGCTGATGCTCTGACACAAAAGCTCACTCAACTCGGCCAGGCGCTCCTCATTGAAACGCTTCCGCTTTGGGTGAAACGCAAGATCAATGCTGTCCCTCAACCAACCGAAGGAATAACGCTCTGCCAGATGATCGAGCGAGAAGACGGCCGTATTTTTTGGGATACGCCGGCTCAAGAAATCTACAATCGTTTCCGAGGCCTTTATCCTTGGCCTGGTGTCTTCACTTTTTGGAAACGTAGCGAAGACGATATTGTTCGTCTCAAAATCCATGAGATGAACTTTCAAAAACTCACCCCCGAAGGTGCGCATCCTCTTGGAAGTGTTTTTGAAATTAGTGATAAGGTAGGCGTCACCACGAGCGAAGGTGTTATTTTTCTTGAAACGGTGCAGCCTGAAGGGAAAAACCCCATGCCCATCCAGAACTTTCTCCAAGGTAATCCTCAATTTATTGGGACAGTTCTCATGTCTTAATTCCTTCGTATGCAAGATACACGAGAAAATAAGCAGCAAGGCCGCATTCTTCTCATTGGATTCATGCTTATTCTTGGAGTAGTGGCATGGTATTTTGGGCGCTACTGGTACACCAACTGGCAAGAAGAAAAGGCTGCCGCTAAAGCCGCGATTGAAGCATCAACGGATGTAGCTCTCACAGAATTACGTTTCCTCACTCCCAAGGATGTCCTGGATCGACTGGAGCGCGATGAAAACATGCTCCTTATTGATATTCGCCAAAAAGAAGATTTTGACATCGAACATATCATTGATTCTCTTTCGATACCAGTTACCACTATCAACTCATTCTCCTCTCTCCAGGGACAACTCATCATTATTATTACTGGATCTGAAATTCCAAATGAAACACTCAAGGGTATCCATGGACTCTTTACTGAGCGTAGATATACCTTTGCCTTCCTTGAAGGCACGCTCAATGAATGGAAGGCGGCTGGCGGTACTACTATCTCTACTGGCGACCCTACTTCGATCTTTGACTACTCGAAAGTAATCTTTATCCCTCCAGATCAAGTTAGCACCACAGCCATTGAACTAAGTGATCCGCTTTTTCTTGATGTGCGTAGCGTAGATGCATTTAAGAAGGAACACATACCTGGAGCTATCAATATTCCCCTCTCTGACCTTGAGCGACGACGGACAGAAATTTCTCTGGGTAAATCAGTGTTTATTTATGGCGAAAATGATTACGAAAGCTACCAGGGAGGGGTACGTCTTTTCGACCTTAACATCTTCGGCGCGCGTGTCATTCGGGGTGGTTTTGTTGCTTGGAAAGAAAAACAACTACCCATCACTACTGGGACGCGATAAGAAAAAACAGCCTACTACGGGCTGTTTTTTCTTTCTATCCAAAAAACTTGTCTAAAGCTCTATCACCGCCAAAATATCTTTGTGGTTTACGAGAATGTATGGTTCACCAGCAACTTCGATTTCTTCACTTGACCCATAACGCTTAAAGATCACTCTCTCACCTTTTTTCACTGCGATATCTTTGCTCGTGCCAAGAGCCATCACCTTTCCCTCCTGTCGACGTTCATCGGTAGCGTTTTCTGGAAGATAAATACCCGTAGCGGTTTTCTTTTCGGGCTTCATCGGTTGAATAAGCACGTTTTCTCCTAAGGGGCGAATAGTAGTTTTGACCATATAGTTAGTACTCTTTGTGGTTTACTTGTACTACCCAGTTTATCGCCTGATTAGCAATCATGTCAAGAGAGTGCTAACCCGTATCAATGGAGTTGTGAACGATACAATACAGAGAGCTCTTCAACGGCCCGACGCGGATCTCGGTCAAAAAGGTCGAGATAATATTGCTTACGACTTACCGTGTTTGGTTTTGATGGAAATTCCAAAACATTTTCACGAAACCATTGGCCAAGTTCAAACACGGTGTCTATAGCAGCTTCCTCCTTTTCCCCTTCTCCAAATTGTTCAGGCAGAGACTCACATATTCTATCAGCCCACGCTTTCTGGAGAACGGTTGAACGAAAACGTTCTTGGTCTTCTGGTGATTCTCCAGCAAGTTGCTTCCGGACATCACGATACTGGGCAATGGTTTGTTCGAACCCCATACTGATTTACTTTATAATTTTACGTGCCTCTTCAATAGCCCGATCTAGCTGATTATCTCTCTCTAGATCATTTTCATCTCGTTCCAGTGATATTTCTACATCAGGGGCGATACCGATATTATTGATCGCTTCTCCGTTGGGAGTAAGCCAGTGAGCCACCGTAATTTTAACTGACGTGTCGCGCGAGACGGGTACAAGCTCTTGTACCGATCCCTTGCCGAAGGATTTCTTGCCCACCAACACCACCTGCTCCCGATTGTCTCGAATGGCCCCAGCGAGAATTTCTGAAGCGCTGGCACTCCCTTCATTGATAAGGATACTGACCGGCAGATGACTGAGTTTGCCTCTACCTGGAACGGTACGTAATTCCTTGCGCTCTTTTTCGGCGTTTTCTTCAATAACCGCTACCTGATTCCCTGAAAGAAAATGTCCGGCAATATCTACTGCGGTTCCCAAAAAACCACCGGGGTTATTGCGTAGATCAAGCACGACAGCTTGGGCACTATTTTTTAGTATCTGATCGGCTACGGCCAAAAACTCTTCACTGGTATCGTCGCCAAAACGAGCTAGCCGTACCACGGCTATTCCATCGCGCATCTCGAGTTTGATACTCTTTACGACAATGGTATCACGTTCCACGGCGATATCACGAATTTCCTCTTCTCCCGAACGAAAGATAGAGAGCGTAACCTCGGTTCCCTTTGGACCTCGAATCCGATCCACGGCTTCCTCGATACTCAGGTTAGTGGTGGGTTCACCATTAATCTTGAGCACTTTGTCTCCGGCCAAAATCCCCGCCCGCACCGCTGGTGAATCATCGAGCGGCGCAATCACGGTTAACACCTCGTTCTTAATACCCATCTCTGCTCCAATTCCTTCAAAACTACCCGCCAAATCCTCCTTAAACTCACGGTTTTCTTTGGGACTGAAGAAGGTGGTATAGGGATCGCCAGTAGCCGCCAACATCCCATCAATAGCACCATAAAAAAGTTCTTTAGCATCCAGTTCATTGCGACCCAGGTATTTTTCCTTCAGGAGATCCCATACCCGCCAGAAGAGCGAGAAATCAATCGCCTGATCACTCTGCGCGGCTGTATTGAGAAAGATAGCTTCCCCAGGAGCGACACGGGTCTCAGTCATGACAGCTCCATACTGCCCTTTTTGGTAGCCGGCATAAAAAACAAACAACAGTAATCCGATCAGACTTCCGACAAGAATGGATTTTTTAGCGCGAGAAGATTGACCAATTGAGGTCGAGATGATCGTGGTAGGCGTTTCAGGATTCACTGATTCCATAATAAAGTTAATGATGCGGGAGAGTTTTACCCCGATATTTAATAAAATATTTGAGAGCACTCTGGATATGATACCAAGTCAAACGATTCATGAGAAGCGAAAGGAAGAATCCGCCCTTGGCACTTCCTTTAGCATGATAGTGGTACACTACGGATTCCGGGTAGTAGACCACTTGGAGTCCAACCTCCCAAAAACGCCGACACCAATCCACATCCTCCATATACATAAAGAAGCGGTTATCCATCGGCCCAATCATTTGAGCCTGCTCGCGTCGAAAAAATATAGCTGAACCAATCACCCAGTCTACCGCGAGCGGTACTGAAAGATCCTGATCAGCCAGGGTAAACCAGCGCAAATGTTTCTTCCCAAACGGAAGCTTGCCCAAAAATGTACGCCGATAGAGAATGGTCTCTGGCCGATAGAAGCGGTAACAGCTTTCCTGAACGCCTCCGTTGAAGTTGAGTTGTTTTGGTCCAATAAGGCCGATTTCTGGATGAGTTTCGGCGTAAGCAAGGAGTTTCTCGATACTCTCTTTTTGGACTATGATATCCGCGTTGATACAAAAAATATAGTCACCTTTGGCTTCTTGGACGGAGCGATTGATAAGTCGGCCAAATCCAACGTTTTCAGCACTGGGAAAAAAACGTACTTCCGAAAACTCTTCTCGAAGGAGCATTGCTGTCGCTTCTTCAGTGGCGCTATCTACCACGAGAATTTCGTAAGAAAATGAGGCGGATTGAAGATGTTCTCGCAGTGCTTGAAGAGACAAACGGAGTAGTTTGGGACTTTTGAAACTATTGATGGCAACAGTGACTCGAGGACGAGACATGGGTCACAAAAAAGCTAAGGAAGGATTTAAGAGAATTGCTACGGCAAACTCTGGAAGAGAGCATGGATACGGTCGTAGTTATCGCCACGAGGGAGCAGGATATAACCAGCCTCTTTGGTCTCAGTCGGAGCATACAAGAGTCCTTCTTCGGAATTCTCTAATACCTTGTGAGTGATACTAGCCTCGCTATTCTGCTGGTATAACTCAAAGAAACGCTTCATCTCCCATGTTTCCAAATTGACTAATACATTGTCTCCGAGACTATCCAAAAGTCCATTGATCTTTCCGAAATCTGTGAACGTACCGATCGAGAGTGCCTTAGCTTTGAGCGCATCAATTATAATCTGCTGACGTTTCGCTCGGTCGAAGTCACTTGAAGTGTAGCGGGCACGAGCATAACAAAGAGCTTTTTCTCCATCAAGTTTATTCTCGCCAGCCGGCAATTTGAAATTACCTCCGCACTCAAGTTTAGCCGGGTCAATCTTGGCATAACAAAGCGTATAGCGCTTAGGATTTGTATAATAGGTGCCGTTCTTACGCTGGATACGCTTTACCTCATAATTCCCTGAAGGAATCGTGTACATGATACCGTCACAACGTTGCTCCGTCCCCAAAAACTGGACGCTTTCTAGAAAGGGTTCAGTCAGAGTAATTGTGATCCCTCCAATGGCATCTACAAGATCTTTAAAACCTTCAAAGTTGATGACTGCGCCATAGGGAATATCGAGGCCAGTTACCTCACCAACAATTTGGCGCATATCCTTCAATCCCTCTCCTCGACCCCGTTCTTCACCAAGAGCATATACGGCATTGATCTTGCGTTGTTCATTACGGCCTGGCACTTTAACATAGAGATCGCGTGGGATAGAAACTATCGAAGCTTTGGAGGTATCATTGGGGTCCTCTTCATTTTTTGAGTGAAGCGAAACCACCATGATAGTATCGGCCAAAAGCCCACCACCGATGACTCCTTCCCCACGCATACCCAGTAACAAAACATTAACCCTCCCTTCTTTTTCACCCTTGAGTTCATCCTTGGCTCCAGGCAGTGTCTTGGTAAGATTTTCAAAAAGCCCTCCCTCCCCCAAAGAAATTTTATTAAAAACAAAACCAGCCTTTACAAAGAAGGCTACCCCAGCAATAAGTACTAACACACTAAAAAAAGCTAGGATACGCCAAAAGCGCTTCCGATTGATGTATGTTTCGGGAGTCAATGAGGATTGGGTAAACATGAGCAAAAGTACAGTGGATAAAAATTAAGGGAGGAGTGTCCGATAGATAGTAAGCAAATTCTTGGCACTTTTCTCCCAAGAAAAAAGCTGGAGACGTTCTTTTCCGGCCTGGATAAGCTGCTGAGCTACATCCTTCTCAACAAGAAGACTATACAAGGTTTTTTTCATTTCAGCAAGGCTCGTGGGATCAAAGGCAAGAAAGGCATCGCCTCCTACTTCCTCAAAAGGTGGGATGCGCGAGGCGAGGACAGGAGTGTCAGAGGCGAAGGCTTCAAGTAAGGGAATTCCAAAACCCTCATAAAGAGAAGGGAAGGCGAAAACATGTGCTCCAGCCACCAATGCCCGCAGGGTGGGGACATCAACATAGCCAGGAAAGATAATTCGTTTGTTTATGGCCTCGTCAGAGAGACGTATATCTACGTGGTAACCGAAACGATTGCCTGTCAGCACCAATCCTACCTCTCGGAGTTCCTCGGGTCGTTCTACCCAAGCCTGAATGAGAAGCGGGATATTTTTTCTTGGCTGCATTGTCCCTGAAGCGATGATATAGTGTTTGGGCAACTGGAACATTTGTCGAATCGCATCCATATCTCTTTCGGCAACTGGAACAAGCCAATCTTTTGCTACAGCGTTGGAAACGACGGCTATTTTGCCAGATGCATACGGATAGTAACGTTCGATTTCCAACCGTGTAAACTGTGACGGAGCGATGATGACATCAGAACGCCGGAGTGAGCGAGGAATAAGGAGACTAAGAAAAAAACGATCCCTCAGCGCAATCCACTTAGGATAAGCGGCAAATGAGACATCATGGATATGCGTCACGAGCTTTGTCTTGCGTGGAAGAACAAGCGGAGCAATGTACTGGGTATGGTAGATATCGACTGGATGGCAACTAAGTTCCCATGGCAATACCAGCATATTCCAGACAAAGCGATTCTTCCCTTGAGGAAGTGAAACGACTACCACATCTTTTCGACCGACACATTCAAGTTTGATCCGAAGTCCTTCTAGTTTCTGTGGATTCGATTCATGTGTAAGTAATCGAAAAGAAAATTGGCCGCGCCCCTCTTGAAGCAGTGCCCGCGTAAGATTTAAAAATACTACTTCATCACCGGTACGTTCTTGGCCAATAAGCCGGATATCGATACCTACAAGAGGGAGGTTTGAAATCATATTTATGCGATATTTTCTGAACGCGAAGGAAAGAGCAACGGGAAGAGAGCAAACCACACCCATACGAAACCGAGCAGTAATCCAGTATTAAACAGATTAAAGACCAGGAATCCAGCCAAAATTGCTAAAAGTGGCGCAGCGAATGGCGACACGACCGCTCTCTTCCACATCCTGTAACTCATAAAGAGTACTCCACCAACAAACATTATAAAGGCCATAAGAGCAACAATCCCGCCCCCGAGCCAGAGTTCCAAGAAAAGGTTACTCGCGTTGTAACTTGCTCCCCGTTCGTCTAGCCCAAGCTTGGGGCCGATGTTTCCCCAACCAATCCCAACCACTGGATGATCTTTGATTTCCCCCAAAGAAGTTTCATAAATTGCTTTGCGAATATTGACATTAGGATCGGGGCGTTTGGTCGTTGTGACTATCTTTCCTTCAGCTAAGCGAGCTTCCTTTTCCTCAAGTAAGATATGCTGACATCCGTACTGAGATAATGTTTCTCCGGTCTCAATATATTGCGGAGGAGTCATCGTACCATCGCAAACGATAGTGATGGTTTGATACTGTGACGCTACGCTTCCCGCGCGATCGATAAGGGCAAAGCGTGTAAGCGGAACTGTTTCTACCAGTACCAATGCGACGCCAAAAACAACAATGAGGCACTCAATCGAAAGCAAAGCTGGCCGAAAAGCAAAGCCCTTATTTTTTTCATAGAATACCAGGACTAAAAAGCTTCCAAGTAACACCACCGCTCCGATCCAAGCACTACGACTTACCGTAATGATAAGCGTTGTAAAGATAAGTAGGAGAAAAGACAAGGGAAGCAGAAGCGCCTTTAATGAGAATCTATCTGTCAGCCGTTCTTTCAGCCACCAGAGTGCCGGTGCCAAAACGAAAAGACAGAATAATCCAAGCCAATCAGGTTCGATGAGTGTCCCATTGGGGCGGCCTGGCATAATAGAGAAATGACCGTAACCAAGAAAGAAAAGTATATTCTGACTGATACCCCACAAAAGCACTAGACTCGCCGAGAGTAAGAAGAAAAAAAGAGCTTGTTTGACGTCTTGCCACTGACGTAAGAAAAGACGACTCAAAAAATAAAGGAACAGAAAGGAGCCGACGACTACCGTTTGTTTGAGCGCGACACTTTGTCCGACAATACCAGCGAATACGATGCCACTAAAAAGTATCACGAAGATCGTATCAACCATATGCCAACGGAAGAACGGCTGGACTAGTCGCCCCGTAACAAACCGAATGCCGATGGCTATGCCCAAGAAACCTCCAACCCATTGGTATGGTCGTAAGTCAAAACCAAAATCCACCGGTGTCACTGAAACAATCTCCAACGGCAGGATGGCCACAAAGAAAAGAAACATCCAACTCGGTCGAGCAAGGCAGGCCAGAAAAAGAAGCAGGGAATAAAATAGAAAGTATTCTACAGAAAGCGGCAGAACACCAATATAAAAAAGTATTGTTAACACTATCGCTGCCAGCATTGAGCCAAAAAGGAAGGTATTGCGCGCAGAAAAACACCGTTCGATAATTAACGAGATATTCTCAAATACTGATTGAAACTGCATAGCAAAAAGACTTACTCTTTATTGTATCAAAGCTTGGCATACTCTCTCGGCAAAAGCCTCCCACAAATAGTTTTTGGCCCGCGCTAAACCGCGTGTCTTGAGAATCACACTAAGTTCCGGCTGAATAAGCAGTTTCTGGATATATTCCTTCAACTCTCCTTCGCTGTAAGTCGTGTTTTTGATCACCAAGGCCTCTCCTTGACTAGTGAGCTCAGCGAGTGATCCGGCTCTAGTGGTAATAACCGGCGTTTCAGAAGCAAAGGCTTCGAGTACTGGCAAACCAAACCCTTCATAGCGCGAAGGGAAGACAAACATCCTCGCCCCTTGGTAGAGAAACGGAAGATCGGCTTCTGGCACCAATCCCAACAATCTCACATGCCCTTCCAAGCCTAGTTCTCGAATCAACCTCTGCACTGGTGTCGCCAGCGGATTGGTTTCAGCGTGAACTTTGCCCGAAATCACGAGTGGTGGAAGAGATGAAAAGTTTTCTCCAACCAGCATTGCATAAGTCCGAAGCACTGCCTCGGTATTCTTCCGAACCTCAAGTCCACCACCATGATACAGGTATCCAGGGACAAGATTATAGCGCTTCAAATGTTGCTCAAGCGTTGCCACATCTACTCGTTTAAAAAAACGCTTATCCACCCCGAGAGGCGCGACAGTAATGTTCACTTCAGAAATATTGAGCAGTCTCACAATATCCTGTTTCGTTGTTTCGGAAGGAGTGAGAACGTGCACAACCTGAGAAATCGCTTTTTCTATCTGGCGGTAATGCAACCGACTGATCCACTTATTGAGATATTCCGGAAACAACTTTGGAATCATGTCATGGACGAGCATTACATGCCGAATAATTTTTGACCGAGAAAATACAGTCGCGCTTTGGTAGAGGCTCAGAAACACATCACAACCGTCGTGAACCGCTTCTTGAGCTAATTGCTTTTCCCACAGCCACTGACGGATCACATCATCCCGTTTCCACCACGGTAAAAAAACTTTCATTTTGAAATTATCTGGGAGCCTGAAGTCAAGTTTCGGCTCCTCTTGGCAATAGAGAGTAAATATAAGTTTTACATCATTACTTTGAGATCGCACTAATTCTTTCAGGAAATTGGTGGTGACTTGCCCGATCCCCGTCATCGGTTTCGCGAGAAAACTTGCATTGATGCCTATGTGCATAGGATGTAGTTACGATGATATTCCAATAGTTTCTAACACTGCTTTAGTCATCTGATCCAATTCCGTCGCCAATGGATGCTTGAGCTTCTCCTGAATCACTTTGTTCTGTTCCTCTACCGACCAAATATACTCTGCCTTGCTCCGACCATAGGTTTTCCAAAAATCATCGCCATACTTTGGATAGTCATCCAGGAACGACCGGATATTGCAGATCTTGTCAGCCGCCGCGATCATGAGCGCTCCTTCCGAATCATCTGCAAGCCGACGCAGATATTCTTCTTTGATAGCGCGCCAGCGACTAGACCGAGTCAAATGGAATCCTGTCACTCGTATCGAACGGTCCTCCGTCACTTCTTTGACCAGTCGTGTCACTTCTTTCCCGAACTCAACTTCAATTGTGTCTGGCGTCATTCCCTTCACATCCTCAAGGACATCATGGAGAAGCCCTGCAATCACGACGTCCTCACTGTCCGTAAAGTGCGCCAAAAGAAAGCCTACCGCGTATGGATGGACGAAGTATGGGAGACCGCTCACTCGTCGTTTTTGCTCACCGTGCCATTCGGCTCCCCGCTCGATGGCCCGCCAAATTCGATCACTAAGAAACATATAGGTTATTGTAGCAAAGAAAAATATGCATTAAAAAAGTTAATGAGCGCTCCCGATCGTACGCGTGATACATCACGCAGTAGTCACAAGAACGCCCGGTTGAGATAATTCTCAACCTCTTTTTCGCACCCATCGGTACAGTATGGATGTAGAGGACTTTAGCCCTTAAGCCTCTTTCTATCTCAAGTGATATCGGTTCTACCGATCCACCAGGGATAAAGATAAACACCAGACGGTCGGGGCGGCGAATTGAATCCTCACGCTTTTGGGTTACCTAAGATTCTAACTCGGAAAGTATCCACTTCAAAAACTTTTTTCTCATGCGTTATATTTTTACATAAATTTATAATTCTGTCAATAGTAACGTTACTGGTATCTCTTCAAATGTGTTATCTAATTGAGTTAAACCATTGGAAAAGCTACAATGTGAAGGTATACCAACTGATACATTTTATGGAGAATACTACGAAACAAACCGTGGCAGTGATCGGGCTTGGCTATGTCGGACTGCCTTTGGCGTTACGCGCTAGTGAACGCGGCTACCGAGTTATTGGTTTTGATACGAGTGAAAAGAAAATCGCCCTTCTCAAAGAAAAGAAGTCACCTATTGCTGATGAAAAACTTATTGAGCAAGTCAAACAATTTGAATTCACCCCAACCACCGATCCGAGCGCTCTCAAGGAAGCTGACATCATCCTCATTTGTGTCCCTACCCCAGTAGACGAAACCTATTACCCTGATCTTACGCCCGTACGCAACGCTGCCACTCTCTCGGCCAAGAATTTGAAGAAAGGTGCCCTCGTTGTCCTGGAATCGACTGTCAATCCTGGAGTCTCGGAAGAAGTAATCCAACCCATTCTCGAAGCCGAAGGTCACACTCTCGGAACCGATGTCTATCTCGCCCATTGTCCAGAACGTATCAACCCCGGTGACCCTAAATGGAATGTCTCGAATATTCCCCGCGTGGTAGGCGCAGCGGACGCCACCGGCCTCGAACGTGCACTCAATTTCTATCGTTCGATCGTCGATGGCGAAATCCGTCCGATGAAATCCATCCGCGAAGCTGAAGCCGTCAAAATTGTCGAGAACTCTTTCCGTGATATCAACATCGCTTTCGTCAATGAACTGGCGAGGTCATTTGATGTGCTCGGCATCGATACCAAAGACGTCATTGAAGGCGCGGCTACCAAGCCTTTCGCTTTCATGCCGCATTTCCCTTCTTGCGGCGTCGGTGGACACTGTATCCCAGTGGATCCGTATTACCTCATCGAACGGGCCAAACAATCTGGTTTTGATCACCGGTTCCTCAAGATCGCCCGCGAAATCAACAACAGCATGCCGCTCTATACGGTCGAGCTCCTTCAGGATGCTTTGAATGAAAAGAAGAAAGCCTTGAATGGCACCGTGGTTGGCGTCCTCGGTCTCGCCTACAAAGCCAATATCGATGACTTGCGTGAATCCCCCGCCCTGCGTATCGTCAAAGCTCTCAAGGATCACAAGGCCGACGTAATCACCTATGATCCGCATGTGAGTAGCCGTTCAACCGAAGCAAGTCTCGAAGCTTTGCTCGAAAAAGCTGACGCGATTATCCTCGCTACTGACCACCGTGTCTTCAAGGAAACACTCACTCCCGAGCTCTTGAAACAGTATGAGATAGATGTCCTCGTGGATGGGAAAAACGCACTCGATAAAACCCTCTTCCAAAACGCTGGTATTCTCTACAAAGGTATCGGCCGTTAGGATCAAGTATTTTGTATAGAGTATGTCGTATCTAGCATGCTTGTAGAATTATGAATCCCCTACATAATACGCAATACTGTATACTCGATACATCAAGCATATGATCTTTGGCCTCATAAAATTAGTAGTATGGTTCCTTGGGGTGGCGACACTCGCCTATATTGCTTTGCCCTATTTTGGTTATGAAGTAAACTGGAACTATTGGAATGAAAGTAAGGCTACCTGTGAAGAACGCTTGCGATCCTGCCAGCGAGATCTCATCAAATCTGGTCTCGAGGGTGCCAAAGAAAAATGTGATTTCAAATGTGTAGATACGAAATCGCTTATCCAAAAGAAAGCTAAGAGTCCCGTCAATGCTTTATCCTCCCCAACTGATGATAGTAGTCAATAAATTTGAAATTTTGATTTTTTAAATTGCCCTATGCGTCTCATCATCAATATCCCCGCATATAACGAAGAAGCTGTGATCGGCAACACGATCAAAAACATGCCCCGCTCATACCGTGGCATCGATGAAGTCATGATCCAAGTCGTCGATGATGGTTCGAGCGACCGCACCAGTGAGGTAGCGAGAGAAGCTGGGGCCAACTTCGTTTTGCGCCATGATATCAACCGCAGGCTCGGAGTGATGTTTGCCACCGCCAGTGAAAATGCCCTCAAAGAAGGCGCGGACATCATGGTCAATATTGATGCCGACGGCCAATTTGACTCGGCGGAAATCCAAAAACTGATCGATCCTGTCCTCAATAATGAAGCCGACATGGTCGTCGGTGACCGCTTCTCGGAGTCGAGTGCCAAAAATATTCCTTGGATCAAGGATTTCTTCAACCGCCTTGGCGCTTCCATGGTCGGTTCATTCCTCAATGTCAAAACGCATGATATTACCTGTGGTTTCCGCGCTCACAACCGAGAAACCCTCCTTCGTCTCAATAACCCCACTGGTTTTACCTATACCCAGGAGACAATCATCGATGCCATTGGGAAAAATCTCCGCGTCGTATGGGTTCCGGTCACCGTCACCTATTTCGCCGATCGCCAGTCGCGCATTGTCAAAAGTGCCTGGAGCTTCATCAACAATAGCGCCCGCATCATTTTGAAAGCTGTCCGGGATGTCCGCCCGATGAAATTCTTTGGCATTCCGGGACTGATTCTGCTTACGGTTTCCTTTATTTCTTTCCTTGCCTTTTTGGTCCAATACTTGTCCCACGACTTCAAAGTCACTCCCTATATCAACTATCTTCTCTTTACAAGCGTGACTGCCCTCATCGGCATCCAACTTCTCATTTTCGCGTTTATCGCGGACATGATCAAAAGCAACCGCAAACTCGCCGAAGATGTCCTCTATCGGATGAAAAAAGAAAAATACCAGAAATAATGGTATGCGTATTCTCTTTGTTTCACGGGCTTTTCCGCCCACTATTGGTGGTATCGAAAAGCAAAATGCTGAAGTGGCTGAGTTTTTGGGGAGAAAGGCACCACTCACCCTGATTGCCAATACGCGAGGGAAAAGTTTTCTCCCTGTTTTTTTACCTTTGGCCATGTTGCAAATCCTCTGGAAAGCGAGAAAACATGATTGTCTCCTCCTCGGTGATGGGGTCATCGCTCCACTGGGAGCCGTAGCGAAATTTATCTTTCCAAAGTTAACTGTAGTCTCGATTATTCATGGACTAGATCTCACCTTTGGCAAACAAACTGGCTTATTTGCTCGAATATACCAATGGGTCAACATCCCCTCTCTCAAAAAACTGGATGGGCTTATTTGTGTTAGCCAAAATACCAAAGCGATCGCTGAATCCGTCGGTGTAAAGCCCGAAAAAATCTCGGTCATCCCAAACGGTGTCGATCCGAGCTTCTTCAATGAAACCCATACCCGAACTGAACTCGAAAAGCTTCTCAAGCGAGATTTGAGCCAAGAGAAAGTTATTCTCCGTCTTGGACGCTTTGTGAGGCATAAGGGAGCTGAATGGTTTATCAGAAATGTCATGCCCAAACTTCCTGAGCATGTTATTCTCGTCGCGGCTGGTGGCGTCGCCAAGGGAGCTCATCCCGGTGATAGTAATATCTTTCCTCTTTGCGAAACAGCCGTCCGTGAACTTGGGCTAGAGAAAAGAGTCATTCTCCTTCCCAATGTTCCTTGGTCTACCGTCAAGCTCCTCCTCTCGACCGCTGATGTGGCGGTAGCTCCCAATATTCCAGTCGTGGGGAGCGCCGAGGGCTTTGGCATCGCCGTGATTGAAGCTTCACTAAACCGTTTACCCATCGTGACCTCGCGCCTCGAGGGGCTCCAAGAAGCTCTCGTCGATGGAGAAAACGGACTTTTCGCTGAACCAGAAAATGCCGATGATTTCGTCGCAAAAATTAACTGGCTCTTGGCTGATGATACTCGCCGGAAAGAGTTTGGCGAGAAAGCCCGGGCATATACCCTCGAGCACTACAGTTTGGACACTCTTTCCGATCGATACCTTGAAGTATTAAAAAATATCTCTACAAAGGGCCGACCTTTGTAAAAATATGGTTGAAACATTTCTTCTTTTTACCACTCTCGCACTGACTTTTTTCCTCCCCGGCTGGCTTTTCTTACACGTATTCTGGAAAAACAAATTCTCTTTCCTTGAAGAGAGTCTTTATTCTTTCGCCCTTGGTCTCACGCTTGTAAACGCACTAGCACTTATTCTTGATCGGCTCAACGTACCACTTTCTTTTACTGTCCTCGCTTCCTCTTTGGTACTGATACATATAGCGCTTGGTGGTATTCTCTGGTACCGAAATCGAATATCAACAATCAACAATCAACAATCAAATATTCTTGGAAATTGGAAATTGGAAATTGGAAATTCACGAATGTGGAGCCTTCTCCTCCTCATGCTCGTGATTACTATCGGCATCAAAGCCTACTACCTCGTGCCAGCTGGACTCCCTACTGCGACTGACATGGGCCATCATATGTATTGGGCCAAGTATATTGCCGATAAACAAGAGCTCCCTGTTTACCAAAAAATCGAAGTAACGACTGATACCACCACTGGCGCCACGACGGTTACCCCTCCAGGCCATATCGCTGACTTTATCATTGGCGAGCATATCCCCTTTGGAGTTATTTCCATTCTCTCGGGACTTTCCCTCATTAGTTCTTTCCCCGTACTCGTCCTTTTGCTTATCAATCTCCTGTCGCTCCTTGGCATGCTCGCCCTCACCCTCCGTCTCGGACAAAGCCTTTGGAGTGAACAAGAACGCTCTCTCTTTGTACTCGGCACCTTTCTTTTTCTTGGACCACTCTTTGCCCTCGCTTCTCCACAGGCCAAATTTGTTTCGGGTGGTGTCGTGGGCAATCTCCTCGGGAATTTTTTCATCCCGCTTATTCTTCTCGCTTTCTATCTTGGTCTCCGTGAAAAACGCGGGGGCTTCATCGCGCTCGGCACCCTCCTCATGGGCACCCTCGCCTACACGCATCACCTCTCTACGCTCGTTCTTGGTTTTATCCTCATTGGTATTGCTCTCATGGCCTTACTCACAGTATGGAGAGATTTTCTTCCTACTGTGAAAACATGGTTACTCACTTGCTTCAAGCCTTCCGTAGGCATCGTCGTTCTCGGCATAGCGCTCTTTCTTCTTTTTATCGCCGTCCCGAGCTATTTGGACCGTGAAGCCATCGATTCAGCTATCGGGAGCCCGGTCAAAACCACGCGCACTGGCCTTTCGTATTTCCAAGTCACCAATTCTCTCGGTATTGGGAAAAGCGCTCTCGCCATTGCTGGGTTGGTCCTTCTCGTTATCACCTGGAAGCGGTTTGAAAAACAGGATCCACTCGCTTGGGGACTCCTCTTTGGTTGGGCCGTGATGCTCTCACTCATGGCGATGAAGCCGCACTGGCTTTTCCTTGATATTCCGTCCAACCGGGTGGGCAGTTACCTCATTTATCCTGCTGGCCTTCTCGCTGGCTATGCCTTTATGGTCATGGCCAATGCCTTGGCCACGGCCAAAAAGAAAACCCTGGCCACTCTCCTCGGCAGTCTTCTCCTCGGTGTTATTGTCGCCAATGGTGTCTTTGAAAATGGAGCTGCTCTCAGCACGGTGAACAAAGCTCGCGAAGCTCAGGAAGTTTTCACCGCTTCGAAGTATCTCAGTGAAAAAACGAGCGAAACAGAAATGATCCTCAAGGACCACAATTATCTCGCCGCCGATGCCTGGATGAAGCTCTTCTTCGTCCGCGATTATGGTTATCCTCTCTCACGTGGTCTCTTCTCTCGCTACGAAGAAACCGGCAGCCGCCGCGAGCGTTGCACCCTCGTCATGATAGCGAGTCCCAATAGCACCGAAGCCAAGGAGTGTTTCGACGGTACTGGTACCAACTACATCGTCGTCAATCCTACCTTTGACGCCGTCCAATTTGAAAAGTCAGGCGGCTTCGCCAAAGTCTACGCCAGCGACCACGTGGTGGTGTTCAAGCGCTTGCAAGAATAAGTTCTGCAAGCTCCCTAACACTTTCTTCCTACTTTCTTTCACCATCAACCATCGGTATCCCCATTTCTTTTGACAGCAAAAGAAATAAAAAAAGAAAACTGCTGTCCGGTACTTCCCACTCACGCTTTTGTTACCTATCCTTTCCGGAGGTTTCATCGCCTCGGAATGATAAAACCTTTACCCGTGAAGGATAGAACAAAAAGGTTCGTTCCCAGTAATGGACAGTATAAATCTTTCTCTCATAACCCCATTGCGTGAGGTGAAAGCGTTCCTCTATGACTGGAGGAAGAAGGATTCATCTAGTCTCTCGCGTATGAATCCGCTGGAAGTCATAGCTAGGAACGGTATGAGCCAGAAGCACGGGGCAGTCCTTTCTTTGGTTCGTTTCTTTGGATGAGCAAAGAAATGAACAAGAAGTTATTCCACAACAGCCAATAAAGATTGGAAACTCTCTTTGATCCACTCTTCATCCAAGTTGCGGCCGATGAAGACGAGCTTGGTTTCTTTGGCTTCACCTTCTCGCCACTCCCGGTCCGGATGAACTGTATAGAGCGTATGCACGCCCTGGAGCACGCCGCGTTTCCCCTCGAATTCATCGGTATAGACGATACCCTTGTAGCGGAGGAGATCTGGCCCACTGCGTTCAATTACTTCACCCAGCCAAGCGTACAATGCGTCAATTTTTATAGGCTTGGATGAGCGCACCACTACAGAATTAATGTCGTGGAGATGATCTTCATGTTCATGTTCTTCTTCGAGAAAATCTTCAGGGACATGCCGGAAGCTATTTTTCCCAAACAACTCTCCGAGAGGGACATCTGATTGCACCGCTTCGAGAATTTTTGCTTCGTGATTGAGGCCGTGTATCTTTTTCTTTACCGTTTCTTTTTCTTCATTGGTCAAAAGATCGCATTTATTGAGGATAAGGATATCCGCGAGGGCGATTTGCTCGGCCGAGAGTGGTAGGTACCCAAGCTGCTTCCCAATATGTTTACCATCGACGACCGTGACGATCGCGTCGAGCTCATAGCAAGTGGCTACTACTTCGTCGAGGAGAAAGGTCTGAATGAGAGGCAAAGGATCAGCGAGACCTGTTGTTTCGATCACCACTCGGTCAAATTCTTTCTTTTCGCCTTCAATTCCAAGCTTCGCTTTGGCGAGCTTGGTCAAAGTATCAATAAGATCTACCCGCACCGTGCAACAGAGACAGCCGTTATTGAGCTCGACCATCGATTCATCGCGCGCCACGATGAGATCCCCATCGATCCCCACCTGACCAAATTCATTCACAATCACCGCGATTTTTTCGCCGTGCTCTTCTTTCAAAATTCTATTAAGCAAAGTAGTTTTGCCCGCGCCAAGAAAGCCGGTAAGCAGAGTTACTGGGATCTTTTTGAAGGGAATATCAGGAGTATTTTGGGCATTCATAATCTCTTTCGACGCTACCCTGAGAGGAGCTCTCTGTCAAGCGGTTTTACTGGCGAGTACAGTCAAAACTGATATAATGGAACCATGCTTCAAATAAGCCAAAAAACCTTTCTCCTGGCAGGAGTGGCCTTGCTTTTTATCGTTTCGAGTGCCCTCTTTGCGTACCATAAGCGCGCCCTTGACCCAATGGTCACTGGCGACTGGTGGGCGATTCGTTTTGTCTCGCTTCAGGATGAAGAGGACCTTCGTTTTGAAGTAGAGAACCACAGTCCGATCACCGAAGGAACGTATCAAATCTTTGCCGATACCACTCTCCATGAAGAAAGTCGTTTTGAAGTTGCGACCAGTACTGTAACTACGGTTACTCCAACCAAAGAGCTAGCCAATACCAAGCGTATTCGCATCCTGGTAAAGCTTGGAAACAAAGAACAATCACTCATTCGTTAACTATGCCCAAAAAAGTCCTGCTTGCTACCCGTCCGCTTGTTCCTCCTTGGGATGAAGCCTCCAAAAATTTCGCTTACTTTCTCGGGCGTGAGGTACGAAATCATGAGCTTACTCTTCTCACTACTAAAGAAAAACTCATCGGCCTTCCCGAAACGGTTACCGAAGAACCGATTTTTGAAAGCAATCACCTTGATCTCTCAGCCAAACTAAACCTGTTTCGCTATCTTCGTAAAATGCGAAAGAATTTTGATATTACTCATTACCTTTTTACTCCTACCAAGCAAAATTCAACCCTTATCAAACTTCTGGCAAAACCAACCCACGGAAAAACACTCCAAACCATCGCTACCCTCCGAGAAGACCTCTACTCTCCAGAAGAACTCCGTTCCATGCTTTTTGCTGATCATCTGATCGTTTATACCGATCTCACTAAGGAGAAGCTCGAGAAACTTGGCTTTAATAATGTTTCGCGTATCTATCCAGGAATTGATCTCGAACTCTATCGGCCTACGGGAAAAAATCAGAACGTTCTCGATACCTACCACCTCAGTCCGGAAGACTGCTTCATTATCTATCCTGGCGAATATACTCGCCTAGGTGCGACCGATATACTCACAGAGGCCTTTATCGAATATTTTACTCAGCATCTTGAAAGCCGAGTAAAGTTTCTCTTTGCCTGTCGGATCAAAAACGAAGTCGACGCAAAAAAGCGTGAAGCACTCCGAAAAATAGTTACCGAAAAAGGTTTGGCAGACAAGATCCTCTTCGATGAAAACAATGCTACCTTTGACATGCCTGCCCTCTACAACACCGCTGACCTCGTTCTCTTTCCGGTAGAAAACCTCCGGGGAAAATTTGATGTTCCCCTGGTGATTATCGAAGCCTATGCCTGTGGTAAGCCCGTTATCCTCAGCGATTTACCCCAGTTCCGAGAATTTACAAATAGTGATATTTGTGTTACTATCCCCAAAGACTCAAAGGAGAAATTACTTGAATCTGTGGCTTATTTAAGCCAAAATGAAGCTGAAAGAATGCGTCTAGGAGAAAAAGCTCGACGCTTTGTAAAAGATCATTTTGATCTCAAAAATACTGCCAAGCAGTATGAAGAGGTCTATTCTTCTCTCTAATTCATCTCGAACTCTCTACGGGTCTTCATAATTCTTATTTTGACCCTCTAGAGCTCTCTTTTTCAAAATTATAGTATGTACGAACAAGCCTTCAAAAAAATTTCAGAACACAAAAGTGAAATGCGGACGGAAAAGATGAAAGTGCCGGTCGTGTTTCATATTGGGGAAAAACTCATGCCCAATGTCGATACTTTGGCCCAGCTCGAAAGTGTGGCCAGCAACGATTCGGTGTCACAACATATCGCTGCTATGGCTGATGTTCACAGTAAGCCTGGCCGAAAAAATGCTACCGGTACCACTGTTGTTTCCGAAAAGTTTATCCTGCCTCAGGTCAATGACTCTGACCCTGCTTGTGGAATGCGTTTGGTCCGTCTCAATCTCGACGAAAGCAATATCACTCCCGAAGAAATTGATCGCGTCTTCCAGGCAGCTACCAAAACTGTTCCGACCAAAAAATATGTAGGGACCGTATTGCCCTTCCATGTTATCGTCGATATTTGTCGTCTCGGAATCGAGCCCCTCATCAAGTACCTCGGTATCAAGACCAAGAACGAAGCTCAAAATAGTATTGACCGCGGGAACTTCTTCCAAACGCCGCCCAGTCGTTTTGATATTCTTCGACTCCTTCCTCCCCTCTTCCTCTTTTTTGCTCAATTCCGCGCCGGTATTATTGGCGCTGCCGGCAATCACTTTCTCGACCTCATGAAGGTAACGGATGTCATCGATCCAGAAGTGGCTGCTAAGTTTAATCTCAAGAAGGGTCAGTATATCCTCATGGTGCACTGTGGGTCAGGCATTCTCGGCCAATACACCATGTACATGTACACCGCCAAGAAACGTGAGCATCTTTCCACGGCCATTCTCATGAATATCGGCCGCTTCTTCTGGTTGACTCCTTTCCGAAAGACTATCAATGCTATCGCTCAGAAAATCCGTGAGTCAAACTTTGGAAAGAAAGAACCCCTGATCACGTTTGATGGCGAGGGCGAGGACGGGAAGCTTTACATGCAGGCTCGCTATGCCTGCTCTAACTTCGCACATGCTAACCGAGCCACTATTACTCATAACTTCGTCAAAACGGCTGAAAAGGTATTGGGGCGGACTATCGAAGCCGATCTCCTCTACGATATGCCGCATATCCTCGTGTCACAGGAGGAACATTATGGCAAAAACATGTGGGTACACCGGAACGGCACCTCGAGAGCCTATGGCAAGGCGCGTATGGCTGATCATCCAGTCTTCAAAGACACCGGCGAACCAGCCTTTATCCCGACTTCTATGAGTACGGAAGCCTATCTTTGCGTCGGCCAAGATGGTAACGTCACGAGTTTTTACTCATGCAATCACGGTGCCGGAAAATCTGCCAAGAAAACTGAAAGTGTCGTCCCCGAAAGCAAAGCCGAGCTCCACGAAAAGCTCAAAGAGAAAGGCGTGAAACTCTACAACGGTCGCTCGTCCAAAGTGATCGAACAGGATTCTTCGCATTACAAACGCGCTGAAGACGTGATCGAAAGCGTCGTCGAAAACGAAGTCGTTAAACCCGTCGTCAAATTGCAGCCTATTTCAGTGATCATGTATTAGTATTACACTGAAATCATTCTTCACTATCTCTCGTCTCGCTTATGCAAATTATCACTCTCTCTGGTGTCGACGGGAGTGGGAAAAGCACCCAACTCACTCACTTACAACAACTCCTCGAAGCAAAGGGAGGAAAGGTTGCCTATATTCATGCCGTAGCCTTTAGTCTCCCCCAAGCTGCTCGTGGCCTTTTTATACGCCCTCAAAAAGAAAAGACTCCGAGTAAAGCCAAAGCAAAAAGCGGTTTCGTTGGTGTTTTCCTTCGAAAAATAATCCTCCTCATTGATCTCATCCGTTTTCATTTCTTTGTAAAACAGCTCAAAAAAGCCGGCGTACACTACCTTCTCTCTGACCGGTATTTTTATGATACCCTCGTCAATATCGCCTATCTCGATGGTACCAAGCTCAATACTTCTTTTGCTCGCCTTGCCAATCGATTCATTCCCAAACCAAACAAAGCCTACTATCTCAGAGTTACCCCTGAGAAAGTTATGGAACGACCAAGAAAGCCAGAGCAAGGCCTTCAGTACCTCAAAGATAAAACCATTCTTTTCAATGAAGCTGCGCTTCTGTGGTCATTCATCACTCTCGATGCAGACCAGCCAATCGAGACAGTAGCCGAATCTTTGCATCAATCCTTATGAAGCAAAAACCTGCCCGGCACTCCGCTTGCTTACAACTCTTGTAAAGAGACTATGTCATCCAAAGAACATCTCTCATCAACAGATTCAAAACCACATTCTTCAAAGCGTGGTGCGGGGTTTGCCCAAGCCGTCATCTGGCTCACCCTCGCTGAAATCATCTACAACTTGTCAGGGTATATCGTCCATGCGCTCACTGGCCGCTTTCTTGGGCCGGCTGAATATGGTCGCTACGGACTCGTTATCACCCTCACTACCATGGTGATTGTCCTCGTGGGAAACGGCATCCCTACGGCCATGTCCAAATATCTTTCTGCGGCTTCAGAAAAAGATCCAGGAACTATTTATGGCATTCGTCGGGCTGCCTTTCGGATTCAACTCATTCTCATGGGGAGCCTTACTTTTCTTTTTTTCCTCGCAGCGCCCCTCATCGCCTCACTCTTGCGTGATCCAAGTCTTACTCCGCTGTTCCAACTTTCGAGCCTCATCATTCCTACTTTTGCTGCTGCCTCTTTCAATCTCTATTTCTTTATTGGCCTCCATTTTTTCCGGGTTCAAGCCTTCCTCAAAACCCTCCGCTCATTGGGACGAATTATCTTTATCGGTGGTCTCGCTTTTATGAGTGGCACCTGGGGCGCAGTAACGGGTAATATCCTCGCGCCACTCATTGTTTTCCTCGTCGGGCTCACTCTAGAGCCCTGGCTCATGCGACGCTACTTTCCTGAAGCTCATCAAGCCAAAACGACTGCCTCGAGCTTTCCTTGGCGTGACATCGTATCACAGGCGCTTCCCTTGACCCTCTTCCTCCTTTTCTACGAACTCATTCTCACGGTCGATCTTTTCTTGGTAAAAATTCTTCTCGCCGATGATCATCTAACCGGTATTTACAATGCCGCTATTACTGTCGGACGTATTCCTTATTATCTTTTTTACGCTCTCGCTATCGCCCTTCTTCCGACCATTGCTAAGACTGAGGCTCATCGTGACACGGAAGCTACCAAGAAACTCCTGAGCCAATCTTTCCGTCTCATGCTTTTCTTACTCATTCCGCTTGTTGTACTCCTGGCTCGCTACGCCCCTGAGACCCTTCATCTCTTCTATGGCAATGCTTTCCTTGAAGCAGCTCTCCCTATGACTATTCTCACTATCGGTGTCGGCTGTCTCACGGTTTTTTATGTCTTTACTTTTGCTATGAATGGAGCAGGACTGCTTCGTTTCCCGCTTCAACTCTCAATTGCTGGCGTTATGCTCGGTCTCGCGCTCAACCTGACCCTTATCCCGCTGTATAGTCTCATTGGTGCAGCACTCGCCGTTACGATCGTTTCTTTCCTTCTCATGCTCGGTATCCTCATCAAAGTCTTCACTCACTTCAAACTTTCATTCCCGTGGCGTACGGTTTTCTTTTCCTTCCTCGGAGTGCTTCTCCTATGGTTCGTCAGCCGGTTCCTGCCCGATGGCAGCTGGTTCATTCTCTCCAGTACTATTCTTGGAGTCATTTACCTCAGTTTCCTCTATCTCACCAAGGCCTTGACCCCAGAAGACCTCGCCCCTTTCAAGAAATTCGTTAAACGCTCAGCTTAGTTTCTCAACAAACATCTCTTATAAAGAGGCTTATCCAAGCCTTTTTTAATATTATAGTATTGACTCAAATTAAGAAAAGTGCTATAGTTTATCGTTGCAAAGTCTCGAACTGTGCAATGGCTGTATTCCCGGCCATTAGGGAAAGTTCTTTCAAGGAGAGCACAATGAGTGCAGACACCACCGTCGTCATCGCGGCCTACATCCGCCCATGGTATAGCGAGCTGGCGTACACGGCCGAGGTTGTCCAAGCCGTCGAGAACCTGTTCGATGATGAGTCCGCCCTGGAGACGGCCAAGACCATCTTCCTCATGCGTCCTCGCGTCTGGTTCACCGGCACTGGTGGTTTGAGCCGGGCGAAGCAATTCGCCAACCTGCTCGCCGAGGAAACTCGCGAGAACGGTATCCTTGAATACGAGAATCGGCTGATCATCGAGATCGCTGAGGATGGGGTGTATAGGCTCTCTCGTAGGGGTAAGCGTCTACCGCTTGTTCAGGAGGTAGACCGAGAAGAGGCTCTGCCTTACGACGACTGTCAGTCCTATCACATACCTTAAGCTCAAAGGCTAGGTGTAATCGCACCGCAAACGACCCCCCCCTACAAGAGGTCGTTTTTGTTTTGTCTGTTTACAATTTCTTATGGAAGGATTTCCAATCCCTTCTCGGCAGTGAAAGTGAGGTTTTTTTCGGTGACGCGGAGCTTACCATCGGCGTCAATACTCATTTCAAGCGCAACGGATTTTTTACTCGAATCCCCAGTTTGGAACTTTTCAAAAGCTGAGCCAAGGGAAGTATAGACGGGAACATTCTCAAGATTCTTTTGTTCATAGGGTATTACGAGTCCTGTCCCGATAACAAGGGACACTCCAGTCTTCACGATTTCTTGCAACAGTTCCTCTCGTTTGGGACTCATCACTTTCCCCTGCTTTTCATCCCAAGCGATAACCACAACCACTGGTTCGTTTTTCTCTTTCATCGGAACCAGAGTCTCACGCAACACATCAAGACCGATCCCGCCATTTTCGCGATAGTCTACCCAATGCATTTTTTCCGCACCTAACCATGTGGTTACACTCATCTCCCCTACTTCCCTGTCTGGAATTTCATTTTTAATCTTGCCAAGGGTTCGTATGTCGGTATAAGAAAGGTTGGCTGCTGTCTTTCGAAAAGGGATAGGATCCGCAAGTATTTGAGCTGCATTACTAAGATGTATAATATCCAAATTTGCTGCAGCAAACATATTACTA
The DNA here is from genome assembly GCA_964597355.1 of uncultured Bdellovibrionales bacterium. Taxonomy (GTDB): domain Bacteria; phylum Patescibacteriota; class Minisyncoccia; order Moranbacterales; family UBA1568; genus SSEF01. The sequence goes on from CAZQWS010000006.1 coordinate 32,464, forward strand.
AATCGTAGTGGAAAAGAAAGTTCTGCTGATGCTCCAATAGGTGGCAGCGGATCAGCTTCGTCACCTAAGGGGAGCCGTAAATCTCCAATAAATTCCAAGTATGAAGGACTGGCTTCAATAAGTCCTCTCACTAAACGTTCATCCCCTGAACGCACTGCCACCTCTCGCACTTTTGGATAATAACCAAGTGTACCGAGAAAAAGCACTCTTGCTTCAGGATTAGTATTGAGAAGTGTTATTACTTCTCCCTGGGATCCAAACAGGGATTCTCCTTTGTTTCCAAGGAGACGATGTGCCCAACCGAAAAGAGAGAAGTGGCAGACAGGTGATCGTAGAGTCTCTTGCATCTTTTCTTCAAGAGACTTCAGTTGAGTTATTTTTTCATCTACTGAGATTTGATTGGATTCATAGCGAAGAGCAGACCTTTCCTCTGTAAGACGAAGAATAAGTCTATCGATTTCTTGGATTGACTGTTTGAGATTATTTTCACCTCTGGTAGAGCCGGCTACATAACACATCCAGTTAGAACGTTGTTTGACTATTGCATCCGTTCGACTGTTACCTGTTTGAAGAAATATATCTATAGTTTGAAAAACGGGATCAAGTCGATTCTGCTCCTCTTTGGCATATTGCTCTAATTTCGTTTTACGAAACTCAATAGATTTCTGTAAACGATCAGTCAGCTCCGTTTGGTTCAGAGAGAGATTAGCCTCATGTTCATCCTCCATAGCCTGCTGCTCAGCCTTTTCTTTTTCAAAAGCCAATCGTTCCTCATCAGTCAAAATTTTACAAGCAGGAGATATCTCCCCTATCTTATTCTCTTTATAAATATTACTTTCTATCTTAAGTGAGTTCAGATAGTATAGAGAGGAATCCAGATTTCCTTGAGGAGCTTTACAATCTACCCCGTACCTGTTTTTGCTGAACGTATTATCTTTGATATGTACATCGCCAAACTTCTTGGCGCTATGGAAAAACTGTGCTGCAATACCACTCGCGACGTTACCAGAAAATGTATTACCACTAAAGACAAACTCCGCACTCCCCAAAATAATCTCTACTCCTGATTCTTGATTGTTCCGGAAGCTACTGTTCTTGATAAATCCCGTGACATTTTCCCGGATATCAACACCTTCTTCACGGCCATTGACCACCTCTATATTTTCAATCTCCGCCCTCGTTCCCGCCTGAAGATATAGCCCCTTCCCCGCATTTTCGATCATTGTATCCCGAACCACTACCATCGTACTGCCTGGTTCGGTTTTGATAGCCACTTTGTTAATATCTTTGAAACGCAATTTCTCTAATTCGACACGAGAATTTTTGGTTATTAACACATCACCTGTTTTGGTAAATCCAAGTTTCTCAAGCTCGACACCATCAGAAAGAATCATGTCGCCAGTAATCGTAACTGCTTTAGCATCAGCCCCCACTATAGAGGTCCCTCTAGGAACTGTAACATCGGCCCCATAATTTCCAGGGAAAACATAAATCTTTTGTCCCTTGTCATCTCCAATGGCATCTACTGCAGCTTGGATTGAACCAAAGGGATCATCTTCGGAGCCATCTCCGTCCTCACCAGCTTTGACATAATAATCATAACTCGCTGCCTGAATCGGCAAGACAATCAAAAAGTTGCCCGTTACCAACAGGAAAAGCAAAAACAGGTTCGAATAGGATGAGAAAAGGCGCTCAAACATGAATTATTCTTTTATATCTTCCGTAGGATCATCATGCTCTTTGACAGATTCCTCCCGGGAGAAAAACTCTCGCAGAGTATAGCGTGGCGCCACTCGAGATCGAGGCTCTTTTGGTGGTTTGGAGAAATCCTGACGCTCGGCCGTGATCGCCTCTTCCTTTGGCAAAAGCTCGATAGCGGTAAGGGTGCCAAAAGAAGTTTTGGTTCCTACACTATAGTATGGAAGATATTTTTCTAAGGACTTCTCGTGAGGAGAACTCGTTCGAATAACAAGGAAATATACTCCTTCACGATAAATATTTGTTATACCGAGTGCGTCACTCTGTAGACCACGCTTACTTATATGGTAATTGAGTGCTCGTTCATAGTGAGATTCACTCGCCATATAAATCGGCTGATTGGTTTCTCGGGAACGTTTTTCGAGAAAGTCCACAATGGCTTTTTGTTGCTCGAGAGTAACCCGCGTCGGCTCCTTGAGAATACGGTCAGGAGCGCTCATCACCGCTTCCGTCTTGGCACGCGATAATTCATCAAAACGAGCGAGGAGAAAATGAAGATTAGTGAAGATAAAAAGACCTAGCACTCCTACCATAAATCCCTTCCCGAGACGACCAGGCAAGAAAAGTTTTTGAAGGACAAGAATGAAACAACCCAACAAGAGGAAAAAGAGCGGGGCGTTTGGCAGAAAAAAACGAGGAGCGATGCCGTAAGAAAGCGGGAGGTAGAGTACAAAAGTGACACCAAACCAAATAAGAGCCAAGAGAAGGAGGTCTTTCTTCCTTGTTTCTGTCTCTCGCCACCAGAGATACATGAGCGAAAGAAGAGCGAGGCCAAGGAGGATAACCGCTCCTACCCCATACCACTTTCCTTTGTCGCACTTCGCATCACAGATAGATCCAATCACTCCATTGGAAAGCACAATCGACGGGAAGGTAGCTCCTTCGAAACCCGTGAGAATCACAACGCTATGAAGCCCGAATTCACTTACATCTCGGACAGCTTTTTCGATAAGCGGGTGGTCTTCTTTTTCAGATTTTTCCGTCAAAGCCCCGATAAATTCACGAGCATTAGCACCTCCACTAGCCATTTCATTGAGCATCATCGGGAGATAAAGAAGAGCAACAATGGCGAGGGCTCCTCCCCAAAATTTGAGGGCTATCCTTGGCCGCTTTATCAAAAGGAATGCGACTGCAATCGTAGGGAGAGCCATGAAAGCCAGGAAATGCATATGTGTCGCCATAGAGAGACCAAAGGCACTAAGAAAAAGCCAGCAGCCTTGATATTTTTCCTCGGCATCAACAGCTCGGAGCAGAGCATAGAAACCGAGCAGCGAGAAAAACGGTACCAAATTGGGATTCCATGCAAAGCGGCCGTACATAACGAGAAAAGCCGATACGGAGAAAAGTGCCGTAAGGCCAAGTGAAAGAGGGACTGCAAAGAATCTGCGGGCCAGCAAATAAAAAAGCGGCAAAGTAAGGATAGAGAAGAAGGCTACCATAGCCGCTCCACCTACTACAGAATCACCCGTAAAAAGTCCGCCGAGATAGGTAAGCCAATAAAAGCCAGGACCCAAACGAAGGAAAGTTCCTCCTGCTCGGGGGCCGAGAAGCGGTAGGTCAGCTGCATCACCAGCGAGAGCCTGATCAATTACTTGGACATCTCGGGCTTGATCAAGCTCAAAGTGAAGCCAGTCGCCCAAGTTATATGTACGGAGGAATAGCCCCATCCCGATAATAAGCAAAAAAACTGCCCAAAATACTTGTTTTTTTGACCAATTCATGTGATTCCTTTTTGGAAGAAGTTACGCTATACTGAGCTCATTGAAGAAGCTTTTTTCTTCTTTAATTTTACGCTATTTTTCCTGATTGTCCACGATTTTTATGCTCCAACCTCTTTCTCTTCTTTCTCTTCGTTTACTCCTTCTCTTCACCACCTATTGTTTTGTCGTCCAACCGTTTTGGCTCTTTTCTTTCCTCCAATGGTTCCCCAGTAATGAATTTTTCTATGCTATTTTTACTCTCCTCGGAGGCATAACGGTTTGGGTGACTTGGCGTCACCATCGCGAATTGAATGCCTCCTTCAAAAGTCTTCTCGTTTCCTTTTTCCCGGTGGCCCTCATCATTGGAGTCGGGCCTTTCTTTGCCCGGGAATTTCACTACCTCGTTCACCTTTCTGTCGGACTGTATACCATCAGTGTTTTGGTGTTCTGGGCCAGAAATTTCATCCGCCACGCCAAAAGTCAGGATGAAGACACAAGCGCACTCAAAGTTTTCTCCCCTTTCTCATGGAAGAAAAAGAGTAACCGCTTAGCCCTACTCTTTGTCACTATACTCACTCTCTCTTTCTTTGCTTTTGGATACCAAAATCTCACTCGTTTTGCCGCAGTTGACGAGCCGCTCTGGCTCGATGGTCGGATTGGCAATTTCTGGAAGCATCTCTCTCTCGAACACATGGACAAAACGCTTATCAGTGATAAGCCTGGGATCACCGTAGCCATCGCCAGCGGGCCCGGACTCTGGTTTGTCCACCCCAAAGACTACCGTGATACCAGAAATGACTTTGAGACTAAGCACCCCGGCACCAACATAGAAGATCTCTACTTGGCCTTTCGCCTCCCTCTTCTCATCACCATTACCTTTCTTTTACCTCTGTTTTACCTTCTTCTCGCTCCTCTCGTAGGTACAAGTGCTGCTCTCTTTGGCTACACTGCCATCACCCTCTCGCCCGTCCTCATTGGAATGAGTAAAATCGTCAATCCCGACTCGCTGCTTTGGGTCTTTGCCCCGCTTTCTTTCTTGGCCTATCTCGTTTTTCTGGAAAAAAAATCGTGGCGCTTCCTCATCCTTTCAGGAGTGTTCTTTGGACTCGCTCTCCTCACCAAGTACGTCGCTAATTTTCTTGTTGTCTATCTCTTTACTCTTTCTTTCCTCTATCCACTTTGGAAGCAAGGCGAGCATCTCACTTTGAGTTTTCTCTTCAAGGTGTTTCTTGTTTGGTTTGGTATTGGCATCGCCACCCTCTATCTCTTTGTACCTGCTTTCTGGGTAGCACCAAGTACTATTCTCGCGAGTACCATATTTAGCCAAGCCTTTGAAAAAGTCGCCTGGATTTTTATCACCCTCATGACCTTGGTATTCATTGACCAGTTCCTGGTAAAAAGCCGGGTCAGTATTTTCTTCATTGACACCCTTAAGCCCTACGGTGGCATGTTCGGGAAAATTATCCTCGGATTTTTCGTTTTAGCTTTCGGCTTTGCTTTTTTGAATAGCCTCTTCGGTATGCCTTGGATTCATTTCAGCGAGATGCTTGCCTCTCCAAAAACTTCAGGACTCGATCACACCATTCGTCTTTTCTTTACTAATTTTTACCCCCTCGCTTTTGGAGTTGCTCCGCTTATCCTTCTCGGTATGAGTGCCGCACTCTGGCGAACATGGCAGACTCATTTCCGCAGCTTCACCGCGCTCCATCGCCTCATCCTTGCTGTCATAGTATTTATTCCTCTGTATTATTTTGGTTCTACTGTTAACGGTGTAGTCCTCATCAACCGTTATCAAATCATGCTCTATCCTCTCCTTGCTCTTGTAGGAGGCATCGGACTTTTTATCCTTATTGAAGTTCTCTGGAAATATTTACGAAAATCTCCACCCCCTACAGGTGCTTCTTTCGTTTTTCTTGCTGGCATTGGGTTTTTTCTTGCAATTTCTCCTCTTTTTACTCACTTTCCCCTCTCATACACATCTTCCCTTCTCCCAAAGCCTTACTCAGTCGATGTTAAGGATATGGGTGCAGGAAGCTACGAAGCAGCCATGTATCTCAATAGTCTCCCTGATGCCAAAAACACCACTATCTGGACGGATAAGAGTGGGGTATGTAAATTCTATGTTGGTCCATGTATCGATGGCTTTACGAAACGACATCTTCAAGAATATAAAGTGCGGTATATTGTTCTTTCTTCTGGCCGTCAGTCTCGCACTGAGAATCGATTCACTTCCGAAGATCACACCTTTAACCCCAATGACCTAGCCATTACTCGACTCAATACTTACTATGGCCGCGAAGATGCCTTGCATACTATTAAAATCAATAATCGCCCTAGTCAATACGTAAAAATTTTCACACTCAATCAATAACTCATTATCTGTATGTCGCGCTCTTTCGCTTTCAACCTTGCTTTTCTTACTGTTATTGTTTTCGCTAGTTTTGGCTTTTATCACCTTGGCAAATTTGAAACAACAGATGAACACCTGTGGAAATACAAACGCATTGGTGACTATTGGGAAGGCTGGCGCGAGTGGAAGCTCGAGAAAACGTATATCAACGACAAACCCGGTATCACGGTGGCTCTTTTTTCCGGCTTTGGCCTCATCCCCGATGCTCATCCGGAACGAAGCGAACTCGTTCCCCTCTCCCCAGCAGAAGCTAAACTCTTTGAAGACTATCGAGAAGATCAGACCGAACTCGTCAATGTACGTTTTCGTCTCCCGATCCTCATCGTGAGCGCCCTTGCGATCATCGCTTTCTTTTTTCTCATTCATCACATATTCCGCTCTTTCCCCATCGCACTCCTCACTACGCTCCTCATTGGCCTCAATCCGATCCTCGTTGGTATCGCCCAAGTGATCAATCCGGACAGCTTTTTTTGGCTTTTCGGATTTCTTTCAGTGCTCTGCTACCTTGGTTTTCTCTTCCACGATAAACCACGTTTTCTTTTGGCTACTGGTGTCATAACTGGTTTTGCCCTCCTCTCCAAATACACTGCCTTTCTCCTCTTTCCCCTCTTTGGACTTTTCCTTATAGGCTACTTTCTCTTTTTCACCGATGAACCACGAGCTATTCTTACCCGTCAAACAGTAATGAAGCACACCATCGCTTTCCTCAAGATCTTCGGCCTAGCTGCTCTCACTTTCTTCATCCTTCTCCCTGCTACCTTCCTCGATCCGTCGCTCTTCTTCAAAGGAGCCTCTCAATTCCTTGACCCCAAAAATTGGCCTTACTGGATAGCGGGTCTTAGTCTTTTAGCTGCTTTTGTCTTTGCCGCCTGGAAATACGGCACCAATAGCCGCCTCCTCACCCTTCAAAACTGGGTCAAAAAACGCAGTCTCTTCATCACCCGAGGAGTAGTTCTCGTCTTGGGTACCATCATCCTCCTTTCTCTCATCAATGTCTGGACTGGCCAAGCCCTCGCTCCCGTAGAAGCGCTTCGAGATGCAGCCTATGCCAATGAACCGCAAGCCTTTAACTTTAAACCGGTCCTCGGGAAAACCGCACCACTGTATGAGAAGTGGTTCGAAGTTGGTCTCATGGAAATCTTCCCCTTCGTATTCTCGCTTACCCCCATCCTCTTCCTCGGGCTCTTCCTCGGCCTTATCGGTTTGTGGACCAATATCTTTTCTCCCAGAGCCAAAGTAATTGTCTTCGCCGTATTTGCTTTTATCCTGCTTTATCTCTTCGCCACCTACCAAGCAAGAGTAGTCACCAATGCCCGCTACATGATCGCTCTCTTCCCCCTCATTGCCTTAGCTTCCGCTATCGCTCTTGATGAATGGGTACGCCGTTTGGTGAAAGAAGAACTTCAGCAAAAAACCATCGTTAGGATCGCAGGTTTCCTCTTCCTCTTGGGGGGAGTTACTCTTTGGCAACTGAAACCGTTTTATTTTAGCTACACTAACTTTCTCCTTCCCAAAGAACAATCCATCCATGACTCTTGGGGCCACGGGTTCTACGAAGCGGCCGAGTATCTCAATAGTCTCCCCAATCCGGAAAAGCTCGTCATTTGGTCCAACAGTAATACCGTTTGCCGTTTCTTCGTCGGCCGTTGCCTTCAGTCACGTCAGATTGACCTAGCTCAAGTGAAGCCTGACTATTTCGTTATGTCCAAACGCGGGGTCGTGAAAGTACGCAATCAGCCAGTGCTCAAGAACAATCCTTGGCCCAAGCGTGACACCGCCTATTACGTCGACAAAGTTCAAAATAATCCTGACTGGCAGCTCCTCATCAATGGCCGTCCCGACAACTTCGTGAACATTGTCCGGTTTGAGAAAGAATAGTAAGTGTATAATCCGGACTTGCACGATTGAACGGAAAAATTCACACCGAGCCAATCGCCGTGAAGTGAGCATGGATTATAAAGAATATCAGTCTACGCTCAAACACCCTTCTCTTACCACGCGTTTTGTGAATTTTGAGTACAAACGCGCAAGTCTGATATCTAAAGAGTAGATCCTTCAACTTTTTTCCGTTCTTCCAAGTAGGCTGGCAATGCAAGGAAGGAGAGAAGCATCTGGAGAAAGCGCGAGAGAAGCGCTGCGGTGACAGCCATTTCGGCCGACACTCCTACCAAACCAAAGACAAAAATATATGACCATTCCTTGACGCCGATGTTATTGATTGAGATCGGAATATTGGCGAGCAAGGTAGCGAGGAAAATACAACCGAGAAAGGCGCCGAGAGAAAGTTCGAGGCCGATGCTTTGCCACAGCGCCCAATTGCTGAGGCTCACCCCAACAATAAGAAACAAAAAAGAGAAGCCAAGGGCTTTGAGGTAGAGCCTCGTTTCAGCCAAAGGTTCAAGCCGTTCCAATTGGGTACGGACTTTTTGCCATGGCAACCAACCGGCCACGGTAAGGATGAGTTCGAAAAATCCCGTAATCGAAATGAGCGAAAACAAAGCAAAAATTGCGGCAGCGAGCATGAGTATCCCTACTATAATAAGTATCGGCTGCTGCAAGAAATACTCCACGGGGATGAAAAATAAGGAGAGGGTCGAGAGGAGAAAGAGTGAGAGGAGTCCACTCAAGCGATCAAAGAGAACTACCCCAAAGGCTTCAAAACGCTTACCCGGCTCACTCATCCACATGGTGCGATAAGTATCACCACCAATAGTCGAGGGAAGAAAATTATTGATAAAAGCCCCAGCGAGGTAGTGAAGGAATCCTTGGCGAAGCGAAAAAGTAAATCCTTGCGTACTAGCCAAGTACTGCCACTTCCATGCTGAAAGCCAAGTTCCGGTAAGTTGGAGCACGAGATAAATTCCAATAAAAGGAAGAGACACGTTTTCAAGCGTCTTCCCCACCCCTACCCAATCCACCTCCCTTACCAAGAGCCACACCAAAATAAGAGTCACTACTCCTTTTCCCATTTTGATAAGGTTTTTACTCATACCCAGAAGTTTTTTATTATTGATAGCTTACCACTTTATGTCTCATCTAAGCCATTTTTACCATTGACTTTTCCATAAAAACATGCTATCATTATAAGTTGCGTTACCAAAGCGCGACACAGTCCCCTTACCGTAAGGTAAGGTGTTGAAAATTCTTCTCTGAAGGAAAGCTAGATGCCCACCATCGTCTCCCGTCTGTTCCAAGCCGGCGCCACTGCCCAGTCGTACGACATGAGCAAGTTCGCCGGCCCCGCCAAAGCATTCCGCAACATCCTCCGCTCTGACGACGTCGAACGTCTCATCATCGTGACCAACACCGAACCCGGCAACAAGCTGGCTGAGGTGGTGGACAACGAGGGAGTTGCTCCGACGACTCTCGCAGTGCGGAGCGAGTTCGCTGCCGAAGGTGACCGGGTCGTCGCCGTCCAGTACGACCAATGGGGCAAGAACCCCGGTTCGGCAATGGCAGTCACCTACGGCTGCCAGGAAGCCATCCGGCGGGGTGAGAAGAGCTACATCATGCCCTGGTCTTCCGAGCTGGCGGTTACGCCAACCCACATCGCCCGCGCACTGACTTTCGCCGAATCGCGTGCCCTCGATGTCGTGGGGTTCCACCGTGAAAACTGGTTCCACAAGCTCCAGTATCACGTGTTCCAGAACACCGGCGCCATCTACACGGTCGAGACGCTCGTCAAGAACGACTTCTTCTCGGCCGATTGCGACGGCAACACCGGTCGGACCCTGGAAGTGCCTGGCTTTGGCATCGTGCCGCTTGCTGGGATGGACGATTTCCACTTCCTCTTTCGTGCCCTGAAGAACCAGGGCAGCATCCGCTGGGGCATGGTGGGCCGCAGCGCACCTCTGCCGTGGAACGTCAACTTCGAACCCGGCAGCCAGCGGGCGTTGCAACACCTCCAGAAGGTGGCTCGCCAGGAAGCAGTCATGTACCAGTACATGGCGGACATCCTGGGCGCAACTGATCAGATCACCCAAGGTGAGGTCCTCAACCGCATTTTCGCGGCCATGCAGATGGACTAAGTCCACACCTTGACCTTCGAAGGTAGGAACAAAAAGAGCCGGCACGTGAACCACGTTGCCGGCCTCTTCTTTTTTATGTTAACTTTATGGCTCCCTAAAGCCATTTTTTGATACTATCTCATCAGTTGACTTTTTTATATAAATATGCTAGTATAGCATGTCACGCTGGAAAAGGCGTGCCAAGAGTCATCCTGCTCCCAAGCAGGGTTTACAACCAGTAAGCTTGTAGGGCATACTTAGAAGCCCTCAAGCCTACCCTCTGGAGATGTTCATGTACAACCTGGCGATCCGCCTGACCGCAACGGAAGAGATCGAGATGTTCGAATGGCTGCGGGCGTATTTCAACCTCCCGGCCGACCTTCCGCTTGGCCTGTCGGAAAAAGGTGAGCCCCAACCCATTGGCAAGGCCGTGACCACCCTGGTCTGGGGAGCTTTCGGGATGGTGCAAGTTCACCAAGAAGAAATGGGGTCGGATCTCACCCAGATCTACGAGACCGGCCTCCAAGAGCTCCTGGACGCCTTGGCCAAAGAAGCCGCAAAGAGCGAATCCCCAGCGGACCGCGCCTTTGCCGAAAGCGCGTTCGAGGCATACACTATGGAACGCGAAGCCATGCTTCGCATCGCTCAGGGACTACCGGACGTCATCCCGGAAATCAACCGGCGCTACTACGGCGCCCAGGATGCTTTCCACTTCTTCGAGAGTCTCGTGACAGGTCAGCAGCACGACCTCTTCCTGGTTCTGGCAAGAACCTGACAGCCAGGTTCTGGACGGCTGGAAGAGGACTGCAGCACGACCGAAAAAGCCGGATGAACGATAACTACGTTCCCCGGCTTTTGACTTTTTATGTCCAATTTTCCTTGTGAATCTGCGTGAAATAACGCTCGGAGGTCACGAGAACAATACGATGCAAAGAACGCCAACAAGCATACATACAATACCAGCACTTTTTTCCAAGACATCTTTTTCCTTAAATACAGAAAATCCAAGCAGTGAGCTCCAAAGTATACTCATCCGCTTAAGAGCGATCACGTATGGGACTTGAGTCACTTGTACCGCCATCATTTGAAAGAGAATTCCTACCCCATCACTTGTCCCAACAGCACTCAGATATTTCCATTTCTTGAGAAGGAGTGGGGCATTCTTTCTAAGACGGACCATAACAAAAGGGAGCATGAAAAGAATAATGTAAAGATTGATCGATAAAGCCCATACCAAAGGTGACGTGGCCACCACACCAACCTTATCAAGAGTGGAAGTAAGGCTCCATATGAAAGCCACTAAGAGCATGAGACGGGAGCCCTGTTCTCGGAGTAAGACTCGAAACGGCTCCAGCCATCCCTTTCTCGATTGACGTATGTTTAAAAAATAAGCTCCTGTCACAATGAAACTTACCCCCATGACTCCAAACCAGGTAGGCCATTCACCGAGAATAAGCGGTGACAAAAAAAGAAGAAACAGTGGAGTAAATGAAAGCATCGGTATTGATACTGAGAGGTCGGAATCCTTGATAGCACGCATATAGAAAATGGCAGCCAATACATTCAATGTTCCTCCAACAAACAGGGCTCCGAGAAAAGTAAAAGAAAAATCAAAAGTAACTTGGACATTAGAGAATAACATGAAGAAAAAAAGGATAGAAAAAGCAAAGATCCGGAGGGAAAAAGCGGTGGTATACTCATCAATTTCTTGGAGTACTTTTTTGCCAAAGACATCCCCCAGCGAAACAAAGAAGGATGAAAGAAGAGCGAATAGCATAACTATGGTTTTGTTCTAACCTGTGGGAGACTACTTTCTGAAACTACTCTCAAGGACTTTTTTGAAGGAGACGGCTATCTTGTCCCAGCCCTGAAGTTCGGCGCGGCGACGGCTCTCGGCACCATATTCGGTAACCAGGGCTTTATTTTGGAGAAACATTTCAATCGCAGCCGCAATAGCTTCGACGGATTTTTCAGGAATGATTTTGCCATTCTTCCCCTCCATGACGAGTTCAGCTGCCCCACCAGTCGGTGTCGAGACAATCGGGAGACCCGAAGCGAGCGCCTCAAGCATGGCATTACTCATGCCTTCATTGAGAGAAGGTAAGACAAAGAGCGAGGCTTCCTGATAGTAACCCTTGGTGGCTTCGCGTGGAATACGCCCGAGGAACTGTACTGTCTCTTCGAGGCCTTTTTCTTTGACCAAAGATTCGAGACTTTCTTTGGCATTGCCATCGCCCATTACTTTAAGCCGGAGTTCGGGATATTTGGGGGTGAGAATGGCTATTGCTTCGATAAGGTAATTGAGCCCCTTGCGTTCAGTCACCCGTGAAGCTCCTGGCGTCACGATAAATTCACCAGCCGGCCGCTTAGTGAGATCGGGTACAAAACGCTTGGTATCGACACCGTTCTCGATAATGACAAAGGTTTGTTGCGGATCAGTTTGCTTGGCCAGTTGGAGCAGTCCTTGGCTATTGGGCACAACCGCTGCTGCTCTTTTCCATACAAAACGGATAATTTGTTTCAGGAGCGGATAGAGCCAAACATATTTACGACTATAGCCTGGCACATCTGAACCGCGTAGAGACACTACATACGGCAGGTGAAATTCCCACTTAAGGAGGAGGGCTAGAAATCCGCAGGGTACTCCAAAGAAAGCGAGCGTCACGTCAAAGGAAGTTGCCGAAGACCGTATCAATTTGCGGCTATACCACCAAGCTTTCAGAGTGTAACGGACGATATCCCCCAATGACTGATGATGAAGATTGGCAGGGTTTTTTCCAATCGGTACCCGATGGACGATGACTCTTTCCCCGACCGAGAGTTTCTCCCAGGTATCACCCAAAGCCGAGGTCACGAGGTGCACCTCCATATCTGGCATTTTGGCAAACTCCTCGAGGAGTTGTGCGGTAGCATTGGCCGCCCCTCCTCCCAAAGGAGGATATTCGTAGTTGAGAAAGAGCACTTTCATAGGCGTTATACACCGACACCATAATAAGTAAAGCCTGCTGCTTCTGCTTCGGATCGCTCGAGGACATTCCGGCCATCGTAAATCACGTCTCCCTTCATATATTTCTTAAGATCTTTGTGTTCCACTACTCGGAATTCATCCCATTCGGTGCAGATAAGTAAAATATCAGCTCCCTTGAGCACATCTACTGCTTTTTTACCGTACACGAGACTTTTGTGCTGGAGTGCCTTCTTAGTATTTTCTACAGCAATCGGATCAAAGGCTTTTACCTTACAACCCTCCTCGAGAAAAAGTTTAATATTTTCGATAGCGGCTGCTTCTCGAATATCATCAGTACGTGGTTTAAAGGCGAGACCCCAGACAGCTATAGTTTTGTCTTTGAGCTTTTCCCCAAAGATCTCTTTCATTTTCACGAATGGTTTAATACGCTGTGATTGATTCACCTTATCTACGGTCTCAATGATATGGAAATGAGAATTATACTCATGACCTGTTTCAATAAAGGCCTTCACGTCCTTGGGAAAACATGATCCGCCATAGCCAATACCAGCATAAAGAAATCGCGATCCGATACGATTGTCGTAGCCCAAACCTTTGGCTACTTCCTTCACATTGCCACCAGCCACATCACAGAAGTTGGCCACCTCATTCATAAAGGTGATCTTCATCGCGAGGAAAGCATTAGCTGCGTACTTGATAATTTCGGCGCTTCTGACATCGGTAAACATGATGGGACGGCCAGAGCGAGCCAAGGGTCGATAAATCTGTTCCATGAGCTTCCTGGCTTTGACTGATTTGGTCCCCACCACTACCCGATCTGGATTGAGGAAGTCTTTCACCGCTGCCCCTTCACGGAGAAATTCTGGGTTAGACACCACTTCAAACGGATGTTTCCCTTTGGAGGCTTTTTTAATAAGCTCCTCCACCTTTTCGGCCGTCCCTACTGGCACGGTTGATTTATCCACGAACAGTTTGAAACCGTTCAAGTGTTTACCAAACGTTTCAGCGGCCGCAAACACATACTGGAGATCGGCTTGCCCCGTCATTTTGTCTTCTGGGGTACCGACTGCCATAAACACCACTTCGGATTCCTGGATCGCATGCTTCAAGTCAGTGGTAAAAGAAAGTCTTCCTTCTTTGACATTGCGCTCGACAATTTCCTCGAGTCCAATTTCATAAATTGGAATTACTCCCTTTTTGAGTTTCCCAATTTTGTCCTTGTCGATATCGGCACAAATCACCTCATGCCCGATTTCTGCCATACAAGCACCCGATACCAGTCCCACATATCCCGTCCCGAGAAAAGTGACTTTCATAAGACAATCAACAGTCAACAATTAGCAATTAACAAAAGCAACTCTTCCTTAACTTTGTAAGATTTTTTCTTTTATCGTTCCGATTCTATTCCAAAGCATTGCCCCAACCTCATCTGACAGTTTCATTAGTTTTTTGTAATCTCCCTCTTTAATGTATTTTTCACGAGCACAAAAGAAAAGTAAATACTGCGTTTCCTTCAGAGAACCATATGAAATCTGGAGGAAATTCTTAAGCTCCTTATTGCCAACACGAGCAAACCCCTCAATATAATTTAAAATAATCGAAAGCGAAGCTCGTCTTATTTGCGAAGTAAGACCGTAAATTTCTTCTTTTGGGAAAGCCTTCGTAACAGCATAGACCCCTTTAGCAAGCTCATCCATCTTCTCTTTCAAAACATCCTTTGACATCTTTGCTGATTATTAATTGCTTATCTCCTTCGCTCCCTGTAGTTCGTTAATTGCTGTTTGTTTATTGTTGTCTGATCTCGCGAATATTGTAATTCATCCGATTCCGAACTTGGTAAAAACTCCGGACCGCGATATCCGCCAAGAGACCTGAAATAAAGAGCTGGATACCGACCAGCATAAAAAAGATACCAACGAGCGGCCACAAGCGTTCAGAGATAGACTCTCCAAAATACAGTTTTTCTACAGCCATCCATACAAGAATGACTCCTCCTACGAAGGAAAGAATTACCCCGCTCGCTCCAAAGAGATGAAGTGGTCGGTGAGAATATTTGCGCCAAAACCAAATAGAAATCATGTCGACAAAGCCCTTGAACCCACGTTTCCAGTTGTATTTGGTCACGCCATGCACTCGTGGATGATGGGACACTTTGACTTCTCCTACCTTGTATCCTTCAAGCTGAAGGATAGCCGGGATAAACCGGTGCATTTCCCCAAAGAGATCCACATCCTTAAAGCACTCGCGTTTATACGCTTTCAAACTACAGCCTGAGTCATGGATATTGTCATGGATAAGGACTTTGCGGAGAAGATTGGCAATACGAGAAGGAATTTTCTTACTCCATGGATCTTGACGTTTGTGGCGCCATCCTGATACGACATCATAGCCTTCATCCATTTTGGCCAAGAGAAGAGGGATGTCAGCTGGATCGTTTTGGAGATCGCCATCGAGCGTAATTACCACCTCTCCCTGCGCTGCCTTGAAACCTGCATCAAAAGCTGCAGTTTGACCAAAGTTCTTGCGGAAAATGATAAGTTTCAGTGGACTGAGTTTTTTCGCTTCTTCGAGGGTCTTATCGCGCGAACCATCATCGATGAAAATAATTTCAAAAGGCCGTCCCAGTTTCTGGACTGCTTCAAGAATTTTGGAATGAAGGAGAGTAACATTCCCCTCTTCATTGTAAAGTGGGACCACCACCGAAAGCCAAGGTTTTTCCATATTCATACGACAATTGTACAAGAGAGACTAGGCTTCTGCAATATTCTGATTTGATGCCTTGACCCCGCACCTTTTCTAAGAAAAGACGTTGGTTACTGAAAGTATAAGCCAAGAAGCGGTTATGCCTCACAATGTCGTTGACCTAAAGTCCTCCTCGGAAAAGGTGCGGGGTTGACAAAATCAGTATTTTTTATTGACAGAAAAACACTTTTGGGGTAGAGTAATAGGTACTATTATCCAATACCTATGCGTATTCTCGTCACGGGCGGAGCTGGCTTTATCGGATCTCACGTGGTTGATGCTCTGGTCGACCGCGGTCACCGGGTTACTGTCCTCGACAACCTTTCTTCAGGTCAGGAAGAAAACCTCAATCGCCGAGCCAAATTCATCAAAGGCGACATCACCAGTCAAAAAAAGCTTGAGAGTGTCTTTAAACGCGTCCAACCAGAAGCCATTTTCCACCTAGCTGCCCAAATCAATGTCCGGGCTTCTGTAGAAAACCCAATTCTTGATGCTGAATGTAACATTATCGGTAGCCTTCGACTCATGGATATTGCCATGAAGGCTGGAGTTAAAAAATTCATTTTTTCCTCAACTGGAGGTGCTATGTTTGGAGATAATGCCAGTTATCCAGTTAAAGAAAACGAGCCAGTGACTGCTCTTTCTCCTTACGGCTTGGCTAAGGCAGGGGTAGAAGGCTATCTCCGTTTCTACCATCGTATCCACGGCCTCCCCTACATTATCCTTCGCTATGGCAATGTCTATGGTCCCCGCCAAAATCCTCACGGCGAAGCTGGAGTTATTGCCGTCTTTACCAGTGCCATGCTGGAAGGCCGCAACCCTACCATCAATGGTGATGGCGAGCAGACTCGTGATTATGTCTATGTCGGTGATGTGGTAAAGGCTAACTTAGCCGCTCTTGATTCCGAACTCACCGAAGGGACCTTCCACATTGGTACCGGCAAAGAAACGAGCGTCAACGAAATTTTCCGCCTTATTAATTGGCAGTTTGGGAAGACTTTCGAAGCAACCCATGGCGAAGCAAAAGCCGGAGAAACCAAGCGAAGCGTCCTTGATGCCACCAAAGCCGAGCGAGAATTGGATTGGAAAGCAGAAGTAGCCATTGCTGAGGGAATTACTGCAACCGCTACTTGGTTCAAGGCAAGACTTCGTGAAGAATAGTCGTTTGTTTCGACTATAGGGCCGTGGTAAATTAAGATAGATATTAAGGACAGGTTTTGCTTTTTGAGACCTCTTTTTCTGACTATGCCAGACTCTTCTCTTCCCTCCATTTTTATTGCGCTGCCTGCTTACAACGAATCCAAAGTACTCGCTGAGGTCATTCAAGAAATTCGTTCTGCTGGCTACCACAATATCGTCATGGTCGACGACGGAAGCAAAGACGATACGTTTGAGATGGGAAAACGGGCTGGCGTAATTGCTCTCCGTCATCGTTTGAATCGAGGCAAAGGCGCTGCCACCAAAACCGCCATCGAGGCTGCCAAGTTTCTCGGAGCCGATATCATTGTCACCATGGACAGCGATGGCCAGCACAACCCAGAGGATATTGCACAACTCATTGAACCCATAAAGAAAGGAGAGGCCGAGGTGGTCCTCGGCACCCGTCTTCTCAATCCCAAGGGTATGCCCTGGTACAAAGTTATTGCTAATAAGATTGGCAATGTTGTGACTTGGTACTTTTATGGTCTCTATGTTTCTGATAGCCAGTCCGGATTTCGAGCTTATTCACGACGAGCAGCTGAGCTCATCGACACTCGAACCGACCGCTATGAATACGATAGTGAAATCATCCGCGAAATGTATCTTCACAAACTCAAGTACTGTGAAGTCCCGATCGAGGTGCGTTATACTGAATATTCAATGGGAAAAATTCAAAAACAAGGATTCGTGAACGGTCTCAAGACACTCTACAAAATTATTTGGAATCTCATTTCTTAATCACTTTTTATACTCTTATGCCTGAACTTGCTCTATATCAAATAGTCATCGCTATTATCGCTGGAGTCATGATCTTCCAAGGCCTCCAGAAATTCTTCAAACATCAGGCTGGCCAAACCATCCTCAAGCTCTCTATCCGTATCATCGTCTGGGGTGGCATGGCTATTATTGTACTGTTCCCAAGTATCACCAACACCCTCGCCAAGCTCATTGGTATTTCTGACAATATCAACGCTGTCATTCTGACGGGCTTCATCTTTATCTTTCTCATGATTTTCAAACTCCTTTCTACTATTGAACGACTCGAGCAACAAATCACCGTGCTTACCCGCAAAGAATCCCTTGAGGGAATCAACCAAAACAAATAAATGAACCTTCTTGTTTTTTCTCCTTACTATCCGCCACATACCGGTGGACTAGAGAGTCATAGTGATGAATTTAATCACTCCCTTTCCAGAGAAGGGGTAACTATCACTGTCTTTACTCCAAAGCTTCCTCTCTCTTCTCCATCACTTGAGACTCGTTACGATAACGTGCGTATCCTTCGTTTCCCCGCGATTGAACTTATTCCGAACTACCCTTTCCCAAAGTTCTGGAAAAAAGAATTTTGGATGCTTTGGAAAAGATTACAGGAAGAAAAGTATTCTCTCGTTCTATCTCGTACTCGTTTTTTCTTTACCTCTCTCATGGCTTGGCACTATGCCCGGAAAGCCTCAATTCCTTGGGTTCATATCGAACATGGATCAGATTTTGCTCGTTTTAACAGTCCGTTAAAAACCTTGGCAGGTAAATTGTATGACTACACGCTTGGAACCTTTGTACTGCAAAAGAGCGATCTCAATATTGCTAATTCCAAGGCCTCTGCTGATTTCGCGGAGCGGCTTTCTCGTCGTACCGACTGCAAAGTCATTTACCGAGGCGTAGAAAAGGATATCGTCCAAAGCGTTGCTCCCCACTCATTTTTCCAAGAACATTTTCCTGGAAAAGTAGTCATCGGTTTTGTAGGACGTCTCATAGATGGCAAGGGAGTATTTGATCTCATAGAAGCTTTCTCACAACTCAATTCCCCTACTAGTATCTGCGCTATCATCGGCGATGGCCCAGAGCGGGCGCAGCTGGAAAAGTTCATCGCTCAAAAAAAGCTCGAGGATAAAGTGGTACTTCTCGGTGAAAAACCATTCGCCGAAGCCATGGCCCTCCTTAAGTCGTTCGATATCTTCGTCAACCCAAGCTACACTGAAGGTATCCCGACTGCTGTGATTGAAGCGGCTCTCTGTCGCAAAGCCATCATCGCCACAGATGTCGGTGGCACCCGAGAAATCATCACTGGGAAGAATGATGGTTTTCTTATTGCTCCACATGATATTGACGCTCTTCATCAGAAACTGAGCCTTCTCCTTGAAGATGCCACCTTGCGTCATTCGCTCGGCGAGCAAGCCTTCCTCGGAGTACAGAAAAAATTCGATTGGCATCATGCTACCGAAGAGTACCTCACTCTTTTTCATAAACTTCTCAAATAAATAAACTTTATGTGCGGTATCGCTGGAAAAATTTCTTTCTCTACGCCCGTTACTCCTCAAGCCGTAGAGACGATGTGCGATGCTATCAAGCATCGTGGTCCAGATGATAGCGGTGTCTATATTTCTCCCGACCAAAAAGTAGGCCTCGGTCACCGGCGTCTTGCTATTATCGACCTTTCTCCACTAGGGCATCAGCCCATGCGTTATCTCGACCGCTATGAGCTTGTGTTTAATGGTGAGATGTACAACTTCCAGGAAAAGCGAGTGCTCCTCGAAAAAGATGGCTATACCTTCCGCTCCCACTCCGACTCCGAAGTCATCCTCGCTCTCTATGATAAATACAAAGAGAAGTGTGTCGAACACCTGCGCGGCATGTTTGCTCTCGCTATTTATGATGAGAAGGAACAAGTGCTTTTCTGTGCCCGCGACCGAGTAGGAAAGAAACCATTTAAATACTACTTTGATGGCAACGTTTTTCTCTTTGCTTCTGAACTCAAAGCCATCCTTACTCAACCAGAGTACACGAAAGAAATTGATTACGAGGCTATCCATCACTACCTTACCCTCCAGTATGTGCCAGCACCGATGACCGGCTTTGTGGGGATTAAGAAGCTCGAACCAGCTCACTACCTCGTCCTTGATTTCAAAACCAAAACACTCAAAAAAGAGCGCTACTGGAAACTCGATTATTCTAAAAAGATTGAGTTATCTGAAGCTGAATGGGAAAAGCGCATTCTGGAGAAACTCGAGGAGTCAGTCAGGCTCCGCATGATCTCCGATGTACCACTGGGAGCATTTCTTTCGGGAGGAGTCGACTCGAGCGCTATCGTCGCCATGATGGCCAAACACTCCAAACAGCCCGTCAAAACCTTTTCTATTGGCTTCAAAGAAGAGAAATACAATGAACTCCCCTATGCTCGGATGATCGCCGAGAAGTTTAAGACTGATCACACCGAGTTTATCGTGGAACCCAATGCTATCGACGTGCTTCCCCTCTTGGTCCGTCAATACGAAGAACCCTTTGCTGACTCGAGCGCCCTCCCTACCTACTACGTATCGAAACTCACCCGTGAACACGTGACGGTGGCCTTGAATGGCGACGGGGGCGATGAGAACTTCGCGGGTTATACTCGCTATGCTGCCTTCAAATCTTCTCTCTTCTTAGAAAATTTTTCTTGGTTAGCAAAGACTATTGGCGTCCCCATCACTCGGCTTATCAAAAATATTTTTCCTACCACTTTTTTTGATCGTGTCTACCGTCTTACCAAAAGCCTGGCCGTTGACTATCGTGAGCGCTACATGGGCTTCACTTCCTACTTCACCAATGAACAAAAAGAGAAGCTGTATACTGAAGCATTCAAAGAGAAAATCAAAGGAGAAAACACCTATGAACTCGTTGCTGAACAGTTTCTCCAATCAGGTTCAGAGAATAAGACTGAACAGGCTGTGTGCGCTGACTTCGCTCTCTACCTCCCCGAAGATCTCCTCGTCAAAGTTGATATCGCCAGTATGACCGTCGCTCTCGAAGGTCGATCACCTTTTCTCGACCATGAACTTTTGGAGCTTACGGCTCAAATTCCTTTTGATTTGAAGCTCAAGGGATTGAATAACAAAAAATATATTCTGAAAAAAGCTCTCCGGCATCTCCTCCCTCATGAAGTTCTCTACCGACCAAAAATGGGCTTTGGGGTACCCATCGATGCTTGGTTCCGTGGGGAACTCCGCGACTACGCCAAGGAAAAGCTTCTTCAAGGTGAGCTCGTTTCCCGCGAACTTTTTCGGAAAGAAGCTATCGAAGAACTTCTTCATACTCATGCCACCACGGGAGTCAATTTTTCTCCCCAAATTTGGGC